>CANBYM010000082.1 GCA_947373605.1 Comamonadaceae bacterium
ATGAACAACATAATGCCATCAACGTACCCTGATGCCTAAAACATCTATGGTGGTGTCAGGACAAAAGGCATCAATAGTTCTCGCGCCTATAAATCAAGGGGCTTTTGTAGATGCCGAAAACTGCTTTGGCAGTGGGTTTTACATTGCCACTGCCCGTCCACGGATACATCAGCCATGCCGGGCTGGTGATAGAGATGTCCACATACCCAAAATTTCCTTTGCCCGGCGCAGTGAATTTGAAGCCTGCGTCACCAGCCAATAAAGTGGCATTGCCGCTGGTCACCCCGTTCATGCTCGGGGAGGTTTTGTTTGCGCTTACACCACCGTTATAGACAAGGCCGTTGCCGCTGGTTGGGACCGGCAGCTTTGTGCAGTTGTCGGCAGTGTTAGTCACCCAGCCCAAGCCGTTCCAGTATTGCGCGGTAACGGGAACCGGTAGAGCCAGCAGATCTGAGCCATAACTATTGAGTGCACGCAATCGACCACTGCGAATGGTGGTGGTCGCCTGGTTGGCAGTGTTTGAACTTACCGAGTCAGTATCAGTGGCCTTCAAGGCAATCAGGGAGGGTACTGTCTGCGCTGAAGTGAATGTGAACGCGGTGGATGTCGTAGCTGTACCACCGTTGAATGAAGTCGCTGCAACCGTGGATGGAGCAAGCGCTCCGGCAATGCCATTGGCGTCTGAGAGTGTTACTGCTTTGGCCCATGTTGCGCCCCCGTAATTGGCGGTGACTGATCCTGCAGCGGTTGCGGTGCCGGTCGCGTGGGCCGTCACCTGGCTGCTAAACGGTTGTCCAGAATACGAAAAACTGTTGCACGCTGCGGTGACCTGGGTATCAAAGTACGAAGGTATGAATCTGCCGACAGCCAATTTGGTGGAGGTGGCATTGAGTCCGCTGCCAAGGTAATTGGTAACAGCGGCTACCAAGTCAATGGTTCCCACCTCCATCCAGGTGATGTTTGCCGCCTTGGAGCCATTGTTGAAGCCTGTCAAAGGCTGGCTGATTGCCGTTGCATTGCCCAAGGCGGGTTGAGGATTGGTGGAGCTCAAATTGACGGTCTGGGCTGTCGTCTCTTGGCCAAAATTAGGCGCTGTGCCAGGTGTCGCACACGCGTTCTGGGCTGTTACTGTGACAGCAACAGGATTCCCGGCAACTTGAGGTGACGTAACTGCTGAGAACGCGAATCCTGCGGGCGCAACAATAAAGGTATTTCCACTTATGGCTGTCAGTGCGAGCCCGCTGTCACCAGTCGCGGCGCTGCCGCTGTAGACCGGATTCAATGCAACTTGTCCGACATCGGGGTATTGAAAGTTGGTGAGCGTGGCGCGTCCCGTATTGTCGAAATACAGGCTCGAGAGCGTAGTAGGTGAGGACGCAGTGGCTGAGAGTGCGGCAATGGAACCGCTGGCACCACCCGACGAGGTGGTGTAGCTCAGGCTTGCCTGCTTGCCGCCACTGGCCGGGTTCAAGTAGGCCGTAGCAAGCTGCACGTTGCGGCTGACATTTTGAAACGCAGGCACACAGGTGTTGGAGGTAGCGCTGGCCTGCACTGCCTGCAGTGTAATGCTCAGTGGGGTGCAGGACAAATGGTTGGGAACGTTCATCAGAAACCCGGCACTGGCGTAGCTTATGGCGCAGGCGCTGCTTGAGTTGAATGTGGAATTTGCAGTATTACTGCACTGCACCGTGGTGTTCCTGGTGCTGCTAGAACTGGCCGCCAGCGTGGTCGAGCTGGCACTGGGCTGGCGCAAATAGATAGTGGTTCCATTACTCAATGTGGTGGAACCGCTGATGGGTGAGGCACAAGCCGAATCAAGACACCATTGTGCGCCCGAAATAGCCGCGGGGGAGAAGCTGAAACTTCCGCTGTACTGGTTAGCACTCACGCCATTACAAGAGCTGCTGCTGGTGCACGCCAGGACCGTTATAGCCTTGGGCGTGCAGGTCAGGGCACTCCCGTTATGCACCAGTTCCACATGGTCGGGCCCGCTAACGGCGCAGGTTCGCGTGCTGCCGTCCCAGTTTTTGCCTTGCGACTGGTTGGTATAGATGCCCTTGATCAGGGTGGCATTCAGGGCGCTGCCGAACGCCATCACTTCATCGACCTGTCCGGTAAACCAGCGTGGCCCGGAGTTGAATCCCCAGCGCCCGACGTCCAGGATGTAGTTTGAGGAAAAGGGCGTTATGGTGCCCGTGAGGCTGGTCGAGCTTTCCTGCACGCCATTGACAAATATGCGTAAGGTGGCACCGTCATAAGTTCCGACCACATGCTGCCAGACGCCTTGTGCGGTAGCGGTCGCACTTTGCGTAAAACCGCGCGATGAACTGGTCGTTAGCGCCACTTCGTAAAGCGCATTGGTGGAGTTGTGCTGGATCCAGAACTGGCCGCTGTCAGAGGCGGTGTTGGAATTGTTGGAAAAAATATTCGCCCAGGAATTGACGGACGACGGCGCTGTTCCCCATTTGACCCAGGCCATGAACGAGAACGCGCTGGTGCCGCCGATACCAAGGTTGATTGCGCCGCCGGTAACTCCATTGGATCCTGAAAAATTACCAGACGAACAAAGCTCGCCCGGAGAAGTCGTGCTGGCGCCGCCTTGGGCCGTTCCGGTGCGCCCGTGTCCACTGCTGTCTTGGACTTCGCCAGTACTACCATTCCAAGCGTTTTCGTCCATGTGCCAGTCCAGCAAAGGAGATAGCGTGACGCAGTTTGATGCGTTTGATGTACAACTGCCGTAGACAACACTGCCAGAGCTAAAACTTTGACTGTCGGAAGCCAGGTTGCCAACGATCACGGTATTATTACCAACCGAAATACTGTTGCCAAGTGCGCTTAAGTTTCCGATAACGGAAACTCCTGTACCTAGCGACATATTGTCACCGGATATCAGGTTTGCGGTAATGGAGGAGTTGTTTCCTATCACGATTCCACTTCCGCTACTGACCTTTATGGTGACGTTAACTCCCTGCGAAGTTGAAACTATGACCGAGGTGCCGGTTGTGAAGCCGCTCGCATTGATGGTCATTGAACTCGTGATGTTGACCACCGTGCTGTTTGCAAGGCTGATAGAGCCGCAGGTATAAGTTGTCCCGCTGCTGAGCGTGCAACCGGAAAATGGCGCTGTACCGAATCCTGATGGCAAGGAATAGGTGCTTGACAGGGCCGCGGGCGAGATCAACGTAAGCAGACAAATACAAAACCATCGAATCAGGCTATGGTTTGAATTTATAGCGACAGACAAATAGCCCTTAGGTCTTCTTAACTGCATTGCGTTCCACAGAAAACTGGCTCTGCGCGAGAAAAACCTAAGCATACTTCCTTTGGCCTGGGTCGATCCTATTGGTAGCATGGTGATTCATCCACCGCAAAGTAATCTTTGGCAACACCAATGCACTCTTTTCATCCTGAAATGTTTCCAAGGTGTTGCCAGAAAAAGCTCTAAGATCATTTGATATCGGCAGTCAGTTCGTCACGGAGGATTAAATGAATTTTTCCAATTTCAAAATCGGCGCGAGGCTTGGATCGGGTTTTGCAGTTGTGTTGGCATTGACCCTGATGATCGGGTTGTTTTCCATTGCGAAATTAGCATTGATCAACGATGCCACTGCTGACATTGCAACGAACTGGTTGGTTGGAACCCGGACACTCGGGGAATACCGAAACGTGCTCAATGATATGCGCCGCGCAGAGGCAAGGCATGTCATGAATTCCTCGGAAGAGCAGTTTACACAGGCTGAAAAGCGGATCAGCGATGATAAGGAAAAAGCAGACAAAGCATTGAAGGCTTATGCCGATACCTTGAATCCCGGCGAGGAGCAAACCCTATATGCCGCCATCCAAGCCGCACAACAGAACTACTTTTCAGTGCAGGCTGAATTGCTAAAAAACTCTCGTGCTACGCAAGGTGACCGTGAGCAGGTAAGAATTTTTTACGCGGGAACGTCGAGCAAAGCTTTCAATGATTCACAGGCTGCGATTCAAAAGGATGTTGACTTCCAAACCAAAGGTGCCGACGCCGCATACCTGTCATCACAAAGCCAGTATTTGGCGACCCGTAATCTGGTTATTGCGTTGCTGGCAGTATCAATCGCCGTTGGAGCATGGCTTGCTTGGGCGATTACAAGATCAATTACCTCGCCAGTCAGTGATGCTGTCAGGTTAGCCGAGAGGGTTGCATCTGGCGACCTGACGAATACGATTCACAGTGAAAGCGTGGACGAGATTGGACAATTGCTGCGTGCAATGACGGGCATGACCGAGAGTTTGGTGAAGGTTGTATCCAACGTACGAGAGGGTTCGGAAGGCGTTGCCACAGCCAGCGCTGAAATTGCTCAAGGAAATCAGGATTTATCAAGCCGTACTGAGAGCCAGGCCAGTGCGCTGGAAGAAACCGCAGCTTCCATGGAGGAGTTGAGTTCTCAAGTGAAGCACAACGCAGACAATGCCCGCCAGGCAAATCAACTTGCCGTGAGTGCATCAACGGTTGCCGTAAAAGGTGGAGAAGTTGTGGGTCGGGTCGTTGACACCATGAAGGAAATCAACGATTCATCCAGGAAGATTTCCGAGATCATCAGTGTGATTGATGGAATCGCCTTTCAGACCAATATCCTGGCCCTTAATGCAGCGGTCGAAGCCGCCCGCGCTGGTGAGCAGGGACGTGGTTTTGCGGTGGTTGCGTCCGAGGTTCGCTCTCTGGCAGGGCGCAGCGCGGATGCTGCCAAGGAAATCAAAAGTTTGATTAACGCCAGCGTTGAAAGAGTAGAACACGGCACTGCACTCGTCGATGAAGCTGGAACGACGATGACGGAAGTTGTTAGTTCCATTCGCAGGGTGAGTGACTTGGTGGGAGAAATCAGCTCAGCAAGTAGTGAGCAAGCTGCTGGTGTCGCACAAGTTGGCGAGGCAGTCAGTCAGATGGATCAAGCAACACAACAAAATGCCGCGCTGGTGGAGCAGATGGCCGCAGCCGCAAGCAGTTTGAGATCCCAAGCCGGGGAACTTGTGGAGACCGTTGCCGCATTCAGATTAGGGGCTAACGACGCATTGGCTCGAACTACGGTTCGATCATCGGCTGCGAAGCCTGCACCACAAAAGGGTCCCGAGAGGCGTGCCACACCAAAAGTAACGGTAAAAACGAAAGCTGTTGCAGTCAAACCCGTTTCACTGCCCAAACCTGTCGTGTCGGTCAAGGCTGCGACAACCGCTGACGAAAATGACTGGGAAACCTTTTAGCCTAGTTTAAAAAAGGGGGGGGACTTCCGTGCCAAGTGATTCCCTGGCACCACGGCCAAGTCTAAAAATGTTGGAAATGTCCCTAGCTCTGGGTGAGCTTAGGAATTCATGGTTCAAGTTGTCGCTCATTCATGGAGAAATGGAGACGGAATCGGAATCGCCACTGCGTGATGAATTGCTGAGTGAAGTAGAGCGCTATCTAACCAGGCTTCGAGTGGCCGATCAATGAAATCAACCCCTTAGTAAGTTAACAGCTTAACGGCATTGAATAGGAGATCCGTCACACTCACACTTGCCGATACAAGCTGGCTTTTCACAGTAGCCAGACAATCGCTCACAGTGCCAACGCAGTCGCAAAGTCCAGCGCTGGCTTCACACAGGTGAATTTAAATGACCGTTAGTGTTTGGGCCGAATGACTGCAAAGGTGACGATGCAGAACGCCGACTTTCGTAGGTACCCGCTCCCAGCCCATATCAGTCAAGGTTCGTTAGCCCAATGCCTGCTTAAGCCACTCTGCAAATGCCGCCACTTCCCAGCGATCCATGGCGCCGGTGCGCCAGCACAGGTAATGGGCGTGCGGGCTGGGAATGGGGTTGATAAACGGGGCCGTAGTTCCCAGTCGCACCAGTGTGCCGTTTTCCAGCCAAGGGGCACCGAGCTTAAGCCGCACTAGCGCAATGCCCATACCGGCGGCAGCGCCGTCGCACATCAGACCGATGTCGTTGAATTGCGAGCCATCCACCGGCTCCGGCCAGTCCAGTCCGTTGGCTGCAAACCAGGTGCGCCAGGGCTCTAATGGACTGCGCAGCAAGGCAATGCCTTCCAGGTCTTCTGCGTTGTCAAACGGGCCGTGTTCCCGCACAAAGGCCGGCGAGGCCAGCGGAATGACATCGTCTTTGGCCAGGCAGACATATTCCAGGTCCGCATAGCGACCCGCGCCAAACCGCACCAACAGGTCGGCGTCTTCCGCCACCACATCCAGCAGCGGAATGGATACCTGCAATGTAAGGTCAATCTCCGGATAGGCGTCTGTGAACTGCCGTAGACGCGGGATAAGTATCGAGCGCGAGAACGTCGGCGTTACCGCCAGACGCAATTTGCGCTTGCCCGGCGCCGCCGCCGAGGTGGGAAACTTTTGCAAAATCGCCAACCCCTCGCGCACGTGGGCCAAGTATTCACTGCCCTCGACAGTGAGCGAAAAATCGGCCCGGCCAAAGAGCTTGGTGCCGATGATTTGTTCCAGCTGGCGCACCCGGTGGCTCACCGCACTGGGTGTGACGCACAACTCCTCAGAGGCCTGCGTTACGCTGCGCAAGCGCGCCAAGGCCTCAAACGTCAAAAGACACTGAATCGGCGGTATGCGGGCTGCGGTCATGCCCTAACTATAATTCGCGGCCCGCTGTTCGGCGACCCTATTTAGAAGGTACCTGCCATGTCTGATTCTTTTGCCGTAATGGTGCAGTACTTGTTACCAAAGCGCGCACTCACCGTTTTCGGCGGTTGGGTCGCCGGTGGAAAATGGGGCACAGTGACCACCGGAATCATCCGCTGGTTCATAAAGCGCTATCGCGTCAACATGGCCGAGGCCGCCAATGAAGACATTAGCAGCTACGACAGCTTCAATGCGTTTTTTACCCGCGCCCTGAAACCCGGTACACGACCACTGGCAACGGCAGCTTACCTGTGTCCGGTGGACGGCGCCATCAGCCAGTTTGGAACCATTGCCGTCGACCAGATTTTTCAGGCCAAAGGCCACCAGTACAGCACCACCGCGCTAGTGGGTGGTGACGCCACGCTGGCTTCGCAGTTTCATGACGGCGCTTTTGCCACGATTTATTTGAGTCCCCGTGACTACCACCGTATCCACATGCCATGCGACGGCATGCTGCGCCGCATGATTTATGTGCCGGGCGATTTGTTCTCGGTCAACCCGGTCACCGCACGCGGCGTGCCTGGTCTGTTTGCCCGCAATGAGCGGGTCGTGTGCGTGTTTGATTCCAACCGCGGTCCCTTTGTGCTTACGCTGGTGGGCGCCACCATTGTCGGTAGCATGGCCACGGTGTGGCACGGCCAGGTCAATCCCCCGCGTAATCCACAGGTTTGCGAGTGGCAGTACGAAGCGGGTCAGGTTGTTTTAAAGCAGGGCGACGAGATGGGCCGCTTTTTGCTCGGTTCGACGGTGGTCCTACTGTTCCCTACAGGAACTCTGCAGTTCAATGCGCAGTGGAGCGCGACCAAGCCGGTTGTGCTGGGTGAGGCAATGGGCGACTAGCGCCAAATACTCTTCTGCAGCAGGTTCAGTGCATCACTACCGGGTTTTGCGCCAACCCGGAGTACTGCTCCAGCGTGTCTTCCACCTCTTCCTGCGTCGGGGTGTTGACCTGCCAGGCCTGGATGTGCTGCTGAAACATCTCGGCCCAAGAGCCGTCCAAATACACCTCTTTGCCCGAGCGCTTGTCTACGATTTCGAAACCGTGGCGTGCCAGCATGGGCAGCACCTGAGTTCCGTATTCGGATTTGCTCGCGCCTGAGGGGTGTTGGGAATCAGATTCTGGGTTAGCCAGCATGTGGGTGACCGAAAACGTTTCAGAGTCGTACAAGGTATGCATGAGGGCGAAGGTTCCTAGGTTGCATTGCAATTGGGAGCTATCTCTCTGAAAACAAGAGTAACAGGCTTTTGGTCTGCAAATCCCGCTTAATCGGGTTTTTGTGCCGAACGCCACAAAAGTTCTGCAAAATCGCCGTTGCCCTGACTCAAGCGGATACGAATCGGCACGTATAACAAGTCGGGTGCCAGCCAAAGTTCGACGGTGGTGTCGGATTGGGCATCGTGTTCACGCGTGAGTTTGATTCCACCCTTGGATCCGTCGGGCAATTCGACCGTTTCCGGCCCGTCGACCGTGAATACCCAAGGCTCGGCACCCCGCGCGTTGACCACCTGAAAGGGGATGCTGCTGCCCGGCGGGTAACGCTGCGGTTGCCCCGCCAACAAGCCCGCCAGTTGAAAGAAACTGCTCAAATAATCCTGCGCGCCCGGCAACAGCGGTACATCGGGCGACTTGTCGCTGAAAGACACGATGCCTTTGTCGCGCTGGAAGAGCGCCGCAATTTCACTGCGAGTCTGGTCTCCGAAGCGAAGCGGCTCCAGGCCCCGCCGGCTGATCTCGCCCTTGCTGGTCCAGGTGCGGAGGTTGAAGCCGAATTTGGTGATTTGCAGGCGCGCGCTGTAGAGGTCGCCCTGATTGAGCCACAGCAACTCGCTGCCACCGGTGTAGGCGAATGAGACTACGCCTTTAACGTCATAAAGCAAGCGCACCGATGGTGGAATTAGCAACTTAGGCGGTAGCTCGGGCGGCACGGCGTTGACGCTTGCAGTTCCGGCCACTGGTGCGCTGGATGCTGCGGCAACAGGCGCCGCAGCGGTCGGATCTGGGATAGCCGTGGTTTGATTGCTTATGGGTGCCGAATCAGTGCCGGCGGGGTATGCTTCTGGAATGGGCGTGGGAATTGGCGTCTGCACTGGTGTGGCAGCAGCTGGTTTGGTGCGAGGCGGCTTTGCGGCTGCCGGCGGACTCACCAGCGTTGATGGCGTTGGGGGTTCGGGCGCAATCGTTCGGGTGGTAAAGCGCTTAGTGGCCTGCACTGCGTCATTTTGAAACATGGTCAGCCTATCGGGCAGGCCCATCAGAAGAGCCAAGTGCACCAGCGCCACTGCCAGTGTCAGCCAGACGAACACCAGCCGGCCTGCGGATTGGGGGCGGGTTCGGAGGGCTTTCGCGGCAGGCATGGGGTGCAATTCAACAAAAAAACATTCGACTAACGGTTCAGTGTATGCCAGCGGGACGGGGCAAAAATTGCGGCGAAAATGCCCCCATGAAACTCGCAACTTATAAAGACGGCTCCCGCGACGGCCAGCTCGTGGTCGTGTCACGCGACCTGAGCGTGGCGCAATACGCCTCCAACATTGCCAATCGCCTGCAGCAGGTGCTGGACGACTGGAACTATTTGTCGCCCCAGTTGCAGGACGTGTACGACGCGCTCAACGCCGGGCGCGCCCTCAACGCCTTTCCGTTTGATCCGACGCGCTGTATGGCGCCGCTGCCCCGCGCATTCCAGTGGGCCGATGGTTCGGCCTTCATCAACCACGTGGAGTTGGTGCGCAAGGCGCGTGGCGCGGAAGTGCCGGAGAGCTTTTATACCGACCCCTTGATGTACCAGGGCGGTAGTGACGACTTGCAGGGTGCGCAAGATCAGATTACTTGTGTGGACGAAGCCTTCGGTGTGGACTTCGAGGCGGAAGTGGCAGTTATTACCTCCGACATTCCAATCGGTTGTGCGCCGGACCGCGCGCTGGACGGCATCCGTCTGGTCATGCTAGTCAATGATGTGAGCCTGCGCAATCTGATTCCTCCGGAGTTGGCCAAAGGGTTTGGCTTTGTGCAAAGCAAGCCCGCGACAGCATTCGGACCGGTGGCAGTGACGCCTGACGAGTTGGGCGAGGCCTGGAGCAAAGGCCGCGTGCACTTGCCTGTGCAATGCACCTGGAACGGCCGCAAAGTCGGCATGTGCGATGCGGGTCCCGAGATGACTTTCCACTTCGGCCAACTCATCGCCCATCTTGCCAAGACCCGCAGAGTGGGCGCGGGCTCTATCATCGGCTCAGGCACCATCAGTAATAAAGGTGTTGAGAAGAAGAGTGGCACCAGCTGGCCCAAGGGCTATAGCTGCATTGCCGAAAAGCGCGCCATGGAAGTGGTGCAGGACGGCCAGGCCGTCACCGAGTACATGAAAGTGGGCGACACCATCCGTATTGAAATGAAAAACGCGGCGGGTCACAGCGTCTTCGGTGCCATCGAGCAGGAAGTCATTGCCTACGCGCCGGCAAATAAGCGCAGCTGACTTTCAATAGCCCTGTGCGGCCCCATGTGAATGGGAGGGTGGTAACTTCTGCCATCTTTCCCATTTCTGTCTGGATTTAAAAATGTTGTTTGATTCCCTGCAAGCCGGCTCCGTTACGCTGACCAATCGCATGCTCATGGCCCCGCTGACACGTGCCCGCGCTGACGCCGGGCACATCCCCAATGCGCTCATGGCCGAGTACTACGCCCAGCGCGCAAGTGCCGGGCTGGTCATAACCGAGTGCACCATGATTGCGGAAAACACCTCAGCCTTTGTGAGCGAACCCGGCATTTACAACGCCGCGCAAGTCGAAGCCTGGAAGCAAACCACCAGCACCGTGCATGCTAAAGGCGGCAGAATATTCTTGCAAATCTGGCACGCCGGTCGCGCGGCCCATCCTGCCCTCAACGGCGGCACGCCCATCGTATCGTCCAGCGCCATCGCATTGGCTGGTGAAGCACACACGCCCGAAGGCAAACTGCCCAATGCGATGCCGCACGCGCTGACCGAAGCCGAGATTGCTGTCATCGTGCAGCAATTCGCACAGGCCGCAAAGAACGCGATTGCCGCTGGCTTTGACGGCGTGGAAGTTCACGGTGCCAACGGCTACCTGATTGACCAGTTTTTGCGTGACAGCGCCAACCACCGCATCGACGGTTACGGCGGCGCTATCGAAAACCGAGCCCGCTTTTTGTTTGAAGTGCTCACCGCCGTGAGTGCTGCCATCGGAAGCGGCCGCGTGGGCCTGCGCCTGTCGCCACTCAACAGCTACAACGATATGAAAGACAGCGACCCGCTGGCCTGGACGGAGTATCTGGCCGAGCACCTGAATCGCTTTAATCTCGCTTACTTGCACGTCATGCGGGCCGACTTCTTCGGTGTGCAAACCGGCGATGTCATGCCCGTGGCCCGCGCCCACTACAAAGGAGTGCTGATCGGCAACATGGGTTACAGCAGCGACGAGGCCGAGGCGGCCATCTCTGCGGGCAAGCTCGACGCCGTGGCATTCGGAACCGGCTTTTTGGCCAACCCCGACTTCCCTGCGCGCGTGAAGGCCGGTGCCGCCATGAATGCGCCCGATGCCAGCACCTTCTACACGCCGGGTGCCAAGGGTTACACCGATTACCCCACGCTGTAAGTGAAAGCCGCGCCCGCCCCGTGGATGTTTTTCTTAGGGGCGCGTGCGCGGCTGGCCGGCCTGCTGCTGGTCTGCGCTAGCAGCGCGTTCGCGGTTGCGCAGGCTCCGATCGATGTAGCGCCACTCACGGTCGAGCCAGGCGGCAAGCTCTTCTCGCTGGCCCCCGCGCAGTCCACCGTGCGCATGTTTGCCTTTCGCGCCGGTAAGGCAGCACGTTTCGGGCACAACCATGTGTTGTCCGCGCCACAGTTTCAAGGCTATTTTTATCTAAGCCCGGATGGCCCAAGCGCCTCGCGTTTTGCATTGGAATTCCGGCTGGACCAATTGGAGATGGACAACCCGGATCAGCGCGCTGCCGTGGGCGACAGCTTTGCCAACCCATTGTCGGCAGAGTCGGTGGCGTCCACCCGCGAACACATGCTGGGTGAATTCAATCTGCAGGCCGACCAGTTTCCCTTTGTGCGCATCAGTTCGCTGGAGATTTCCGGCGAAGCGCCCAAGTTCGCTGCCAAGGTGGCGGTGGAACTGCACGGCCAGACGCGCGAAATGTGGGTGCCCGTTACGGTGCGCGGTTTGCCCCAAGCCATAGATGCCGCAGGCCAATTCCTTGCCGAAGGCGCCCTTGTTTTACGCCAGAGCGACTTCGGCGTTACGCCTTACTCGGTATTGGGCGGATTGCTCGCCGTGCGCGACGAAGTCATCGTAGAGTTCTCCGTCAAAACCACCAATCTCAACGCACCACCATGAAAACCAAAGCCGCCGTCGCCTGGAAAGCAGGCCAGCCCCTGACCATTGAAACCGTAGACCTGCAAGGCCCCAAATTCGGCGAAGTGCTGGTCGAAATCAAGGCCACCGGCATTTGCCACACCGACTACTACACGCTCTCGGGCGCGGACCCCGAAGGCATCTTCCCCGCCATTCTGGGCCACGAAGGCGCTGGCATTGTGGTGGACGTTGGCCCCGGTGTGACCTCGCTCAAAAAGGGCGACCATGTCATTCCACTCTACACGCCCGAGTGCCGCCAGTGCAAGTTCTGCCTCTCGCGCAAAACCGACCTGTGCCAACTCATTCGTGGCACGCAGGGCAAAGGCCTGATGCCCGACGCCACCAGCCGCTTCAGCCTGAATGGCGACCCCATCTTTCACTACATGGGTACCAGCACCTTCAGCAATTACACTGTCGCGCCCGAAATCAGCTTGGCCAAGATTCGCGACGATGCGCCGTTTGACAAGGTCTGCTACATCGGTTGCGGCGTCACCACCGGTATCGGCGCAGTGATCTTTACGGCTAAGGTGGAGGCGGGTGCCAACGCAGTGGTGTTCGGTTTGGGCGGCATTGGCCTGAACGTAATTCAAGGCCTCAAGATGGTGGGTGCGGACAAGATCATCGGCGTCGACCTGAATCCCGCACGTGAAAAAATGGCGCGCGACTTCGGCATGACCCACTTCATCAATCCCAAAGACATCGAAGTTGCCGGCGGCAACATTGTGGATGCCATTGTTCAGCTCACCGATGGTGGCGCGGACTACAGCTTCGAATGCATCGGCAATACCAAAGTCATGCGCCAGGCGCTGGAGTGCACCCACAAGGGCTGGGGCCGCAGCATCATCATCGGCGTGGCCGAGGCCGGTGCCGAAATCAGTACCCGCCCATTCCAACTGGTGACCGGCCGCAAGTGGGAAGGGTCGGCCTTCGGCGGCGCGCGCGGCCGCACTGACGTGCCCAGAATTGTGGACTGGTCCATGGAGGGCAAGATCAACATCGACAAGCTGATCACCCACACCATGCCGCTGGAAGACATCAACAAAGGCTTTGATCTGATGAAGCGCGGCGAGTCGATTCGCGGCGTGGTCATTTATTGAGATGCAAAACCTGCAACTGCTCAGCGCCCACGCCTGCTTCGGCGGGGAGCAGCGCTTCTACCAGCACGCGTCCAGCGCCATCGGGCTGCCCATGCGCTTTTCGGTGTTTCTGCCGGCTCAGGCGCTTGGGGCCGATGCGGTCAAAGTCCCTGCGTTGATGTATCTAGCGGGTCTGACCTGCACCGAAGAAACCTTTATGACCAAAGCCAGTGCCCAGCGCGTGGCCGCTGAACTGGGGCTGTCGCTCATCGCGCCGGACACCAGCCCGCGTGGCGCTGGTGTGGCAGGAGAGGCGGATGCGTGGGACTTCGGTGTGGGCGCAGGGTTTTATCTGGATGCCACGCAAGAGCCGTGGGCCAAGCACTACCGCATGGAGAGCTACCTGCTGCATGACTTGCTGCCGCTGCTGGGTCACGTTACGACGATCGATTTGCAGCGACTGGGCGTTATGGGCCACTCTATGGGAGGGCATGGTGCGCTCACGCTGGCACTGCGTAACCCGACGCACTTTGCATCGCTCTCTGCATTGGCGCCCATTTGTGCGCCGACCCAATGCCCCTGGGGCGTGAAGGCATTTACAGGCTATCTAGGTAGCGACAGCACGCACTGGCAGGCCCACGACGCCTGCGCGCTCATGGTACAACGCAGCACTGCGCTGTACCCGCGCGGCATTTTGATAGACCAGGGCTTGGGCGATAAGTTTTTGGCAGAGCAGCTACACCCGCATCTGCTCGAGGCGGCATGCGCGAATGCAGGCCAGCCCCTGACTCTGCGGCGGCATGCGGCCTATGACCATGGCTACTATTTCATCAGCACGTTTATCGAAGATCACCTTCGACACCACGCGCTGAGTTTGCAGGGTTAACTTGAAAGTTATGCCTTAATCTCCCGCGCGCTGATCTGGTACTTGAAATCATCAGGTGCGTAAGAGTTCAAACGCCCTGCAGCGTTCTCGCCGATGGGGTACATCAGGAATCCGAGTTGCGGGCCCTGCGCGCCGGGCAGCTTGACGTCGCTTGCTGAATTGAAAGCCATCCAGTTGCCTTCCCACCCGCCGAACAGTGCCTTCTTGACCGGAGCGACTACGGCGTTATCCGGGGTCTTGATCCACTCCGCGGTTTCCTGGCGCATTACCTTAGCCACATCGGCCGGATCCATGCCCACCCAGCCATGGCCCTTGAGATAGACCTCGGAGCGGCAGTGTTGTGCGCCTTTGAGGCTGGCAGAGTTGCCACCGAGTTCTTTGTAACCGAAGGCCGAAGGCGCCACACGCAGACCATACACGTCACGCGCTGGGATGCCCAATGAGCGGCACAGGCCGACGAACAGCCCGTTGAGGTCGGCGCACTTGCCGCCCAGGTTGCCGGTTTCCAGCATGGTTTTGATATCGCCTTCGCCGCAACCCAGCACCTTGGGTTCGCGGTAGGTGTTGGACACAATCCAGTTGTACAGCTTTTGCACTTTTTCCACGTCGGTTTTGGCGCCGGCAGTGGCTTCCAGCGCAGTTTTGCGCACGATGCCGTCGGTGGGCAGCAGGTCAGTGGCCTGCAACCAGTATTTCAAGGTGGATGCGCTTTCGGTGGTCTTGGGCTTGGCATTCCAATCCACTTTGCGGTTTTGCGTCTGGACGCGGCTGGTCAGTTCCACAAAGGGCCTTTCCTGCGTTTCGGCAAACTCTGCGTACAGCATGCGCGCGCCGCCACGGCCTTCGTGCTCAACGCGGACCAGCCCGTTGCTGGCATAGCTGCTTTCCTGCGATCTTTGCCAGTCGGAATTGATGGAGGGCATGGGCAACCACACCCGGGTCGTGCCCTGAGCTTTGAGAATGTCCACGCGGGTGGTGACTTCAAAGGTGCGCCAGTTGCCGGACTCGGGCGCAAATTTGCGTTCGGCTGGGGCAGTAGTTTGGGCCAGGCCCAGCGCGGGCAGGGCAGCCAAGGCGGACGCCGTTGCGGCATTCTTCAGAAAATCGCGGCGCGCTTGTGCAGTAACGGTGGTCATAAAGAGAACTCCGGATGTAAATAAATAAGTGGGCGCAGTCGGCGTAACAACAGGTACCCCGCATAGTGCCCGCCAAACGCGGTGTGCGCCGATGGCAGTTCCGATTATCGGCGCAGTAGCGGCCCCAGCAGCCCATCGGCTTGCGGGCCTGACCA
>CANBYM010000083.1 GCA_947373605.1 Comamonadaceae bacterium
GGCAAGCGCAAGAGATGCATTTCCGTCAGTTTGAAAGATTTTTCGTTCAACTGCGTTGCAGCAACCAAAAGGGCGCTTAGGCGCGTGCGTGCAAAGCCTATCTTTGAAGCCAGAGTTCCAGATTTTGTGCGGCTCTGAAAACGCAACTAACCCTGCCGAAAAGCAGATTTGAAAAACCAGTTTATCCCCGTAGGAGTCAATCATGAAAGTCATCACAGCCATTTCCATCATGAGCGGTGCCGTGCTCATTGCATGCGCATCCAAACCCACCGCAGAGAGTATTCAGAAAGAACAGTTGAAGCGGAGGAATTGCGAAACGAGGCAGAGGCAGCGAAGACCAAAAAGCGCCAATCCCAAAATGAGGGCTTCATTGAAGGTATCCCTGCATGGGCGCTTCAGCCACCCAGGCCCGATGCTGAAGGACTGTATGCCGTAGGTGTTGCTGAGTCGGCCTCGCTGAATGTCTCCCAGAAGAAGGCTATGTTGGATGCCGAGTTCGGTCTGGCAAAACAGTACCGCCAAGAGCTTTCTGGCAGCGAGCGCAGCTTTACGCAGGAACGCAATGACCGGAGTTTGGCGAGTCAGTACACCCAATTGATTGACAAGCTGGTGGCCCGGGTTTCGGTTGTTGGGTTTGAGGTTGTGAAGCAAGAAGTCAAATCGGTCAATGGAAGGCGCAGGCCATCGCTGCATCTGAGATAGGCGCCACTTGGATCTTGAAGAGGCCCGGTGATGCAGAAATTCGTCGCACAGAAGCCACCTATTAGGTTGCGCCTTCGCATTCGCCTTCATGACTCAGCAGTCATTGCAAGGCCTGTTTTTTTGTCGGTTCAACGGTGTCTATTGGATCGCTGTCCAGATCAGAAATTGTCTTTTCGAATCGGTTTTCAACCCACGGCAAAAACAATGACTGCATATGATGATTTGCAATTTTGGCGGCCGCAGCGTACCCGTGGCGTTCGCCGGTTTGGTGTGCTTCGCACATGGATATCGCTCTGAAACAGCCGTATAAAGAAAAAGGTTATCTATTCGCTTGACTCTTGATGCAATGAACCCCATATTCCTGTTTCAGGTTTCCTTATTTCTGTGTATGGATTAGTGAATGAGCCAATCAAATAAAATTCTTGTCATGGTTTTCCCTGGGGAGTCACCTGCAGACGCCGAAATTAGAATTGAAAGAGATCTTGTATCGATATCAAATCTCAGGCCGCGGTGGAACGAGATCAAAGATATGAGTCACGATTCGGTCGAATTTATTGAGGGTCTGCGAGATTTCTTCGGTGATTTTCAGAGCGTATGGGAGTTGAGTTCACCGAAAACCATTGCGTGCATTGGTATTGAAGATTGCCTTGCCATATTCGAACTCGCCTCGGCATGGAAACATTTGGTTTGGCCGATCCATTTATTAGAGCTGTACAACAACTTACCGGATCAAGTCCAGATATTTCGTGGTGGAGCAGGGTCCGTCGAAGATGTTCTTAGCGGACATTCATGGACACTTGATATTGGTTTCGCACAAGTGTTTGCAACGAATTCGAATGGAATCGTTGTGAGCGCAATGGTTACGCGGGACGGTATTCTGCTTCTGGGAGATATAGAGCTGGAAGTCATACCGAGGAGGGCGTCCCTACATGGGGCGCACGAAATTTTGGATGTCGGTTGATCGTGACAAAATGGACCGTCACTTTTTCAGTCATTGTGCCTTCATGAAACTTCCTACGAAGCCGTGAAAATTTCTTGCGTTTGAGCAATGCGTTCTCGTAGCTGAGCTTCTCCAGTAGCGCACTCTGGTGGCGCAGTTGCCGCCCATCAATCGCGCGGCCATCTCGCGCAGTTGTTCTGCGCTGAATTCGTCCAAGGAATGCTGATCCACCACCATGGGCGCTACTGTGCCAGTACAGCAGCAGACCCACCATTGGCACATTTCCCAATTGGCAACACATGCCAATACCTACGACGGGGGTTCTAGAGTAGCTCGCGATTTTCATCCGAGACAATTCGAGCTTTTTTTGATGCCCACTTTAGGTACCTTTCAAAGGGTTACATATTCTTTGAAAGGACAATAGAGTGAGCAGTCAAAGTCGCACAAAAGTTACGTCAATCAGTCGACCCCAGTCGCCACCCACCACGGGTGGACATATCAAATGGTATTCACAGGAGAAGCGCTACGGCTTTGCTGTCGATGAGAATGGAGTCGAGCACTACTTCAATTCAAACGATGTGATTGCCGTTGCCAATCCGGGTACGGGGATTGCTATTGAGTTCTCACCGCGGGTGAATCAAAAGGGGCCACGTGCAACACTGATAAAGGAGGTTGCCAGGCCTACGGTCAACCGGTCTCAAAGTGTTGAAAAAAGTGACAGTCGGGTCAAGTGTGGCAGCTGTGAAAAGCTGATGGTGCCCAGGTTGATCCTCGGACCACCGCTGGCAGCCAGCAATCATTGGACACCCGTACCAAAAAAGTCAGTGTGTCCATTTTGCGGATGCACGCACCAGGAATTTCCGCCCTCACCGGAGGAGCGCACGAGACAACGTTGGCAGATCGCATTCGTCGTCTTTGTGCTGTTGATTGTGATGGCTGCTTTCCACTGAGCCGTGCGGCCAAAGGGGGAAGGATGGAATTCAGTCGATCTGCCACGAAGTCAGACTTCACTACCGAGTGATTCCGACATAAACAGTCGATGTTCAATTGTCGGTTTGGCAGGGGAATTGGGGGCACGCTGCGAGCGGTCCCCAGTTCAATCACGACAAGTGTTTTCCTGCCAGCCCAGTGAGTTCAAACATGGTCACTTCAGGCTTCCCCAAGACGGCCAGCAACTTGGCGTCGCACAGGATGTTGCGCTTGTTCGCTGGGTTCTGCAAATTGTGTGCCTTGATGTACTCCCACAACTTCTTGATGACTTCTGTACGGGGCAGGGGAGTCACGCCCACGATGGCGGCCAGTTCAGCGCTTGGCTTCAGGGCCTTCATGAAGGCAGATTCTTTCTTCGGTGCGGTTGTCATCGGTGATTGTGGCTGTAGTTAAAGAGGGCGCAGTGTAGCCGCTCAAAGGGTGGTTTGCCCGGTGCTGAATGCAGCGTGTCCTAGCGGACGGCGCCCGAGAGGCGCTAAGATGGAGCCCACCATGACCAATCTGACCATGTCCATTCCTACCGCGCTTCCAGGTGTCTGGCGTGAGCGCGGCGGCCTTGACGGGCTTATCCGACTGGATGAATCGCCCGTAACGCCAGGTATGGTGGTAGTGGCCAAGCAGAACGAGCCCTGGCAGGAGAAGCCAGAGCTGCGATGGCAGGTTTGGCCTGAGGATCTGGAAGCAGTTTCCTGAGTCGTGACCCGCCGGGTTTTCATTAGATCTAGCCAATTCAAAGAGGCCTGCGGCGCAGGTATTCAGGGTACCCAGATGTCCACTCGGATTCCTACCACTGCTGCCGAATGTAGGGGAAAGATTTCTCTTGAGAACGTGGGCGTCGCCGTTGTGAAGTTGGGCGCACTGGACGTTGCTCAAAAAGAGCAACTCGCCGATGAGATCGTGCGAGAGCAACAGGCATTGTTTACTTCATTCCTTGTTCAAAAGCAGTTTGGGGTTTCATACGAAAAGATGGAATTCTTGCTCAACATTCTGTTCGTCTGCTTTCTGGCCATGAAGGAGTCAGGAGTGACTTGGCCAAAGATAACGGATGATGATGTTGACGTGTGCATGACAAGGTATGTCGCGAGCGTCAAATTCGGTATGGACCAGGGCCCAGACCAGAGCCAAGAACTGCTCAGGCAGTTTATCGCCGGACATCCAGAACAGGCCTTGCTTGCCTACGTTCAGGCGGAAACGGCAAGTTGGCTGAAGCGGATCACTGCAGAAGACTCTGATAGGTATGTAATGTTGGCTGCCGCCAACATGGTGAACTGCATCGGCTACACCAACAGCACTGAGGTTCAAGGAAAGCGCAAGTCAGCAAAGGTCCGCAGATGAATTCAAATCCTTGTGAAAGGTGTGGCAAGTTGGTACCGCGTCACGACCTTACCCATTACACGACCGATGCTGGAACATTGTTGCTGTGCACCCAATGCTTTAACGCGGATGTCGCCGAGAGGGTTGGAGTGGAGAACTTCGACAATCACCCACTCGATCCGATTTCAATTTCGGCCGTTGACGGTGTCCGCCACGAGTTCCATTTCAGGACGAGGCTAATGGGGGGCGACATGGTGACACTTGAAGCATTTGAGCTCAATGAAGGTGAACCGTCTGGTTACCAATTCCAATTGATTGGTACACCTGGTGAAGATAGGTTTAGCCAGTTGGGGCGCCTCGTGAAACGAATCCACGCAACGTTGGCTACCAAATACGTCGAAGATGGCAAGTACGGCTTGCAGATCAGAGACATGGAAGTGAAAGGAAGCATCGAAGCGGACATCTCGGAGGGTACAGAATTGTTTGGGACACGCCCTCCCATGTTGGTGATCGATGGGCGGGAAGTGTCATGGGAACAGTTCGGCGAAATGCTGATGACTTTCGAGGGCTTTCAGTTCAAGCTGCAAATCATTGACAAGAGCGAAGATCTAGAAAGCTGACTCAGATCCCACCGCCTTCTACACGAAGCATTTACACAGCCAATCTACGATGCTTGAATGAGCAAGCCAGCAAGCAAATCCACCGTGTTGGATGACGGTCTTCGATACAAATCAAAGGCTGCAGGTTCAATTTTTCCCGTGGCGCATTTTTCTGGGAGCGCGACTATGTCTTGTTTTCTATGTGGACGCCATCGACCACGCTCGGAGATGGTGAACCGCAAATTCATTGGGAAGAATCAGGCCGTGTGTTCGCCAAAATGCTGAGCCAACAGTAAGGGCCCCGAAGGGCCCTTATTCACGCAGAAAATAGAATCTGACCAGCAATTACACCAATGCAGCGTCTGCTTCAGCGGGTGCATCTGCTGCAGGTGCGGCAGCAGGCTTAAGAGTCGCTACTTTGACTTTCTTTGCCGGTGTGGTCTTGGCCTTCTTGGCAGGTTTCGACTTTACCTCTTGAGCATTGGATGCCACAACCGTTACAGCCTTGACCTTTTTAGATGAGGTTGGTTTTGTCTTCCTTGCCGGCACACCTTGCATCTCTGGAGTGACGATAGCAGAACTGAGTTGGTACATGCCACGCTCCCCAGCCTTCACTGCGCCGGATGCCAGAATCTTCTTGAGCGAGACGCCGACGGAACCCAGTGGCAGGCCGGCCCCCGCTGCCATGACTGCGCCGGTTTGGGCTGTCCACTCACCTGCCTTCAACACGCTCTGCAGATATTGCAAAAGGGTTGTGTCGTTGGAGGTCAGAGCGGCGGCTTTGCGGCCCCCCTTTTTTGCTTTGGCAACTTTGACTACCTTGGCGGGCTTTGCAACCACATCGATGGCCAAGGCATTGGTGCTCTTGCGTTGCTTGACAGCCTTCACAATGATCACATCAGATGCAGGGTTGGCAAGGTCAGATGCTACGGCATACAGTTCCTGGAGCTTGGCTTCGACTTCAACAAGCCCCTGGCTCAGGCGGGCGAGCACCTTAAAACGTGCAATGGATTGCTCAGATTCATCACCGAACGGTTGACTGGAAACGCTGGCAACCATGCTCTCCGCTTGGGCGCGAACCGTTGCTGCGATGGCTTCAGCTGCTCCATGGGCAGCCTGACCGGTCTTTTGGATCAAGGATAGATTTTTTGGGGATAGCGACATGGAACTCCACTTATTGCAAACTAGAAAACACGAATTTTGGACGACGAAGTTTACGCTTACCCAGACCAACACGAAATATGTCTGCTTTGGTGTTCCATCGTTTCCACTGCGGGCAAATATTTCAAATTAAAAATCGGTCCTGTCCAAGCGATAGGTGAATTATTGAGCTTCTCGTAATTCATGACATCACCACAACGTAGCCTGTTGCCAGCAAGCGGCGATGATCGAGGGGCGCTTTTGTGCGCTCTTGAGCTTGTTGCGGGCGGTGGCGTGCAACTCGCTCAGGTTGTCGGGGCAGTAGTTGGCCAGGGCATGCCGTTTGAGCCAGGCCCACAAGTACTCCACCGGATTCATGTCTGGGGCATAGGGCGGCAGAAATGCAATCTGGATGTGTCCATGCAAACCGTCCAGGTAGTCGCGCACCAAACGACTTCGATGGGCTTTGAGCCCATCCCATATGACCAGCAGGGGCTGCTTCAAGTGAGCCTTGAGTGCCTTGAGGAAATCGACGATCTCTTCTTTCTTGATGCTCCCCTCGTGCAGTCGAAACAGGCAGTTCGTGCGGGTCAATCCTGCAATGACCGAGACATGGGTCCAGTTGAAATGGAACTGGATGATAGGAGTCTGTCCAATGGGTGCCCAGGTGCGTACACGCGTGGGCCGCTCGCTAATGCCCGACTCGTCCACAAAGACAATCAGCCGCCTCTCTCGCTGGGCTTTTTTTTAAGAGCGGGCCAGGTGCTGCGTTTCCAGTGGCGCACAGCATCATCATCACGCTCGATTGCACGCTTGTCCGGCTTTTGCGGACTAAAACCCAACGCACCCAGAATGCGCCAGACATGGGCTTGGCTGAACCGCACGCCGTGCATGCGCTCAATGAGCGCGCCCACACGCTTGATCGTCCACAACTCGGTGCCAAAGCCATGCACCGTTGGGCTTTGCAAGAGGGCCGTTCCCACTTGCTCCAGTTGCCCCTGTTCCAACTGTGCGGGGCGGCCCCGTTCAGGTACGGCGCGCAGTGCGTCGATACCGCCCTCATCAAACAGCGCCTTCCACGTGTACACCGTCTGGCGTGCCACGCCAACGGCCAGAGCCACTTCGGCACAGCCCTTGCCTTTTTGCAGCATTCGCCCTGCACGTAATCGCTTCTTTGCTGCCTCGCTCAATCGCTTTTGCACCATGTCCATATTCTCCAGGGACAAGCCTGTAGATACAACGCATGCGACGCTTAACGGTTGTCATGTTTTTAGAGAAGATCAATAGTCGACGCTCACCGGCTCCATGACCGTGGTTCCCAAGTCTTGTCACCCGGTGATAGGTGAAGTAGAGAAAGTGTGTACCCGTAGTTCTCGCATAGAAGCTTCATTTCCCAGGCCGAAGCGTCCAAATGCGCATGCTCAAACCAAGACCGAAGTGGTACGCGCTGACCGGTGCGACATGCGCTGACACTGTCGTCGACGGCTAGCGTGTTGGGCGGGAGGGGAACCACACGCCCCTTGGTTCTAAAGAAAGCCCCATTGCTACGGGCCTTGTCAGACGATACGGCCCAATCCATAAACCCTTCTCGCGACAGAACTAAAACGGCACTTTCAGAAGTTGAGCGAATCCAGCGCAGCGCAACAGCCGTTAGCGAGACACCAAACTTCGTTGAGGCAGCGGAAAGCACTTCAAGGTCCACTACATCTGCCGTGGTAGCAGTCCGGAATTGCTTCATGGGCATCAGTAAACTTGAGGCGAAGTCGTCGGCCTCAGCTTCGATGGACTTCTGCTCGGGTCCCCAATGGATCATGTCCGCTTGGGAGCACTCAAACTCTTCTTGCGTTAGCCGATGAAGCAGGTAATGTCCAAGCTCATGGGCCTGGGTAAACCGCACTCGCCCCGGCGATTTCAGCTTCTCGTTATAAAGGAGCGCCCAGCCCTGGTCACCCAAGTGGAAAAGCCCGCCTTCGAAACGCTTGATGTCAGCCGCTTGAACAATTGCAATCGGATCGGTCCACTTTAGCTGCTGCCCAACTTCGAGGGCCAACTGTTCAACATTGACAGGAAACCTCTGCAGACCCGTTGCCGTAAGCGCATCAAGCCAGTGAGTTAATCGAGTTGCTGCGCTACTTGGTGTGAAGGTCTCCCCTGGCATTTGCCCCCCGTTAGGTCTTTTTCAGTACCTCTAGTATCTGTCGAAGCTTTGCCTTAGCCTCGGTATCAAGTTGCGAGTAACTGCGGAAGAACTCCTTGTCCTTGTGGGTCTCCTGTGGCGTGTCCACACTGTCATCCAGGAAAAAAGAAGGATCCTGCTGAAGCACCGTAGCGATAGCTTGAAGTTTCTCAGCCGACGGGCTTAGCGATTCTCGGTTTTCTAGCTCCCAGAGGTAGCTCTTGCTAACGCCAGCTCGTCTCGCAACTTCGTCAAGCGTCAAGTTGATATTTGGCGACTTACGACACGAGCGTAGCTTGTCACCCAGTTTTGAAGCCATCGAGCACCTCTGTTGCAGTCAAGCGCGCCAATATATCACTATTCCGAACTTTAAATGTGTTAATCCCGACTTTGACGCTTGGGATGTAAATTCGGTATCCCGAACTTCATGTTATGCTTCAGGCTCACTTCTAAAGGAGCACTTTGTGACCGCCAAAAATAGTGGAAAACCCTGGACTGAAGCCCAGGTGCAGCAACTCAAGACGTTGGCCGCTGGCAATACCCCGACACGTGTCATCGGCCTAAAGATGGGGCGTTCTGAGTCCGCCGTGCAGAGCAAGGCAGTTTCTGAAAGCCTGTCGCTTAAGCCGACGAACCAGTCGCCCTACAACCGCAAGAAACCTTGAACGGGCGAAAGCCAGCCATTTACAACTGACAGCGAGGCAATCATGGTCAAACGGACTTGGAACGAAAGCGCAGCTAAAAAGCGCATCACAACGCGTTTAGCGGAGGTCGACCAGATTGAAATCAGGGACTATGTCCGTGATACCGACTTGACGGCGTTGAAGACTGGTCTCGCTTATCGCGTTGATGGCGTTCACCTCTACGTCGACATCCTCAATATTGACGAGATGCTGGAAATCACCAGCGTAGAGGGTGAGCGCTGCCACCGTCGGACATTGCGGTTCCTGAATAATCACTACCGCGCGGTACGTAATATTCTTCTAGACGTTGATGCCATACAAGTCGACTTCCACAATCAACGGCTGCATGCAGTGTTCGCGAAGCCCTATGACGATGAGGAAGCGCGAATTCATAGGGCGATAGCGACGGCTCAGTTGATCCGCGATGTACTCGCCGAAACTGGCGAAGACAGTGACGAGCCGCTGCCAGCTGCTAAAACGCGTGTCGGCATCGATAGCGGCATTGCGCTGGCAGTCAACAATGGTCGGCGGTCCAGCCGCGAACCGCTGTTCCTTGGAAATCCAGCCAACCAAGCTGCGAAACGTGCTGGTGGCGGTACGGCTGCAGGCATCTTCATGACCAATGGAGCACGCACAATCGTAGGTTGGGACGAAGTTCTGAATGAGGATTCAACTGCACTCGCCGCCTGGCAAATTGCAGAGTCAGAAGACGTAGCAGACCTCGATGTGACTGTGAATGAAGTTGTTGAGGCCTGGGAAGCGGACCTCTTGAAGAACCCAGTGGGCAAGTTCGAGTTCTATCGGCACACGCCGCCATTCCAGACCCTTTTGATAGATGACCTGACGCCCAAGAACAGTAGACGCCAAGAGTGCACATCGATCTATGCAGACATCGACAATTTCACCAGGTATGTTGCAGAAAGAATCAATGCCGACGATTCGGCCAAGGATGTGGTGAAGACCTTGCATGTGTTGCGCAGCGAGTTGGATTCAGTATTGGACCAAGACTTTGCAGGCAAGAAGGTTCGCTTTATCGGTGACTGTCTCCATGGCCTGCTGATCGAAGGGACAGCACAGACGACGGATGATGGTGATACTTCCAAAAACGCAATTCTGTGTGCTGCTGCTATGCGAAGCAGTTTCAAGGTCGCACTTACTGAACTTGATTTGGCCGGCGTTGATGCCGGTGATCTCGGACTGGCCATCGGCCTGGAGCATGGAATCACTTCAATCACCAGACTGGGTATTCACGGAGAAATGATCCGTTGCGCCATCAGCCGGTCTGTATTGACGTCAGAGAACGAGCAGTTGCGCTGTAACGGTAGGGAAACAGCCATTGGTACTTCACTTGACAAACACGCTCCACAGGTGTTTCGAGACCTGTTCGGATCCAGACGCAAGCGTGCGGACTTTGACTATGCGATCGCTGACGTAGCGTTGAACCCTAAAGAAGAGAGCAAGAAGGGGGCAGCCGTAGGCGTAGGCTTGCTTAAGCCTGCAACAGCGGCGTCTTCAGGGTTTGCTTTCGGCAAAACCGCCGCGCAGCCCTCCAGGACATTAGCCGGCTTTTCCTGATGCACTGGTACGAGCGCCGTCCCCGTCGCCTAGCCCATGAGCGCAATGTCATTGATGCCCTCAAAAATGAAGGATGGATCAAGGCCGTTGACTGGGTCATCGACACACAAGTAGGTAACGTGCACGTCGACATAGACTTCGAAGCCGGCGGCCAGCTTCGACAAGCCCGCATGGAGTACCCCTTCCTATACCCGTCTACGCCTCCGCGTTTGCTGCCTCGATTTGAGGGGCAACGTTGGTCTAACCACCAATGGGGCACTGGGGAGCTCTGCCTTCAGGTCCGTGCGGACACCTGGTTGAAGTCCCTTGACGGTTCTGATTTGCTAAGGAGCGCTCGATATCTTCTTGATACCGAAGCCGCAGTTGACGAACTAGGACGGCCTGGAGTGGTCCCGGCAGAGCACCGATTTACAGAAGGCCAATTGTTGCGTTGGGAATACGCGAGGCTAGTCTTGAGTGATGAACTCTTGACTGAAGTCCAGAGCAGGAAATCTGGCTGCTGGGTGCTCGATTTGCGGACTAACCTCTTCGACCAATCGTGCGTTTTCTTAGGCGTTGGTGTTTCCGGATCGCCCCAGCATGCGCGTTGGAGGGATTCGACAATTCCAGACTCGGTGGGGCTCCAGGAACATGGGTATGGTCGTATCGCCATTGTCGAGGATGGAGATATTCGATTTCAGGCACTGACCTCGCAAGATATGCCCTGCGAAGAGCGCTGGGCAGCGTTTTCATCGATCCCATTCAATGGTCATGGCATCGTTGTCGGCTTACTCGACGGACACGTAATCGCAAAATTCCTTGGCGCCGACAATCACACATACAACATTATCAAGATACTTATGGACAAACAACAGCGATCGTCAGCACGCCATGAAGTCCTGTCCGGCAAGCGAGTAGCGATCTTAGGTTGCGGATCAATGGGGAGCAAGGTCGCTGCAACTCTTGCCAGAATGGGAATTGCTGATTTCTTTCTCGTTGACTCAGATGTCTTAAAGGCGGGAAACTTGGTTCGAAACGAACTCGACTGGGGAGAGGTCGGCGCGCACAAGGCCGATGGTCTGGCTGAGCGCTTGAAGCGGATCAATGCCCAGGCCAAAGTTGACAAGTGGATCAACCAACTGGGCGGGCAGACATCGGTGGAAACATTGACGTCCTGCCTAGAGACCCTTAAAGGGTGCGATCTGATAGTCGAAACCACTGGCAGTGGACAGGGTTTCGTGTACGCGAGTTCAGTCTCCGACAGTGAACGTGTTCCCATGGTCTGGGGACGAGTGTTCGGGGGGGGATTTGGTGGGTACATTGCCCGGAGTCGACCTGACATTGAGCCCACTGCTATTGATGTCCGCAACAATATCTACCAATGGTTCCAATCTCCCGAATTCCCCGATCCCCCAGCCGACGCGGGGCTCGACTATGCATTCGGCCCTGACGACCAGACGCCTATGATCGCGGATGACGCAGATGTCTCTGTCATTTCAGCACATCTCACTCAATTCGCAGTAGACACTATGCGGAAGGTGGTCGACTCTGAGTATCCGCACTCGGTCTACGTCATCGGTATGCGAAAGGAGTGGATCTTTCAGCAGCCATTTGATGTACGTCCTGTCGATGTGTCAGCTGTCCGCAGCAGCGATATCGCGGAGGAAGATGAAGAAGTTAAATTTTGCGAGCTAGCGGGCCGGAAGCATGATTGACGTCTTCGTCCATCGGCGGTGCATTCGCAAACTGGAGCATTCAGTCTTTGCCGCAGGTAGGAATGAGATTGGCGGGGTTTTGGCTGCCAAACAGGTGGATGATGGATGCTTCCTAATTGTAGATTTGTCAGTTCAAAGCGATGGCACGGAAGAAAACTTCGAGCGCGAGCCAATTCAACACAGAGAGTTCATCAGTCGCTTCCATGATCGGGTGGGGCACAAGCCGGATCAATACAACTACTTAGGCGAATGGCACTCACATCCGAGCCACCCAGCAACTCCAAGTGAGAAGGACCTTCTTCAGATGCAAGAGTTGGTGGAAGATCACGAGCAGCAGTCATCCTTCTTGGTTTTGATGATAGTCAAGTTGGGGCTAGATGGGAAGCTGAGAGGATCTGCACATGGGTTTCGCCCAAACTTGCCGCCAGTGCGCGCACGGCTGCATGGCATTGAAGAATGGGCTTCTCAAGATGGCTATAGGCCTGTGATTTTCGTTTCAAGTAAGGTTGAAGGTGTATGACTTTGATAGATCGCTTCCAAAACAAAAGTGTACTCATTGAGGCCTTACTGGCGCAGGTCGTCATCCAGGGTGACCGCGAGGTGGCGATAGCCATTGCTGATCAGGGAGAACTGGTTGAATTTGCGGCAGGGAAGGTACTCATTCAAGAGGACGCGACCGATCGCGACATGTACTTCTTGCTGATCGGAAAAGTGGTGCTGTCCGTTAAGGGGAAATATCTATATCCCAGAGAAAGGAATGTAACTGTGGGCGAGGCGTCTGCAGTAAATCCATTGCTTACTCGCGCCGCAACAGTCACTGCAACGGAGACGACAGTTGCACTGAAAGTTTCACCTGAGATACTAGATACGGTTGCGATGAAACAGCCCCGTGTTTACCGCTTGATTGCAGCAGAGCTTGCCTCTCGATTGCAGCAGCGAAACACACTGATCCGATCGCCAAATGCAAGACCCCGCGTCTTTTTCATTAGCTCCAAAGAGAGCCTCCCAGTTGCGAAGGCGATCCGACACGGTCTAAAGTACACGGAAGCGGATTCCCTTATCTGGTCAGATGAGGACATATTTCCACCTGGTTCGTATCCGCTAGAAGTTCTAGAAAATGAAGTAAATCAAGCCGATTTCGGGGTGGCCATTGCGCACCCGGATGACATTGTTCGCTCTAGGCGAACCGAGTCTGCAGCCCCCCGCGACAACGTCATTTTTGAATTGGGCTTCTTCATGTCGAGACTCGGTCGCAAGCGTACGATTTTGCTTGTGCCGCAGATGGATGCAGAACTCAAGCTACCTTCAGACTTCAAAGGACTGGTACCAATCATGTACACGCCGCTGACTGGTTCCATAGGCGAAGTTCCAGCTCGTGTACTAACAGACCCGATCTATGTCCTTGAACAAAAAATCCAACAGTTGGGTTGCCGCGAGCTGTAGCTCATCAGGCCCGCCTGTTTCTCCGAAGGCAATCTGATAGAAGTATTCAATACTCACTGAAAGTGAACTCCAAACCTTTAGTGAGTCTCAAAAAAATGCAAACTCATTTTTGTAAAGTCGGCCGTCCACGTTTGCGGGCTCCTGTGTATGCAGCTGTGATGGCGATTCGAGAATGTCCAAGCTCTTCGGAAACAACCTTGCGTGCGGCAAGGTCCTTGGGACGGTCGTAATTTTCTCCATGTCCACCACGAACTGTAGACGCCATACCAGACTCGTCTTCATACCTATCATTCGCATACCCGTGACGCAGGCCGTGAGGGGTAATGTTCATTGTTGCCTTCGTAATGCCGACTTTTTTGAAAATGTAATAGGCGCGTTGTAGCGCCTGTTTCAGATTCTTCCCCTGGGGGACTAGTGACTGTTGAAAAGTAGAAGACGCCAAGGCAATGGCTCGCGAGAGCACATCACGTTGTTTTTGTGTTCGCACTGGTACAACTCGTGGCCTGCCACCTTTGGTTCCATCTACGATGTTTAAAGAGTCGCCAACCCAAGCAATTGCAGGTCGAATCATGATCGCCTCTTGCAGTCGCAAACCAAAGCGGTCCATCAGCTCAAGGCACATTGCAGGATAGGGATCCTCATTTTGAACCGCCGCGATGATTTCAGGGCGATCGATGCCGTTTCCAGACCATGACTTGTCGCGAGAGGCGACATAGGTGCGAGCAGTTTCATCCTTTGTCAGGCCATATACGTTCGGTTCCATGACCATGCCAGCCTTTCCAATGCACTGGACAAGCCATCGCATGAGGCTGAAATAAGTTGAAATAGTGGCGGCCCCAAGGGCGTCATCCTTCCAGCTTGAGATGATTGCCTGCACGTGTCGTGAGTCCAGATTTGTGATTCGCTTTAGGTGAAAACCTCTGGCTTTTAATTGGTCAATGAAGTGGTGGAGCATATCGATGCGTTTTTTCTGCGTGGCATTCGACACTATTTTTTCGCGTGCCATGTGCTTCTTGCCAAAGACGTCAATCAGAACTGTGATCTGCTTTCTTATATCAAGCACTTGAAACTTTGCTTGATATCGATTTTCACCTTTGAATGCGGGGTGCGCGTGGATTGTCGTGTACTTCATGGAGTACCTCTACTTAGCGAGGTTCGCACTGTGACGATGAACAAGATTCACGCGCACGCCGCGACCTCGCGTGTAAAGCGATGTGGTTGTCCGTGGACGCGAAAGGCTGAATTGAGGTTCCAATTCAAAATTGAGAATTTCCAAAAATGAGGTCATTGGTATGTTTCCAGAGGTTAAGGCTTATGGCGGATATATATGCATAGAAAAATCGCGGGTCTTTAGAGGTTGAAAGAATTCGGGCATGTCATTTCTGACAAGCTTCGAACAACCGCCCTGGTGGACAGTCCATGTCTTTGTCGGGGTCGCCGGCCCTGGCGGCTTCCTGCGAACAGAAGCCCCGGCGTTGTGCATTTCCACTCGTCGCAACTTGCATTTGCGATTAGAGTGACAGGCGCTCGATCAGTTTGATGTAGTGGACACATCCGTGGCGCGTAGGCACAAAGGCTTCAGCGTCATTTCAAATGAACGTTCACAAAAGTCGAGTCGCCAAGCATTTCACTTCCATGACATGCGGCGATAGATCTGAGTGCACAAAGGCTCCCAAACATCAACCGCACCTCACCAAGTGATGTGACGGGAAGAGCGTGCATGCGCTCTAGTGAGCACCGGGCAGACATATCAAATGCAGATGCATT
>CANBYM010000084.1 GCA_947373605.1 Comamonadaceae bacterium
CATCACGCCAACTTTACGGGTTTTGCTTTGCAGGTTCGCGGGTTTGAGCGCGGGCTCGATGCCGACAATCGGCAATTCCGGGTAGGTGGCGCGCAGTTGGGTTATCGCGGACGCAGTCGCCGTATTGCAGGCCACCACCAAGGCTTTAATCCGGTGCTGCGCAACCAGATAGTCGGCAATGGCATGCGAGCGCTGCAACACGTGATTGTCGTCGCGCTCACCGTAAGGCGCGTGGCCACTATCTCCCACATAGACAAACTGCTCAAACGGCAGTTCGGTGTGCAACGCACGCAGCACACTCAAGCCCCCTACGCTGCTGTCAAAAACACCAATCCGGTTCAGGGCGCAGGGTGGGGGAGCAGGGTTGGGCATTTAAGCGAACGTTACCGGGATCGACTTGAATTCACCAGTGGCTATTTTTTTCTGCCACTCGGCAGGTCCGGTGATGTGGGCACTGGTACCGCCGGAATCAACCGCTACGGTGACCGGCATATCCACCACGTCAAACTCATAAATGGCTTCCATACCCAGGTCTTCAAAGCCGACCACTTTGGCGTGTTTGATGGCCTTGCTCACCAAATATGCAGCACCGCCGACCGCCATCAGATAAGCGCTCTTGTGCTTCTTGATGGCTTCAATAGCGACTGGGCCACGTTCCGCCTTACCGACCATGGAAATCAAGCCGGTTTGCGCGAGCATCATCTCGGTAAAGCCATCCATGCGGGTGGCCGTGGTGGGGCCCGCCGGACCGACCGCTTCGCCGGCCACGGGGTCGACGGGGCCGACGTAATAAATGACGCGGTTGGTAAAGTCCACCGGCAGCTTTTCACCCTTGGCCAACATGCCTTGAATGCGCTTGTGTGCGGCATCGCGGCCCGTCAGCATTTTGCCGTTGAGCAGCAGGGTTTGGCCTGGCGTCCAACTGGCGACTTCTTCCTTGGTGAGGGCGTTGAGGTCCACGCGCTTGCTCTTTTGCGTGTCGGGGGTCCAGTTGACATTCGGCCACAGGTCCAGAGAAGGTGGGTCCAGGTACACCGGGCCGCTGCCGTCCATTACAAAATGGGCGTGGCGGGTAGCCGCACAATTGGGAATCATAGCGACGGGCTTGCTGGCGGCGTGGGTGGGATACATTTTGATTTTGACGTCCAGCACCGTGGTGAGACCGCCCAAACCCTGTGCACCTATGCCCAGTGCGTTCACTTTTTCGAACAGTTCAAGGCGCAACTCTTCCACGTTGGTCAACGCAGCGCCGCTGCTGGACTTGGCCTGTAACTCGTACATGTCCAGGTCGTCCATCAAGCTCTCTTTGGCCATGAGCACAGCCTTCTCGGCAGTACCACCGATGCCGATGCCCAGCATGCCAGGCGGGCACCAGCCTGCTCCCATGGTGGGTACGGTTTTGAGCACCCAGTCCACCACCGAGTCGCCGGGGTTAAGCATGATCATCTTGCTCTTATTTTCAGAGCCACCGCCTTTGGCAGCCACCGTGACCTCAACGGTGTTACCGGAAACGATTTCGGTGAAGATGACTGCCGGTGTGTTGTCCTTGGTGTTCTTGCGCAGAAATTCGGGGTCAGCCACCACGCTGGCGCGCAAAGTGTTGTCGGGGTGGTTGTAGCCCCGGCGTACGCCTTCGTTGATCGCGTCATCCAAGCTGCCGCTAAAGCCTTCCCAGCGTACGTCCATGCCCACTTTCAGGAACACATTCACGATACCGGTATCCTGGCAGATCGGGCGGTGGCCGGTCGCACTCATTTTGCTATTGGTCAGAATTTGCGCGATTGCGTCTTTGGCAGCGGCGCTTTGCTCGCGCTCATAGGCGCGGGCCAAATGGGCGATGTAGTCTGCAGGATGGTAGTAGCTGATGTATTGCAAGGCAGCAGCAACTGACTCAATCAGATCTTCTTGGCGGATGGACGTTGTCATGATGAAGGTTAGGGTGGTTGAAAGGGGATCAGCATTTGATCAAGCACAACAGTTTAGCCAATCCGTCCCACGCGCAACTGACGCGCGATCGCTTTGGTGGTGAAAGTCAGTGATGTGTAAGTGCATGGCACCAACATCCGCCCAGTTTTTTGAATCAACTGAGGAGACTCTCCATGACAACAACAGCGACTGGTGAAACCACCGTCTACCTGCCAAGCGCCGAATTCGTAAAGAATGCGGCTATCCCGAGCATGGCCGCATACGATGCGCTGTGCAAAGAAGCCGAGACTGATTACCAGGGCTACTGGGGTCGTCTGGCTAAAGAGCACCTCAGCTGGAAGGTGCCCTTTACAGAAGTGCTCGATGAAAGCGATGCACCCTTTTTCAAATGGTTTGCCGACGGCAAGCTCAACGCTTCCTACAACTGCCTGGACCGCAACGTCGAAAAAGGACTGGGCGATAAAACAGCCATCATTTTCGAAGCTGACGGCGGTGAAGTCACTAAGATCAATTACAAAGACCTGCTGGCCAAGACCAGCAAAATCGCCAACGGCCTGCGCTCTCTGGGTATCAAAAAGGGCGATCGCGTCGTTATTTACATTTCCATGTCGATTGATGGCGTGGCCGCTATGCAGGCCTGTGCACGTATCGGTGCAACGCATTCTGTCGTCTTCGGCGGTTTCTCTGCCCAGTCTTTGCGCGACCGTGTTGAAGACACAGGCGCGGTAGCCGTCATCACGGCAGATCATCAGGTGCGCGGCGGCAAGTTGTTGCCACTGAAATCGATTGTGGACGAAGCTCTGGCGCTTGGCGGTTGCGACTCCATCAAGAACGTACTGGTCGTCAAACGCAGCGGATCCGAAGTTGCCATGCAGGCTGGCCGCGACCGTTGGATGGATGACCTGGTGGCAGGCCAGTCCGAAGTTTGCGAACCTGAATGGGTGGAAGCCGAACATCCACTGTTCCTGTTGTATACCTCCGGTTCCACCGGTAAGCCAAAAGGCGTTCAGCACTCCACCGGCGGCTATCTGCTGCACGCTGCGCTGACGACCAAGTGGACCTTCGACTTGAAGGCGGATGATGTGTTCTGGTGCACTGCCGACATCGGCTGGGTGACAGGCCACACCTACATCACCTACGGTCCTTTGGCACTGGGCGGCACTGAGATCGTGTTTGAAGGCGTGCCTACCTATCCGGACGCAGGCCGTTTCTGGAAAATGATTCAGGATCACAAGTGCACTGTGTTCTACACCGCGCCTACTGCGATCCGCTCGCTCATCAAAGCTGCCGAAGCTAATGACGCAGTGCATCCCAAAAGTTACAACCTCACTTCCTTGCGCCTGCTGGGCTCGGTAGGCGAACCCATCAACCCCGCAGCGTGGGAGTGGTATTACAAACACGTCGGCGGCAGCAAGTGCCCCATTGTGGATACCTTCTGGCAAACGGAAACCGGTGGTCACATGATCACTCCGCTTCCAGGTGCTACACCTATGGTGCCGGGCTCCTGCACTCTGCCGTTTCCCGGCATTCAGGCCGCCATCGTTGATGAAACCGGCAAGGACGTGCCCAATGGACAGGGCGGCATTCTGGTCGTCAAAAAGCCATGGCCTTCCATGATCCGCAATATATGGGGTGACCCCGAGCGTTTCAAAAAGAGCTATTACCCTGACGACTTCAAGGGTAAGTACTACCTCGCGGGCGACGGTGCCATTCGTGATGAGAAGACGGGCTACTTCACCATTACCGGCCGTATTGACGATGTGCTTAACGTCTCTGGCCACCGCATGGGCACCATGGAAATCGAGTCTGCGCTGGTGAGCTGCACTGAGTTGGTGGCAGAAGCTGCCGTGGTGGGCCGTCCGGACGACACCACCGGCGAAGCCGTTTGCGCATTCGTCGTGCTCAAGCGTGCGTTGCCTACCGGTGACGAAGCCAAGGCGATTGCCAAACAATTGCGCGACCATGTAGGTAAAGAGATCGGTCCGATTGCCAAGCCCAAGGACATCCGCTTCGGTGAAAACCTGCCCAAGACACGTTCAGGCAAGATCATGCGTCGCTTGTTGCGCTCGATTGCCAAAGGCGAGGCTATTACCCAAGATACGTCCACATTGGAAAATCCGGCGATTCTGGACCAGTTGGGTCAGGCTTACTAAATTCAGTAGCCACGCCACAGCGGGCCAAAAAAAGCCACCCGCGGGTGGCTTTTTTCATGGGTATGACAGAATTAAAGACTCAAAATCCAGGACACAATTTTCTTTGCCTCGGCGTCGGTGACTTGCGGGTTAGAGGGCATGGGTACCGCACCCCAAACGCCGCCGCCCCCTTTCATAACCTTAGCAGCGAGCCTTTCCGTTGCTCCCTTGTCTTCTCTGTATTTGGCCGCAACATCTTTGTAGGCCGGCCCCACCAGTTTTTTGTCGACGGCATGGCAGCTCATGCAGTTTTTCGATGTCGCAAAGGCCAAGTCCGCCCACACAGGGGCGGCCCAAGTGGAGCACATGGTTACCAACAAGGCAGAGATTGCGAGTCGCTTCATAAAATCCCTTTGGGATTGGTTTACAGTCAATCGTTGGCATTGTATTGAGCACGCTCGATCTTGCTTGGTGGTTACAAAATGACGGGGGTTGCTGATGTTGTTTCTCTTACTGGGTATTGCCTTGCTAGCCATGAAGTGGATAGAGTTAGGCCCCGTTGCAACGTGGTCCTGGGTCCTGGTGCTGTCTCCATTCGCGTGTGCGATGGCGTGGTGGGCTTGGGCCGATTCTTCCGGTTACACCGCACGCAAGGAAATGGAGCGGGAGCAAGCGCGTACGAAGGCGCGCATCGACAAGCATCGGGAAAACATCGGCACTATCAATACCGGTAAACGCAAAAAGTAGCTTTAGCCATCGACATTCACATAAAAGCCACTCGTTGAGTGGCTTTTCCCCTTCAGGCTCGGATGAGCCCGGCAATGTATTTAGAAGTTGTCTAAAACAGCCCCTTTGCTGGCCGTCGATGCGTTGAACGCAAATTTGGCTTGCACGCCCCGTGTGTAACGCGGGGCAGGCGCTGTCCAGGCGGCGCGACGCTTGGCAATTTCTGCTTCGTCCACATGCAGTTCCAAAATGAGCTGGCGTGAATCGATGGTGATGGAGTCACCCTCGTGAATGAAGGCAATGGTTCCACCCACCGCAGCTTCGGGTGCCACATGGCCGACCACCATGCCCCAGGTGCCGCCGGAGAAGCGGCCATCGGTAATCAGGCCCACGCTTTCGCCTAAGCCTGCACCAATCAAAGCGCCGGTCGGCGCCAGCATTTCCGGCATACCCGGGCCGCCTTTGGGGCCCAAGTAGCGCAGCACCATCACGTCGCCCGCCTTAATCTTGCCGTCCAGAATCGCTTTGAGCGCACTTTGCTCATCCTCAAACACGCGGGCCGGACCGGTCATGACCGGATTCTTCAGGCCGGTGATCTTGGCCACTGCGCCTTCGGGTGACAGGTTGCCTTTGAGAATGGCCAGATGCCCCTGTGCGTACATCGGATTGCCAATGGGGCGGATCACGTCCTGGTCCGCGCGCGGAACATCGGGAACATCTTTGAGCACTTCGGCAATCGTCTGGCCGGTGATGGTGAGGCAGTCACCGTGCAGCAATCCGGCAGCCAGCAAAGTCTTCATCACTTGTGGAATGCCACCGGCACGGTGCAGGTCAACGGCAAGGTATTTGCCGCTGGGCTTCAAGTCGCACAACACGGGCGTCTTGACACGCACGCGCTCAAAGTCGTCAATCGTCCATTCCACTTCGGCGGAGTGCGCGATAGCCAGAAAGTGCAGCACCGCATTGGTGGAGCCACCGGTTGCCATGATGACAGCGACCGCATTCTCAATCGACTTGCGGGTCACGATGTCGCGCGGCTTGATGTCCTTTTTAATGGCTTCAATCAGTACTTTGGCTGATTCTTTGGCCGAATTCATCTTCTCGTCGTGCGGGTTGGCCATGGTGCTGGAGTAGGCCAATGAAATTCCCAGTGCCTCAAATGCAGAACTCATGGTGTTGGCCGTGTACATGCCGCCGCAGGAACCCGTGCCGGGGATGGCGCGCAGTTCAATCTGGTGCAGGTCCTCGTCGCTCATACGACCGGCGGAGTTTTCACCCACCGCCTCAAACACGCTCACGATGTTGAGGTCTTTACCTTTGTAGCTGCCGGGCAGAATGGTGCCGCCGTACACATAAATAGCCGGCACATTGGCGCGCAGCATCCCCATCAGGCCGCCAGGCATGTTCTTGTCGCAACCACCTACTACCAGCACGCCGTCCATCCACTGACCCTGCACACACGTCTCAATGCAATCGGAAATGACTTCGCGGCTGACCAGCGAATACTTCATGCCCTCGGTACCCATGGCCATACCGTCGGAAATGGTTGGGGTACCAAACACTTGCGCATTGCCACCTGCTTCTTCAATACCTTCAATGGCCGCATCGGCCAGCTTTTGCAGGCCGCTGTTGCACGGCGTGATGGTGCTGTGGCCGTTAGCGACGCCCACCATCGGCTTTTTGAAGTCGCCTTCCTGGTAGCCCATGGCGTAATACATGGAGCGGTTGGGTGCGCGGGACTTGCCCTCAGTGATGTTTTTGCTGCGGGGATTGAGGATTACGGGTTTGATTTCCATGGTGGTGTCTCGCTAGGTAATTTCGGTCCGGCCGGCTTGGCCGAGCCGTCTATTTTTACATGTCATTGGGTCAACATCGGCAAGGCACAATATCGGCCATGCTGATACACCCCCAAATTGATCCCATCGCTATACAAATCGGCCCACTGGCGGTCCACTGGTACGGCCTAACTTATCTGGTGGCGTTTGGTTTGTTCATGTTTTTGGGCAACCGCAGGCTCAAGCACTTGCCCTACACCGCCATGCCCGGGTCCGCCGCCTGGCGCTACAAGGATGTGGAAGATATTTTGTTTCTTGGTGTTATGGGGGTCGTGTTGGGCGGGCGCCTCGGGTACTGCCTGTTTTACAAGCCCGTTTACTACGCCTCGAATCCGCTGGAGATTTTTGCGGTGTGGCAGGGCGGCATGAGTTTTCATGGAGGCATGCTGGGTGTGATTGCCTCGATGTTCTGGTTTGCATACTCCCGAAAAAAGTCCTTCTGGCAGGTGGCGGACTTTGTCGCACCTTGTGTGCCCACCGGCCTGGCGTCGGGGCGGGTGGGCAATTTCATCAATGGTGAATTATGGGGACGTCTGGCTGAACCCTCTTTGCCCTGGGGCATGGTGTTTCGCGGCGCCGGTGATTTGCCACGCCATCCGTCGCAGTTTTACCAGTTTCTCATGGAGGGGCTGCTGCTCTTTGTGCTGCTTTGGTGGTACGCACGTCGTGCGCCCAAGCAGGGACAAGTCGCTGCTGCATTTTTGTTCGGGTACGGCATGTTCCGGGTCCTGGCGGAATTTTTCCGGGAGCCCGACGCGCATCTGGGGCTTTTGTCCTTGGGCATGAGCATGGGGCAATGGTTGTGCGTGCCCATGATCCTAAGTGGTGCTGCGTTGTGGGCGTGGTTCAACCGGGAGACCACTGCGCGATGAATCGTGAGTCAAAGCCCGGCAGCATTATTTTGTTGATGGAAGGCGCTATCGCTTTCGTGCGCTTGCGCAACCCGGCCAAATTCAACGCTATGTCGCGCGATATGTGGTGGCAACTCAAGGAAGTGTTTGAGGAAATTCAACAATCCCGTGCCCGTTGCGTGCTTATTGCCGGAGAAGGGGCGCATTTTTGTGCCGGTGGTGATATTTCCGAATACCCCTCATTCCGCTTTGACGCACATCAACTGGCCCTCTTTCATGAGACAGAAGTTTGGGGCGGTTTGTCTGCCATGTTGAATTGTGATGCTCCTATCGTTGCGGCCATTGCCGGCAACTGCATGGGGGCAGGAGTGGAGATTGCCAGTTGCTGCGATGTGCGCGTTGCGGGGGAATCTGCCAAATTTGGTGCGCCCATTGCCCGTTTGGGTTTTCCCATGGCACCGCGTGAGGCTGGACTGGTTGCCGCGGCCCTGGGTGCCAATGTTGCACGCGCTATGCTGCTCGCCGCAGAGGTTTTTCCTGCGAGCAGGCTGCAGGATACGGGCTACTTGACGCGCGTTGTCGCGGATGCAGATGTTGACGCCCAGGCCTCGGATGTGGCCAAGCGCATAGCCGCTTTGGCACCCGGGGCGGCGAAAATGAACAAGCAGATCTTGCGTATGTCGAAATTTATACCTGACGCGCGAACATACGCCTATGCCGACGGCGCTGAGCACCGTGAGGGCATTGCGGCATTTCTGCATAAGCGCACACCTGACTTTGGATTGGACGAAAAATAATATGCAAGCAAAAGCTACCGGCACCCGCAAAACCTCTAAGGATAACAACCTTTTTTCCGTGCTTCGCGCCGGTTTCCCCACTGATATGCGCGCCTGTGCGGTCGAGACCGACAGCGGCCTGCAGTATTCCTGGCAAGACCTGGAAGATGCGACCTCCATGGTTGCCAATATGCTGGAGTCCCTGGAATGCCCCAAAGGCGCACGCATCGCAGTGCAGGTGGAAAAGTCCGTCGAAGCGATGATTCTCTATATGGCAACACTGCGCGCAGGCTTCATTTATTTGCCATTGAACACCGCCTACCAGAGCGCCGAGATGGCGTACTTTATTGAAGATGCCAAGCCCTCAGTGGTGGTGTGCAGTGGTAAAAATTTCGGATGGATCAGCAAGCTGGCGTTTCAATGCGGCACCGGCTATGTCTTCACTTTGAATGACGACCGCTCCGGCTCCTTGCTGGAACGCGCTGCCCAGTTTTCCCGCAAGCACGCCATTGCCGCTTGCAAGGCGGACGACCTGGCCGCCATCATCTACACCAGCGGTACCACGGGACGCAGCAAAGGGGCGATGCTGTCGCATGCCAATTTGATCAGCAATGCACGGGTATTGCAGCAATACTGGGATTGGCGTAGTGCCGTTCAGGGCGGCGACGTACTGATTCATGCATTGCCCATCTTTCACGTACACGGTTTGTTTGTCGCCATCCATGGTGCGCTGATCAATGGCAGCAAGATGATCTGGTGCGCCAATTTTGGCCCCAAAGTAGCACTGGAAAAAATGGCCGAAGCCACTGTGTTCATGGGGGTGCCTACCCTCTATGTGCGGCTCTTGGGCGAGGCGGGTTTGACGCGCGAGGCTGTGCGCAATATGCGCCTGTTTATTTCGGGCTCCGCGCCGATGTTGATAGAAACCTTCAACGATTGGCAAAGCCGCACCGGCCACACCATTCTGGAGCGCTACGGCATGAGTGAAACCGTCATGCTCACATCCAATCCCTGCAAGGCGCAAGACGGCGAACGCGTTGGTGGAACCGTAGGCTTTCCCTTGCCGGGCGTGCAGTTGCGTATTGCAGGTGAAGGCGGCGTGGTGTCGGGTCCCGGAGAAATCGGTGCCATTGAAGTAAAGGGCCCCAATGTGTTTCAGGGCTACTGGAACATGCCTGAAAAGACGGCTGAAGAGTTCACTGGCGATGGATTTTTTAAAACCGGAGATGTCGGTCACATTGATGCGCAGGGCTATGTGACGATTGTCGGGCGCAGCAAGGACTTGATCATCAGCGGTGGCTACAACGTCTATCCTGCGGAAATCGAAGGCTATATCAACGCCATTGCGGGTGTGGCGGAGAGTGCGCTAGTGGGCGTGCCCGATGCCGACTTCGGTGAAGTGGGCGTTGCGGTTGTGGTCGCAAAGCCGGGTGCGCAACTGGAGCCCGCTTCCATCATTGCGCAGCTCAAAGCGACGCTGGCCAATTTCAAAATCCCCAAGCGCTGCCACGTGGTGAAGGATCTGCCCCGCAATGCCATGGGGAAAGTCCAGAAAAACGTATTGCGCTCGCATTACAGCGGCACCTAGTCGCCGGCTGATGCATATTTGACGTTGCTTAAAAATTCGCCTGGTGTTTGCGTGCGTGAGGAAACGATTCGGGCGTATTATTTGAGTGAATGTGGCGGCAAATGCCACGGGAGGTCTGCGATGCGTGTGTCACAAATTACTTTGCAAAAGCCCTATGGGGATTTGGCCGCTCTGGGCCCATTGGAGAGCATGCGACCGAATTTGGTCCTTGTTTTCGGCTCTGACGGGGCCTTGCGCGCTACCGCAAACCACTTTGCGCTGGCTTTTGGGAAGTCACATGTGATTGGTTGTTCCACCGCTGGTGAAATCTCAAACCAGGGTGTGAGTGACGACACACTGGTCGTGACCGCTGTCGAATTCAAAGCCGCCACTGTCCAACAGTCCAGCACCGTGCTTGCTTCGATGCACGATTCGCTAGACGCCGGTGTGCGCCTTGCGAGCGCCCTGCCCAAAGATGGACTTCGCGCAATTTTGATTTTTGGTCAAGGGCTGGCCATCAATGGCAGTGCAGTAATCGCCGGCATGATCAGTGTGGTGAGTCCAGGCATTACCATCAACGGCGGATTGGCTGGAGATGGAGCTTCCTTTACGCAAACCTGGGTGCTGGATGACCACGGGTTGAGCAACAACCGTTTGTCTTGCATCGGTCTGTACGGCGACAGCCTGCGATTTAGCCAGGGTTCCTACGGCGGATGGTCGCCGTTCGGTCCGGCGCGCAAGGTGACGCGTTGTGAGAACAATGTATTGTTTGAACTCGACGGTGAGCCGGCGCTGGCTGTTTACAAGCGTTACCTCGGTGAGCATGCCAAGGGTTTGCCGGCGTCTGGCTTATTGTTCCCCTTTGCGATGCTAGGCAGCGACCATAGTGAGTCCGGCTTGATTCGCACCATCCTGGCGGTCGATGAGCAAGAGGGGAGCCTTACTTTGGCTGGTGACATTGATCCGCAGGGGTACCTCAAATTAATGCATGCCAGTACCGACGCATTGGTCGATGGTGCGGAGATTGCAGCCAATGCCGCGCTGGAAAAGCACGAAAATCTCTCAGACGGTCTGGCCTTAATGGTCAGTTGTGTGGGCCGCAAGCTCGTAATGGGCGGGCGTGTAGATGAGGAAGTTGAAGCTGTTGCCAATGTGTTGGGTGGCGAAGTCACTGTGACAGGCTTTTATTCCTACGGCGAAATCGGACCTTACGGTGCGGAATGCCACGCAAGGCTGCATAACCAGACCATGACGGTGAGTCTCATTACGGAAGCGGTGTGAGGTTTCCCTGCGCGTCCTATGCATAAACTCCTAGCCAGACAAATCAAACGCACCTTGGGTGTTGACGCCCTGGGGCTGGCTAAGGTGCAGCAGGAGCTTGTGCAGTTGGCGGCACAAGCCAATTTGTCTGCAGAGGCTGGCGGCGTTTTGGCGGGACTCGATGCCCTGCTGATGCGCGTCGACGATAGCTATTTACAAAACGATCGTGATCTGGATCTCAAAGCTAGGAGTCTGGAGATCAGCTCGGTGGAGCTCACAGAAAGCAACTCCCGCTTGCGCGAGGAATTGGCCAGCCGTACCCGGGCTATAGAGTCGCTGCGAAGTACTGCGATGGGGCTGATGGAATTTATTGATTTCGACCAGCCAGCCTTGGTCGATGACAACCTGGAAAGCCTCTCTGTCCTAATGGGTGCGCTGGTGCGTCAACGCGAAGAAAGTCAACGTGATCTGCATGCAGCGCTCACAGACCTGGCGCACCAGAAATTTGCACTGGATCAGCATGCCATCGTCAGCACCACAGACGTCCAAGGCAACATTCTTTATGCCAACGACCGCTTTTGCGAAATCAGCGGTTTCACGCGTTCCGAGTTGATTGGTCAAAACCACCGCATCATCAATTCCGGGGTTCACCCGAGAGAGTTTTTTACCAATTTGTGGTCCACCATTACGGCGGGCAACGTCTGGCACGGTGAGGTCTGTAACCTCAGCAAGGTCGGCCACCTTTACTGGGTCAATGCGACGATCGTCCCGTTGCGCGATGAGAATGGCAAGCCGAACATGTTCATCGCCATCCGCACGGACATTACCGAACGCAAGTTGATGGAGGCCAACATCAAGTCGGCTGAAGCCCGCTTGCGACGCATCACCAATGCCGTACCCGGAGTGGTCTTTCAGTGGCATGCCAAGGAGGGGGATTACAAATTTACTTTTGTCAGCCCGCGTGTGCATCAAGTTCTGGGCCTGACCAGTGCGTCAGTGATGGCTGATCCAGAATTGATCCTCCGGCAGATCGTGAAGGAAGAACGTAAAAATGTCTGGGAAGCAGTAACCGAAAGTGCAAGGCAGGGTGTTTCGTGGCGGGGCGAGTATCGGGTTCATTTGCCCGATGATTCTGTGCGGTGGATTCGCAATGAGATGAACGTGGAGCCCGAGCGCACTGCCGATGGGGCATCGATTTTTACCGGAATTTGGCAGGACGTCACTGCTATCAAAGAAGCCGATGATCGCCTGCGTGAAGTCACGGCCAATATTCCGGTGGCGGTGTTCCAGTATTTTGTGGGTGATGACGACCAGTTTGTAGTGACCTTTCTCAGTCTGGCCATCTTTACCATTTGCGGCCTGCAGCCCAACGAGGTCGTGCAAAACTCATTACTATTGTTAGATGTTATTCATCCCGATGATTTCGGTGCCTTCCAATCGTCAATAGGCCGACCCAAAAGTGGCGTGCCGTCACAAACGCTGGATTTCCGCATGGTGCATAAATCCACACAGCGGGTTGTCTGGGTGCATTGCGAAGCCCACCGCCGACAGTTGCCCACGGGAGATTGGGTATGGAATGGCTACTTTACGGATATCACCGCATCCAAGGAAATTGCCCAGGAATTGCAAAAAGCCAAGGACGAGGCGGTCGCAGCCAGCCGTGCAAAGTCAGACTTCCTTGCCAACATGAGCCATGAAATCCGCACGCCGATGAATGGTGTGATGGGCATGACGGATTTGCTGCTGGACACCACACTGGATGCCGAGCAAAGCGAATATGTGAACATCGTTAAGTCTTCGGCGGATGCGCTACTGCGGGTTATCAACGACATTCTGGATTTCTCGAAAATCGAGGCGGGCAAGTTATTGATTGAGCAAATTCCGTTTCACCTTGGAAAAACTGTGGACGAGACGCTCAAGGCGCTGGCCCTGCGTGCTCATGACAAAGGGCTGGAGCTGGTATGCGATATCGCGCAAGACGTCCCGCAGTGTGTGGTGGGTGACCCCGGACGCTTGCGCCAGATACTGATGAATCTGATTGGCAATGCCATTAAGTTCACCGCCAAAGGTGAGGTCGTGCTGCGGGTGGGCGTTGAAGTGATGGATGACATATCCGCGCAGTTGCATATGGCGGTGAGTGATTCAGGTATCGGCATTGCGGCTGAAAAGCTCGACACTGTCTTCGAAGCATTTTCTCAAGAGGACAGTTCAACTACACGCAAATACGGTGGAACCGGCCTGGGCCTCACGATTTGTGCGCGTCTGGTGGAGGCGTTGGGCGGGCGTATTTGGGTCGAAAGTGAAGTTGGAAAAGGTAGTACGTTCCACTTTACAGTTATGGTCGGGGTTGACGCCCAACAGGCGGAGCCCTCGATGTCCATGCAAGCTTTCGAGGGGCTGCATGTCCTGGTGGTGGACGACAACGCGGTTAACCGCATGGTGCTGGCTCGCGCCTTGCAGGCTGTCAGTGCAATCGTGCAGGTGGCCGAATCGGGTGCCACGGCGCTGCGTTTAATGCAGTCACCTTCGCTACAGCAACCGTTCGATTTGGTGGTGCTGGACGCGCAAATGCCTGTCATGGACGGTTTTACCCTGGCCGCAGAAATTCGATGCATCCCCCGCTGTGCGGAGACACCATTGGTCATGCTGTCCAGCTCTGGCCTTAAGGGTGACGCGCAACGCGCCCGCGAAGTGGGCATTGCCGGTTACGCATCCAAGCCTGTGTCGCGCGAAGAGTTGGTGCAGGTATTGGCCCGTGCGATGCAAATCGATGTCATGCAAACGCGCGTGGCACCGGCAGTCATTGTGCAGGGGCCGCAAGTCGTGCTAGACGTGCTGTTGGTAGAAGATCACGTGATCAATCAGAAGTTGGCCGTTGCATTGCTCGAGCGCTGGGGCCACCGCGTAACCGTCGCGGGCAACGGCAGGATTGCGTTCGACGTTATGGCAGCTTCGCATTTTGACGTTGTGTTGATGGATATGCTGATGCCTGTCATGGACGGGCTGGAGGCCACAGTTCAAATCCGTGGACGCGAACGTCAGCAAGGCGTGGTGCGCCCGACCCCTATTATTGCAATGACCGCCAATGCCATGGAGTCAGACCGCGACCGCTGTCTGGCAGTTGGCATGAACGATTACATCTCTAAACCCATTAATGCACCGGAGCTGCAGGCTTTGCTGCAGCAATATGCAGATCATCCGGCATCGGGCAAAGTGGATGCCGCGGTCCCAGTGCTAAGCACGGCAGCACCCAAGCCTGCATGGCCAAGTGCCGCGTTTGACTATGCTGCCGGTCTCAAACAAATGGACCAGGAAGTACTCGACATCATTGCCCAGGCTTTTTTGGATCAGTGGCCTATCGACATTGAAAAAATCCGCTCGGCCCTACAGCAGGGCGAGATGCAAACATTGCTGCACACAGCGCATGCACTCAAAGGTACAACGGCCATGTTCGGAGCTGCACCCGCCAGTGCGCTTGCGGCGCGCATGGAATCGGCGGCGGCGGCTGGTAATGCCGCAGCAATAGCGCCGTTGCTGGAGCCCTTTGTCCAAGAGACACAAAAATTGCTGGCGGCTATCACGGCAATGCAGAACGCCAATGCGTGAACTGGCTAATATCGGTATTTGAAACGTACTTCATAAAGGCTAAAAATTCGTGGCACAGCAAGTACTCATCATTGACGACACCGAAATTAATTTAATTTTGTTCGGTGCGCTGGTCAAAAAACTCGACGACTGCGTTGGCCACACTTTTGCCGATTCGCGCTTGGCTCTGGCCTGGGCGCAGGAAAATGTCCCGGATCTGGTGATTGTTGATTACATGATGCCGGACCTCGACGGTCTCGAATTCATACGCCTGTTTCGTGAAATGC
>CANBYM010000085.1 GCA_947373605.1 Comamonadaceae bacterium
GCACACTAAACTGCGCAGAAAAATTCCTCAACCCCCATCCGGAGACTCACCCATGCTCAAGCCCGACGCACAAACCGAATTCGACGCCTTGCTTCCCGGCAGCACCACGGAAAAGGGCGCTACGCGACGCACCGCCCTGAAAGTCGCGCTGGGTGCAGGCTATGCCGCCACCGCCATGCCCATCATGGCGCAGACGGCAATCACAACGTCTTCCGAGGGGCTTGCGCAGGGCGAAGAAATCTATGACGTGGCCGGAGCCACCGTACCGTTCTATTACGCAGCGCCCGCCGGCAAAGAAAACCTGCCGGTGATTCTGGTCGTGCAGGAAATCTTTGGCCTGCATGCGTATATTGCCGACACCTGCCGGCGTTTTGCCAAGGCAGGCTATCTGGCAATTGCGCCCGACTTGTACAGCCGACAGGGCGATGCCAGCAAGTACACCGACATCGGCAAACTCATGGCCGAAGTCGTCGCCAAGGTGCCTGACGAGCAGGTCATGGGCGACCTCGATGCGGCGGTTGAATGGGCGGGTGCCAATGGCGGCAATCTGGACAAAGTGGGCATTACCGGCTTTTGCTGGGGCGGGCGCATTACCTGGCTGTATGCCGAGCAGAGCAAAAACGTCAAAGCTGCAGTGGCCTGGTATGGCCGTCTGGTGGGCATTCCCTCAGAGCTATCCCCCAAAAACCCCATCGACCTGGCGGCCGAATTGAAGGCACCGGTGCTGGGCTTGTACGGCGGTCAGGACACCGGCATCCCGGTCAGCACCGTCACTCAGATGAAGGACGCATTGGCAGTCGCCGGTGCCAAAGGCAACAAGGCCGCAAAAGCCTCGGAGTTTGTGGTGTACCCCGATGCGCCGCACGCATTTCACGCCGACTACCGTCCCAGCTACCGCAAAGACGCTGCTGCCGACGGATTTCAGCGGGCCTTGGACTGGTTCAAGTCAAAGGGCGTTGCTTGATCCTGCTTGCTATTGTTTTGGGCACCCTGGCCTCCGGCATTGGCAGCGTCTGGCTGGCGGCGTTGTTGAGTTTCGGTGTGCTGGCGCGCTACACGCAGCACATGCTCAGTCTGGCCGCCGGGGCCTTGATGGCCACAGCCTTCCTGCACCTGTTGCCCGAAGCATTTGAGAGCAAGGTCGAACCGCACGACCTGTTCCTCACGCTGCTTGTCGGACTGGTATTTTTCTTTTTGCTCGACAAGGCCGAACTCTGGCACCACGGCCATGAACACCACCACGCCGCGCATGATCACGAACATGACCACAGCCATTCTGCGCACGATCATCCGGCGTCAGAGCGTGGCGGTGGCACGTGGGCTGTGCTGGCGGGGGACAGCGTGCATTGCTTTGGCGACGGTGTGTTGATTGCCTCTGCATTTATGGCCGATTTGCGTTTGGGCGCTATCGCGTCACTGGCGGTGCTGGCCCACGAAGTGCCTCACCACATGGGAGACCTGATGGTGCTGCGTGCGGGTACCTCCAACAAGCGCGCCGCGCTGGTCAAAGTCTCGCTCGCCGGTGCGGTCACGGCGCTAGGCGGCGTGATCGGTTTTTGGCTGGTGGCACAACTGCATGATTACCTGCCGTATTTTCTGGTGGTAGCGTCCAGCAGCTTTGTGTATGTGGCGCTGGCCGATTTGATTCCCCAACTGCAAAAGCAACTCTCTGCCCGACAGACCGCAGCGCAGATTATCTGGCTGTTTGTCGGCATGGGACTGGTGACCATGGTCAGCGGTCTGGCGCACGCGCACTAACTTTGCACTCTTTTACCGCAGCCTGAATCGCGAGCAGCAACACACTTTGCAAGGGGTGCGGCGCTGACACCTGCGGCAGGATCAGGCTTACCCGGAACGGAATGGCTACGCTTAAGGGGCGCAGCGCCAGGTCCGGGCCGCTCATCTGCAGCGCAGTCAGCGGGTTCACGATTGCCACGCCCAGACCCTGGCGCACCATGGCACATACAGCTACGGCGCTCGATGTTTCTATGGCCATGACCCGCTGCACCTTTGCGGCATCAAACATCTGGTCAATCGCGCTGCGGTAAACGTCGCCGGGGGCCAGGCTGACAAAGCGTTCGCCGGCAAAGTCCTGCGGCTTGAGAGTTCTTTTGCGGCACAGCGCGTGGTCTGTGGGCAGCACCGCGACTTCGTTCACGCACAATAACTCCCGCAACTCGGTGCCCCTGGGCGATTGTGTGGTTTCGCACAAGGCGGCATCAAACCGCTGTTCACCCATGGCCTGTTCCAGCCAGGGCGACTCCATCGGATGCACGCTCACCGGCACTCCGGGGTGCAAGGCTTCCAGATGGCGCAGCACTATAGGCACCAGCGAATGCGCCAGCGCAGGTAGGCATGCCAGATGCAGGCGGCCGGTAGTTTGCAAGCGCAGCTCCTGCGCCCGTGTGGCAATCTGCTCCAGACCCACAAACGACCGCTCCACCTCCTGCATCAGCGCCATTGCCCGCACCGTGGGGCGCAGACGCCCGCGCACCCGGTCAAACAGCGCAAAGCCCAGCAGTTGCTCCAGCCGGGCTAGTTCGCGGCTGAGTGTGGGCTGGCTGGACGTATTGACCTCAGCGGCGCGGCTCACACTGCCGTGCAGCATGATGGCGCGAAACAGGCTGAGCTGGCGGTGGGTCAGGGCGGGCAACGATGGGCGCGAAGCGGACATGGCCGGACTATATCGAATATGAATGATTATGAGAAATAATTGGCATTGATTGAATAGGCGGGAATGGGCAAGATAGCGCCCATGAACCCGTTTAACCCCCAAACACTCACTTCCCTTGCGCGACAACATGGCACACCGCTCTGGGTCTATGACGCTGACACTATTACGCAGCGTATCCAGGCGCTCAAGCAATTTGACGTCGTGCGTTTCGCGCAGAAGGCCAACTCCAACACCCACATACTGCGCCACTTGAAGCAACATGGCGTGACGGTCGATGCCGTGTCGTTGGGCGAGATTGAGCGTGCGCTGGTCGCAGGTTTTACGCCCGGCTTGCATGACGGCCATGCCGAGATTGTGTTCACCGCAGACCTGCTGGACCATGCGACGTTGAAGCGCGTGGTGGAGCTGGGCATTCCGGTGAACTGCGGCTCCATCGACATGCTGGGTCAACTGGGTGCCGTCAGCCGCGGGCATCCGGTGTGGCTGCGCATCAACCCCGGCTTTGGCCACGGCCACAGCAATAAAACCAATACCGGCGGCGAGCACAGCAAGCACGGCATCTGGCATGGCGATCTGGTCCACGCGCTCGACGCAGTGTCCACTCATGGTCTGGCGTTGCAGGGTGTGCATATGCACATCGGATCGGGTGTGGATTACAGGCACTTGCAGGAAGTGTGTGGTGCCATGGTGCGGATGGTACAAACTGTGAAGGCCCAAGACTTGGACCTGCATGCCATTTCTGCCGGTGGCGGTTTGTCCATTCCCTACCGCGCAGGTGAACCTGTTATCGACACTGCGCATTACTTTGCGCTGTGGGATGCGGCGCGCAAGCAGGTCGAACAGTTGCTCGGCCACCGTGTTGCGCTGGAGATTGAACCCGGTCGTTATCTGGTGGCCGAATCCGGTGTGCTGGTGAGCGAAGTGCGTGCTACCAAAGACATGGGAAGCAATCACTTTGTAATGGTGGATGCAGGCTTTAGCGACCTGATGCGCCCGTCGATGTACGGCAGCTACCACGGCATGGAAATTCTCCATGCCGACGGCACTGCGGCCGTTGGCGCTTTGCAGGACACAGTGGTAGCGGGCCCGTTGTGTGAATCCGGCGACGTGTTTACGCAGGGCGAGGGCGGCGTGGTGTTGCAACGAGCCTTGCCCCAAGCCGCTGTGTGCGACTATCTGGTGTTGCACGACACTGGGGCCTATGGCGCTTCGATGTCATCCAACTACAACACGCGCCCCCTGATTGCCGAGGTGCTGATTGAGGCGGGCCAACCCCGGCTTATCCGGCGCAGGCAGACGGTGGTGGAGCTGTTGGCCCTGGAAGAGATCGGGTCGTCGGATTAATGGTGGGGTGCCTGCTAATTTACGGGCATACCCTTCCAAACCTCTGCTGTTTTTAGGCTTAACATGAGCCCTCTACATTTTTGGGGGCCGGCCATGAATTTGCGTGTCTATTGGCAGCGACTGGGTTTGGGCAATAAGCTTGCCATTAGCAACTTTGTACTGGTCGCATCGACATTGATCGCTTGCGTTATGGCCATTGGATACTTTCTGGCAGGCACGATCGAACAAAAAGCCATCGACGAACTCAGCGCCAAGACACAGCTCATTGAGAGTCTCATTGAGGGCAATGACCGCGACTTGAGGCTGAGGACCGGGGCATTGGCAAAGTCATTTCAAGCGCAACTCAGCGGCTCGGTGGAATTAAAGTCCTCCACCGTTGAAATCAAAGGGCGCGCTGCACCGGATCTCAGGTTGGACGGCAAAACACTGGATCTGAATTTTCTGCTGGTTGATCAGTTCACCGACTACACCGGTGCCATCGCAACGGTGTTTGCAAAAACGGGTGATGACTTCGTGCGCATCACCACCTCGCTCAAAACCGATCAGGGTGAGCGCGCTGTTGGAACCTTGTTGGACCGGGCGCACCCCGGCTATGCCGCAGCCATGAAGGGGACTTCCTACGTAGGGCTTGCCACTTTGTTTGGCCGCCAGTACATGACCCAGTACGACCCCATCAAAGACAAACAGGGAAATGTTGTCGGATTGAGCTTCGTGGGGCTAGATTTTTCGCAGTATCTGAAATCCTTGAAAGACACCGTTCGCAGCCTCAAGATCGGCAAGTCCGGCTACTTTTATGTGCTCGATGCACGCCCCGGCGATGCCTTAGGCAATTTGATCGTGCATCCGGCCAGTGAGGGCAAAAACATTCTCGGTGCCAAAGACTCATCAGGACGGGAGTTCATCAAAGAAATTCTGGAGCGCAAGCAAGGGACGATTCGCTACCCTTGGATCAACAAAGATCTGGGCGAAACCTCTCCGCGTGACAAAGTGGTCGCGTTCACCTACATCAAGGAATGGAACTGGGTGGTCGCCGGTGGTACGTATGTCGATGAGTACACCCAGCAAATCAATACGCTGCGCAATTACTTCTGGGGTATTGCTGTGGCAATCGTCTTGCTCATTTCGGGCTTGTGGTTATTGCTCATACGCGGCCTGGTGGTCAAGCCGATGGCCCGTGTGAGTGAAGTTGCCAAGAACATCGCGCGCGGAGAACTGGGCGACGACTTGACAACGGATCGATTGGATGAAGTGGGTGAATTGATGCAGTCCATGGGAGCGATGCAATCCGTGTTGACCCATTTCCAGGCTGCACAGAATGAGATGGCCCGACAGAATGAAGCAGGCATGATTGACTACCGCATTCCGATCACCGGTCTGACGGGGGCTTATGAAGGTATGGCCCGCGACATCAACCATTTGGCACAGTCCTATATCGGAATAACGATGCATGTGGTTGACCTGATCTCGGATTACGCTGCCGGGAAGTTGCAAGTGCCTATGGAGCGCTTGCCAGGGCAAAAAGCGCGCATCAGCGAGGCGATGGACCGCGTCCAACAATCTTTGCAAAAGGCAGCTGAAGCGGCGCAAACTAATTTGCGCATCAAGCTGGCGCTAGACAGCGTCAGTCTGCCCGTGCGCATTGCAACGGATGACGGCACCATCATCTATATCAATAATGCGCTTCAAGAAAATTTGCTGCGTAACGCGGATGGATTCCGCAAGCAAATTCCCGGATTTGATCCGCAGCGCTTCGTCGGTTCCAGTGTCGGCATTTTGTATGCCGACTCACAGGCCGCTGTACAGCGAATGCGCGCATTGACCGGCACCACCAAAAGCCGCGCAAACTTTGGCGGTCGTCTGTATGACCTGACCACGACTCCGGTAAAAGACGTTGATGGCAGTCGCCTGGGCACTGTGGGTCAGTGGATGGATGTGACCGAGCAAATCACGGCAGAACAGGATATTCAGTCCATCGTAGAGGCTGCCTCCCATGGCGACTTTTCCAAGCGGCTGGTGCTGGAGACCGATGTCGAGTTTTTTAATTCCCTGTCAAAAGGAATCAATCAGTTGCTGCAAACCAGTGAGCGGGGTCTGAATGACATCGCAAATCTGCTGGAGAAATTTGCACAAGGCGATCTCACGCACCGCATCGAGCATGACTATGAAGGACTTTTGGGTCGGGTGAAAGACAGCGCCAACGAAACGGCGGAGAACCTGACACGTGTACTAGCGGAGGTACGCGATGCGGCAGACGCACTGACAGGCGCTGCGACGCAGGTTTCGTCCACTGCCCAATCGCTCAGTCAGGCCGCCAGTGAGCAAGCGGCGAGCGTGGAGGAGACCAGTTCCCAAATGGACAGCATGGCCGCGTCCATCAGCCAAAACAGCGACAACGCGAAAGTCACCGACACCATGGCCTCCAAAGCCAGCATCGAGGCAACGGACGGTGGCTCTGCGGTGGGCCAGACTTTGGCTGCCATGAAGCAGATCGCGTCCAAGATTGGAATCGTGGATGACATTGCGTACCAGACCAATTTGTTGGCACTCAACGCGGCCATCGAGGCGGCTCGTGCTGGCGAACACGGCAAGGGCTTTGCGGTGGTTGCCGCAGAAGTGCGAAAGCTCGCAGAGCGCAGCCAGGAGGCCGCCAAGGAGATTGGAGAACTGGCGGCGAACAGTGTCACCACTGCACAACGCGCCGGTACGCTGCTCGACGAGATCGTTCCGAGTATTCAGAAAACCAGCCAATTGGTTCAGGAAATTGCGACCGCCTCATCCGAGCAGAGCGAATCGGTCGTGCAAATCGGCGGCGCCATGGGGCAGCTGACCAAAGCGACACAGCAAAACGCTGCTGCGGCGGAAGAGCTTGCCGCTACTAGCGAAGAACTTTCCGGCCAGGCGGAACAATTGCAGCAGAGCGTTTCATTCTTCAAAACCGGCGATGGCGTTGTCAAGGTAAGCAACCGCCATGCAGTGCGCGCACTGAGTTGACCTGCGCTAACCCTGCGCCACTGGCCTTGCAGGGTCGCTGCACCACTCGCTCCAGCTGCCGGCAAACAGTGCGGTGCGTCCCAGTCCCGCCACTTCCATTGCGATGATGTTGGGCACTGCGCTGACACCGCTGCCGCAGTGGTGTACGACCTGCGCCGCATCGCGCTGGCCGATCAGGGCTTCAAACTCAGCACGCAGGGTTGCGGCCGGTTTGAAAAATCCGTCGGCGCCGATGTTCTGGTTAAACGGGCGGTTCAGTGCGCCGGGGATGTGACCGGCCACCGGATCAATCGGCTCCGTCTCACCCCTGTAGCGCGGGGCACCACGCGCATCAATGATGTGTTGCCCGCCTTTGCTAAGCGCTTTTTCGACGGCTGTTACGTCCACCAGTTGCACCAGCGGATCGTGAATGGCAAACGGTGTAGCCGCTGCCTGTGCAGCAGCAGCCTCGCCGGATTCAACGGCAGCGCCCGCGGCCTGCCAGGCCTGCAAGCCACCGTCCAGCACGGCCACGTTCTCATGGCCCAGCCACTTGAGCATCCACCACAGGCGGCCACAGTAGTTGGCGCTGTTGCGGTCGTAGGCCACGGCCTGCGTTGCGTTCGTGAAGCCCACATTGGCAAGCCACTTGGCAAAGCTTTCACGCGCGGGCAGTGGGTGCCTGCCGCCGGATGCCGCACCGGTTTGTGCACGCGGGCCTTTGGCGCTCAATGCGTTGTCCAGATGGGCATAGACGGCACCGGGTATGCGCGCCTGTGCGTACATGGCCGGGCCGCTTTTGGGGTTCATTAGGTCGCAGCTGCAATCAAACACCATCACCGCCTGGCCACTGGCATGCAGGGCTTGTAATTGGTTAACGGTGATCAGCGTGGTGTAGGGAATCGGCATATTTTTGAACGTATGGTTGAGCAAACTGCAAGTATGAACGCAGTGAAATTTCCTTGCATCGGGCAATCCCCGTAGCATAAGCACTGTTTCGTAAAGGGAGTGAATATGAACACAACAATGGCGCTGCCATCGCATGCGCCCCGATCGCGCTGGTTGCACCAGATGGCATGGGCTGCGGGAGCCGTGGTGCTTGTCTACGCTGCATTGCTTGCCGCGCTGTGGTTCGACCAGGAAGCCTTGCTGTTTGACCCGGTGCCGCTGCCCGCTGACCATCAGTTCGCGTTTGGTAGCGATGTGCACGAGACCTGGATCGATGTGCCCGGCGCCCGGCTCAATGCCCTGCATTTGCAATTGCCCAATCCCGATGGTGTGGTGTTTTTTCTGCACGGCAACTCGGGCAATCTGGAGACTTGGTATGTCAACGCGGACTTTTACCGCAATGCCAATGTAGACATGTTCATGCTGGACTACCGGGGCTACGGCAAAAGCAGCGGGCACATTCAAAGCGAAGCCCAGTTGGAGGGCGACGTACTGGCTGCATGGAACACGATTGCACCGCTTTACGCGGGCAAGCGCCGGGTGATTTTCGGGCGCTCCATCGGCACAGGGCTGGCTGCAACGCTGGCAGCGCAAGTGCAACCGGAGCAGACGGTGCTGGTCTCACCCTACGAGAGTATGCTGGCCCTGGCGGGTGAGCATTACCCGTGGGTGCCCTCGGCGCTTCTGCGCTACCCCTTGCGCTCCGATCTGGCACTGCCGCTTTTAAAAGGGCCTGTGTTGCTGGCCCATGGCGAAAAAGACACCCTGATTCCCCCGGCTAATAGCGAGCGGCTGCAACGGCTGGCTCGCAACGCGAAGCTGCTGATCGTGCCCGGCGCGGCGCACAACGATATGCAGCGCTTTGATACATATTTGAACGGTGTGCGTGCGGCCATGGTGGGCAAATGACAGGGCCTGGCAGATAGAGCGGGGCACGGGTTTGTACGAAAAATCGGAACAGTAAGTCCTTATGCAGAGTGTTTATCTTGTGAAGAATTGCTAATACAGTTCGCTGTTGCCCGATCAACAAGGGCCTAAGGAATAGACATGACCCAGCCTGCTGCTACCAAAGCACCTGTACTCTTTATCTCGCATGGCGCGCCTACGTTTGCCATTGAACCCGGCGTGCTCGGCCCGCGTCTGCAGGCCCTGGGCGCGCAGTTCAAAGGCATCAAAGCGGTGCTGGTTGTCTCGCCGCACTGGCAGACGCGCGGCGTGCGCGTCATGGCAACCGAGCAACCTGAAACGGTTTATGACTTTGGCGGTTTCCCGTCCATTCTTTACACCCTGCAATACCCGGCCAAAGGCCATCCGCAACTTGCGCAAAGTGCGGCCGACTTGCTAAAGGACGCCGGGCTGGAAACTGCGCTGGTCGATGGTCAGGGCCTCGATCACGGTGCGTGGGTTCCACTGTGGCATCTGCTGCCTGATGCGCAGATTCCGGTCTTCCAGGTGTCAATGCCGTTGGACCTCGATACCGTGAGCGCCGTGGAGTTGGGGCGCATACTCGCGCCGCTGCGCGAGCAAGGTGTTTTGATCCTGGCTTCGGGCAGCATGACGCACAACCTGTATGAATTCCGGCAATGGGCCAACGCGCCGGAACCTTATGCAAAAGAATTCGCCCATTGGGTCAATACGGCGGTGCTGGCTAATTCCGTGAGCTCAGTCACACGCTACCGCAGTGAAGCGCCACATGCCGAACGAGCCCACCCCAGCGAAGAGCACTTTTTGCCGTTGTTAGTCGCCCTGGGTGCGCAAGGCGAGGGCGATGCGGTACAGGCCATATACGGCGGCGTAACACACGGCGTACTGTCCATGGATTCTTTTGTCTGGGGCCTGCCGGCCTGATGACAAGCAATTGAGAAATAACAATGAACCAAACTACACCCTCCTACACCCTGAGTGATGTACAAACCGATGGCCCTTCGGGCTTGAACTACCGCCTGCGACTGCCTGTACCAGCCAAGCCAACGCGCTGTTTGGTGCTCTTACACGGCGTGGGCAGCAATGAGGTGAACATGGCCGACGTGGCCACCGGCGTGGACGCCAACACGTTGATCGTTGTGGCGCGTGGTCCGCTGCAACTGGGTACCCAGCAATTTGCGTGGTTTCGCGTGGCCTTTACCGCGTCCGGCCCGAGCATCGTTCCCGAAGAAGCCGAGAGCAGCCGCAAGGCATTGATTGCCCTGATGCAGTCATTGCAAGCCCGCTATGCCGTGGCACCCCTGGCCACAGTAATTGCAGGCTTCAGCCAAGGCGGCATCATGAGTGCCAGCGTAGGCCTGAGTGCGCCGCAGCTGGTGCAGGGTTTTGCCATTTTGTCCGGGCGCATCCTGCCCGAACTGGCGCCGCACATTGCCGACAAAGCGGCGCTCCAAAGTCTGCGCGTGTTGGTGGCCCACGGCGAGTTGGACAGCAAATTGCCCATTACCTGGGCGCAACGCTCTGACCAATGGCTCACCGAGTTGGGTGTACCCCATACGCTCAAGCTCTACCCTATTGATCACACCATCAGCGCGGCAATGCACGCAGACTTTTTGCATTGGTTGGGGTAGTCATTCGTTAGTCGCAAAGTTTTCGGGCACTCGCGTTCATATTTTCAAAAGGAAATGGGATGAACGCGATGAAAAAAAGTGGTTTTGGGCTGTGTCGCTTTGGCCGCTGCGATGGTAGGCGTTAACGCCGTAGCAGGGGACCAAACGGTGGTAGGTGCCGGTAACGAGCGTGCGATGAAGCTCGCAGCGCAGTCGCCACTGGTGGCGTCTGCCATGGGCATGCTGAAGGGTCGGTTGTCGCAGTTCCAATCCAAAGACATTCGCAAGAATCTGGCAGAGTTAATGGGCATGGACAAGTCCTGTGTGACGCACCGCGCCAATCTGAGCGCAGAAGACAAAGGCCGCCTGCTCGCAGAGCTCGACAAAGCAGGACTGATCGACCCGGCTGAAGCCACACGCCTTTAAGGTGGTTTGATGGCCGGCGTGTTTCCTGCCATCTTGAACGATGGAACTACCTGTCCACAGGCACCGCAGGCTTTTTACTCGGCACCGGGCGGTGCAACCGGCGGGCACCACTCGGAGCCTGGTGGCCTGCCGGCGCACGAAGCATTCAACTACTACAGATCTATCTCGCTGGCATTGAACTACAAGCTGGTCTATGGCTCCTTGGGTAAAGACGGTTTACCACGCGTTGCATTGAAGGCACAGCCTTCCAAGGCTGCTGCGGATGCATTCGCCATTGACAACGACATCGTGATCGGCGCGCCCATGTGGCACGACTGGGCCAAGACCATGGTGTTTCAATGGAACGCAGATGGCACGGAATTCGTTGAAATGAATTTCGGCGGCAATGGCAAGACCGACGACAACGGCGCCAGCGGCAACTCCAAAACCGGTGCCCACCACATTCTGGGTGTGGCAGAGGCCATGAAGCGTGGCCTGCCGGCTTACTTCATTATTTCGGTGGCATCGGCCCACACTATCCTACGTATGGCAATGAGTACAAGGTGGTGAATTGGCTGCGCGCAGCCGCGATATTGGCGCAGGTCGATCCTTTCGCCATCGGCGTGTTGCGCAAGGACGCGAAGGGCAATCCGCGTCTTGCCGCAGTGCGAAAAATGGGCGACGTAGACCTCAATGCGGTGTCAGAGGCGCAAGAAAACAGTCTGGTTGAATATGTGTTGCATAACCTCTCTGGCGCCGACTACGTGTTCACCGGCCCTGCCGCCGGCACGGTAAAAATCGTGCTGGCAGCCTTGGCGCCGGAGTACGGTTACAACGTCAACAATCCGGAGTACCTGTTCAGGTTCCGCCATACAGCTCTAACCTATTTGTCAGCAGAGCGCCTGCACATTGTCTACAGCAACGGCGGCTTGTCCGCTGTGCGGCTGGAGCTTAACAAGCTTAAGAAATTGAAGCTGATTTGAGTGCGTACCTACGGGTACCGCTGATCTTCATCAAAGTTAAGGCAATCAGAGACCATCAGACCGGGATTGGCCCTGTGAACAGGGCACAATTCCGGATATGCCATCCAATTTTTTGCGAACCCGCCGTAGGGCCACCAGGCTTGTACTTTTTTGCGGATTTTTGTGCGCCACAGTGTCGTCCGCAGCAGCAACGGTTTCATCCAAAGTTTTCATTGAAGACCTGACCTCGTTTGAGTTGCGCGACAAACTGGCCCAGGGTGCCACCACCGTGCTGGTGCCTATTGGCGGCACTGAGCAAAACGGGCCGCATATGGCGCTGGGCAAACACAATGTGCGGGTGAAGTTTCTGGCCGGGCAGATTGCGCAGCGTCTGGGTAATGCGGTGGTGGCGCCGGTAATTGCCTATGTGCCCGAGGGGGCCATCTTTCCGCCGGTGGCCCATATGCGATTTACCGGCACGATCTCCATTTCCGATGCCACCTTCGAGAGCATGCTGGAGTCCGCAGCGCGCAGCTTCAAGCAACACGGTTTTCGCGACGTGGTGTTTTTAGGCGACCACGGCAGCTACCAAAAGAGCGAAGTGCGTGCCGCTGACAAAGTCAACAAAGAATGGGCAGCAGACTCCAAATGCCATGCCTACGGCCTGACCGCGTATTACGAGGCGGCACAAGCGCCGTTTATCCAGGCCTTGCGTAGCAAAGGCTATTCGGATGCCGAGATCGGTACGCATGCCGGCTTGTCCGATACTTCATTAACTTTGGCTGTTGACAAGACGCTAGTGCGCACCGATCTGCTGGCCGAGGGTGCTAAAACCAGTCCGGCCGATGGGGTCTACGGCGATCCGCGCAAGTCGAGCGCGGAGCTTGGGCAAATTGGCCTTCAGATCATTGTGGAAAAATCGGTGGCGGCAATACAGCAGGCCATTCAACGACGCGCAAGCCGCTAATTCATTTTCAGGAACTTTTGTTTTGACTTCCAAGCTTTCATCTATTGCAAGCCGCTTCAGCGTGGCGGCATTATTGGTAACCGTTTCTTCAGCGGGGATTGTGGCAACTGCAGTGAGTGCAGCAAGTAGCACACCGGCAGCACCGACTCCTGTCAAAGTAGCAGTGGTCACCGTGCCCGGTATGCCTTCGGTGGCAGATTCGGACAACCTGTACAGCGAAACCCGAGCGGGCAACTTCAAACCCGAAGTCAAGGACGATCTGGAGCGGGTGTATGTGCCCAATCTACGGTCGAACAATGTGTCCGTCATTGATCCGCAAACTCTCAAAGTGGTGGATAAGTTCAAGGTCGGGCGTGCGCCGCAGCACATCGTGCCAAGCTGGGACCTGCGCACGCTGTGGGTGGCCAACAATGCCGAGCGCGGTAATGACGGTAGTCTTACGCCAGTCGACCCGCGCACCGGCAAGCCCGGCAAAGCCATTGCGGTGGATGACCCCTACAACCTGTATTTTACGCCCGATGGCCAGTCCGCCATCGTCGTGGCTGAGGCCAAGCACCGCTTGGATTTTCGCGACCCCAAAACACTCAAGCTGCAGTATTCGATTGAAGTGCCGCAATGTGGCGGTATAAACCATGGCGATTTCACTATCGACGGACGCTTTGCAGTTTTCACCTGTGAATTTCAGGGCAGCATTGCCAAAATCGACATGGTAAACAAAAGCGTAGTGGGCTACCTCAAACTCACATTGCCCAAGACGCGATTTAAGGATTCCCGTAAGTCACTCAATCCGCTGGAAACCGAGATTTGCACCGCCACCAAGGGCATGCCGCAGGACATTCGCATTGCACCCAATGGCAAGACCTTTTATGTGGCTGACATGGAAGCCGATGGCGTACACCTGATTGATACCGAAACGTTCAAGAAAACCGGCTTTGTCGCCACCGGTGTGGCGGCGCATGGTTTGTACCCGAGCCGCGACGGTAAATTCATGTACGTGGCCAACCGCGGTTCGCATTCCGTGCATGGCAAGCGCAACGGTCCGGGCAGCGTGTCAGTGCTGGATTTTTCCACCAACCAGGTCGTTGCCAATTGGCCGGTGCCCGGCGGTGGTAGCCCCGATATGGGCAATGTGAGCAATGACGGCAAATGGTTGTGGTTATCGGGCCGATTTGATGACGTGGTGTACCGCTTTGACACCACGGCGGGCAAGGTGGACATCATTACTGTAGGCCAGGAGCCGCACGGACTGGCGGTCTGGCCGCAACCCGGACGCTACTCACTGGGTCACACCGGCAACTTGCGTTAAGGCGAATTCAGAGCGCGGTCTGGGCGCTTTGGTGCTTGTGCGCCAGAAAGCGCGACAGCGGCGGACCAAAGGCCAGCACCATTAAAAATCGGACCATCTGCATCGCCATGACGAAACCGGCATCCACCGAACTGGTGGCAGCGATCACTGCCACCGAGTCGGCGCCGCCCGGGCTGGTCGCCAGGTAGGCAGTAAGTGGCTCAAAGTGCACAAAATAGCTTAGCGCCACGGCCAACAGCGCGGAGATGGCTATCAAGGCAAATATGGGCGCTAGTACCCGTGGCAGCACCCGCCAGGCGTGTGACAGAGTGGCAGGACTGAAGCGCAGCCCGATGCTCCAGCCGATCATTGCGTAGGCAATGCTCAGCAGCCAAT
>CANBYM010000086.1 GCA_947373605.1 Comamonadaceae bacterium
ATCGACGCCGGCCTGTTCAGCCAGCTTGGCCACGGCGTTCTCAGCGAAGAAAACCGATTCGCCGAACTCGAAGCCCGAATGCGCGATGACCACGATCAGGTCGGCGCCGCGGGCCTTCATCTCGGGCAGGAAGTGCTGGGCCGTCTGGATGATGTCGTGGGCCGCGATCTTGCCCGTGAGGCGCTCGCGGTCCCAGATCATCACCTGCGGCGGCACGAAGCCGATCACGCCGATCTTCAGCTTCTGCGAGGCGCCGTTTTCATCGGTGACGCTGCGGTCCAGGATCACATAGGGCGTGTAGGCGTTCTGGTCGTTGGCCGGGTTGCCGTCGCCGTCTTCGAGGTAGAGGTTGGCGTTGAGGTAGGGAAAGGCCGCACCCGTCAGCGACTGCTTCAGGAAAGGCAGGCCGTAGTTGAACTCGTGGTTGCCGATGTTGGCCGCGTCGTAGCCCAGGCTGTTCATCACCTTGAAGGCCGGGTGCAACTGGCCCGGCTGCAGCGGCTTCACGCGGGCCACGTATTCGCCCATCGGGCCGCCTTGCAGCATGTCGCCGTTGTCGAACAGCAGGCTGTTCTTGACCTCGGCGCGCGCGGTCTTGATCAGCGTGGCGGTGCGTGCCAGGCCGTACTCGCCGCTGGGCTTGTCCTGGTAGTAGTCGTAGTCCATCAAGTACATGTGGACGTCGGTGGTTTCCAGCAGCCGCAGCTTCAGTTGCTGGGCCCATGCCGGGTGCAGCAGGGTCAGGCTGGCGAGCAGGACGAGCAGTCGTTTCATCATGGGGAATGCGAGGAAGGCGGGCGCCGCAGCGGGCAAGCGCTGCAGCGTACCGCGTTTGGCGCTACCGCTGAGTGCGCCGGGGTTCAGCTGAACCAGGCGGCCTGCAGCTCGGCCGGCAAGGGCGACCCGCCGGCCACGGCGCTGCGTTGGGCGCGCTCGATGACCTGCCAGAAATAGCGGTAGCTGGCGCGGTCGTGCAGCGTGTGCTGGTGCTGGATGGGCGCCCAGTCTGCAGCCTGCGCGGCGGTGATGATGGCGATGGCCTGCTCCAGTTCGCCGGCCGTGGGTGCGAAAGCGGCCACGATGGGACGGATCTGGTTGGGGTGGATGCTCCACATCCGCGTGTAGCCCAGCATCTCGCGGGCCTGGCGCGCGGCAGCGGCCAGCGCTCCGGTGTCCTTGAACTCGGTCACCACGCAGTGCGACGGTGTCTTGCCGTGGGCGTGACAGGCGGCGGCGATTTCCAGCTTGGCACGCAGCACCAGCGGGTGCTCGAACTGGCCGCGCACGCCCATCGCGCTGTGCGGGATGGCGCCATGGTGGGCCGACACGAAGTCCATCAGGCCGAAGGAAATCGACTCGATGCGCGGTTCGGCGGCGATGCCGAACACCTCGCGCAGCGCGCCGTGGGTTTCGACCAGCACGTGCAGCGGGATGTCGGCACCGCCCAGACCGTCGATCAATGCAATCGCGCGCTGCACCTCGGCCAGACTCTCGGGCTTGGGCAGCATCAGGTAGGCCGGCCGGCGCGCCGCGCGCAGCACGGTGGCGGCCACGTCGGCGAAGCGCGGGTGGCCCAGCGTCAGCAGGCGCACGCCGACGCGGCCGTGGCGGTTGTCGGCGCTGCCCAGCAGCCCGGCAATCAATTGAGCCTGGTCGATTTCGCCACCCACCGGGGCGCCGTCCTCGTTGTCCAGCGTCACGTCGAAGACAGCCCCCAGCTCGGCCTGCAGCTGCAGGCTCTTGCTCATGCGCGGCTCGACGCCGGCATAGTGGTCACAAACGGGCAGCGCAGGCGCGGCCTCGTTGGCGCCGAAGAGCGCTGAGCGGGGGCTGATCGTGGCGGTCACAGCAGGTGCTTGACGCCGTCCTGTTCACCGGTCAGTTCGGCCAACGTCTTGTCGATGCAGCCCTGACTGAATTCGTCGATGGGCAGGCCTTCGACGATCTTGTACTGGCCGCCTTCGGTGGTGACCGGGAAGCCGAACATCACGTCCTTGGGAATGCCGTACTCGCCATTGCTGGGCACGCCCATCGTGACCCAGGCGCCGTTGGTGCCCAAGGCCCAGTCGCGCATGTGGTCGATGGCGGCGTTGGCCGCACTGGCGGCGGACGACAGGCCGCGCGCTTCGATGATGGCCGCGCCGCGCTTGCCCACGGTGGGCAGGAAGGTGCCGGCGTTCCAGACCTGATCGTTGATCATGTCCTTCACGCCAGCGCCTTCGATGGTGGCAAAGCGGTAGTCGGCGTACATCGTCGGGCTGTGGTTGCCCCAGACGGCCAGCTGCTTGATGGCGGCCACTGGCTTGCCGGTCTTGGCGGCGATCTGGCTCAGCGCGCGGTTGTGGTCCAGGCGCAGCATGGCGGTGAAGTTCTCGCGCTTCAGGCTGGGCGCGCTCTTCATGGCGATCCAGGCGTTGGTGTTGGCCGGGTTGCCCACCACCAGCACCTTGACGTCACGGCTGGCCACGGCGTCCAGCGCCTTGCCCTGGCCGATGAAGATCTGGCCGTTGATGGCCAGCAACTCGGCGCGTTCCATGCCGGCCTTGCGCGGCATCGAGCCCACCAGCAGGGCGTAGTCGGTGTCCTTGAAGGCGGTCATCGGGTCGCTGTGCGCTTCCATGCCGGCCAGCAGCGGGAAGGCGCAGTCCTCGATTTCCATCATCACGCCCTTGAGCGCCTTTTGCGGGCCTTCGACCGGCACTTCCAGCAATTGCAGGATCACCGGTTGGTCCTTGCCCAGCATTTCGCCGCTGGCGATGCGGAACAGCAGGGCGTAACCGATCTGGCCGGCAGCGCCGGTAACGGCCACGCGAACGGGCTTTTTGGTGGACATGCGAGGTCTCCTGGATGGGTGTGAAACAGACGGTCAAGCCGTGCAGCCTGACGCAGCCCGTGATTCTAGACAGCCCACCCTGACTGAACTCTTATGTCTTATGGAAGACAATGCTGGCATGCCACCCCGCGCTGAATCTGCCGCAACCGCTGAGGCGCCTGCCGCCCCGGCCTTCAGCCCGCTGTACCAGCAGATCAAGGCCCTGCTGGTGCAGAGCCTGCAAGGCGGTGCATGGCAACCCGGGCAGGTCATCCCCAGCGAGGTGGAACTGGCCGCTCGCTACCGCGTCAGCCAGGGCACGGTGCGCAAGGCCATCGACGAGATGGCCGCCGAGAACATGCTGGTCCGGCGCCAAGGCAAAGGCACCTTCGTCGCCACCCACGCCGAGCAATCCACGCAATACCGCTTTCTTCGCCTGACGCCCGACGACGGCACGCCGCCGGCCCTGCAGCGCAAGCTGCTCGAATGCCGCCGCATGCGCGCGCCGGCCGAGGTGGCGCGCTTGTTGGTCCTGAAAGTGGGGGAGTCGGCGGTGCAGGTGCGTCGCCTGTTGCTGAATGGCAGCACGCCGGTGGTGCTGGACGACATCTGGCTGCCGGGCACGGCCTTCAAAGGGTTGACCGTCGAGCGGCTGCAAGCCTGGCGTGGCCCGATGTACCGCCTGTTCGAGGCTGAATTTGCCGTGCACATGATTCGTGCCGAAGAAAAAATCCGCGCCGTGGCCGCCGCCCCCGAGGAAGCCGGGCTGCTGCACCTGCCGCTGGGCGCGCCGCTGTTGTCGGTCGAGCGCCTGTCCTACACCTACGGAGACCGGCCGGTTGAACTGCGCTACGGCCTGTACCAGACCGCCGCCCACCACTACCGCAATGAGCTGATCTGACTTTTCTTCGCGACACCCGCTGCTGTAAGCCTGGCGCTGCTGCATTGCAATAAACTCGTTTGGTTTCACGTGGTTTCGAGAGCAAAAACATGGCTGAGATAGCGAATCAAAGCGCGAAGCAAAGACCCGGCACGATGCGCCTGGTCGATGCGATGCAGTACCGCCTGCCGCTGGCCGGCCTGGTGTCCATCCTGCACCGCGTCAGTGGCTTGATGATGTTCATGCTGCTGCCGCTGATCATCTGGTTCTTCGACGTGAGCCTGACGTCCGAGGTCACCTTCGAGCGCTTCACCAGCGCTTTCGAAGCCGGCATCGGTTTCGTGCCGGGCTTCCTCGTCAAGGTCGCCGTGCTGGGCCTGATCTGGGCCTATCTGCACCACTTCATTGCCGGCGTGCGTCACCTGTGGATGGACATGACGCACAGCGTCACCAATGAATTCGGCCGCCAGTCGGCTGTCGTCACGCTGGCGGTCAGCGTGTTGCTGACGCTGGTGCTGGGCGCCAAGCTGTTCGGCCTGTATTGAGTTGAGGCAAACAAGCATGTCGGTCAATTACGGTTCCAAGCGCGTCGTCGTCGGCGCGCACTACGGCATGCGCGACTGGCTCAGCCAGCGCGTCACCGCCGTGCTCATGGCGCTCTTCACGGTGCTGCTGTTGCTGCAGGTGATCTTCACCAAAGGCCCGATCGGCTACGACGTCTGGGCCGGCATCTTTGCTGCGCAGTGGATGAAGGTGCTGACCTTTGTCGTGCTCATCGCGCTGGGCTGGCATGCCTGGATCGGCATGCGCGACATCTGGATGGACTACATCAAGCCTGCGGCCCTGCGCCTGGTGCTGCAGGTGTTCACCATCTGCTGGCTCATCGGCTGCATGGGCTGGGCCATCCAAGTGCTCTGGAGACTTTGAACAAATGGTCCTGACTTCCTCACTCCCCCGTCGCAAGTTCGACGTCGTCATCGTCGGCGCCGGTGGTTCCGGCATGCGCGCTTCGCTGCAACTGGCGCTGGCCGGCTTGAACGTGGCCGTGCTGTCCAAGGTCTTTCCGACCCGTTCGCACACCGTGGCGGCGCAAGGCGGTATCGGTGCGTCGCTCGGCAACATGGCCGAAGACAACTGGCACTACCACTTCTACGACACCGTCAAGGGCTCAGACTGGCTGGGCGACCAGGACGCCATCGAATACATGTGCCGCGAAGCGCCCAAGGTCGTCTACGAGCTTGAGCACTTCGGCATGCCCTTCGACCGCAACCCCGACGGCACCATCTACCAGCGCCCCTTCGGCGGCCACACCGCCAACTACGGTGAAAAGCCGGTGCAACGCGCCTGCGCCGCTGCCGACCGCACCGGCCACGCGATGTTGCACACGCTGTACCAGCAGAACGTCAAGGCGCGCACCAACTTCTTCGTCGAATGGATGGCGCTGGACCTGATTCGCGACAGCGAAGGCGACGTGCTGGGCGTCACGGCGCTGGAAATGGAAACCGGCGAGGTCCACATCCTCGAAGCCAAGACCGTGCTGCTGGCCACCGGCGGCGCGGGCCGCATCTTCCAGGCATCCACCAACGCCTTCATCAACACCGGCGACGGCCTGGGCATGGCGGCGCGTGCCGGCATCGCCTTGCAAGACATGGAGTTCTGGCAGTTCCATCCCACCGGCGTGGCCGGTGCGGGCGTGTTGCTGACCGAAGGCTGCCGTGGCGAAGGAGCAATTTTGCGCAATAGTAATGGCGAGCGCTTTATGGAGCGTTATGCACCTGCGTACAAAGACTTGGCTCCGCGCGACTATGTGTCCCGTTGCATGGACCAGGAAATCAAAGAAGGTCGCGGATGCGGCCCGAACAAGGACTACATCAACCTGGATATGACCCACCTGGGTTCCGAGACTATCATGAAGCGTCTGCCTTCGGTCTTTGAAATCGGACACAACTTCGCCAATGTGGACATCACCAAAGAACCCATTCCGGTTGTGCCAACGATCCACTACCAGATGGGCGGCATTCCCACCAACATTAATGGCCAGGTAGTGACCCAAAACTCCAACAACGAAAGTGTTGTTGTGAATGGCCTGTACGCTGTGGGCGAATGCTCCTGCGTGAGCGTGCACGGTGCCAACCGACTAGGTACAAATTCCTTGCTGGATTTGCTGGTGTTCGGTCGCGCCGCTGGTAACCATATTGTTGAATTCAACAAGCAGAACACAAACCACAAGGCTCTGCCCGCCAATGCCGCTGACGTTACGCTGGCCCGACTTGCCCGCCTTGATAACGCGACTGACGGCGAATATGCACAGGACGTTGCCAATGACATCCGTGCTGCCATGCAATACCACGCAGGTGTGTTCCGCACACAAGCTTCGATGGACGAAGGCGTGATCAAGATCGCCGCATTGCGCGACCGTGTCGCAAAGATCGGCTTGAAAGACAAGTCCAAGATTTTCAGTACCGCACGCATTGAAGCCCTGGAAGTGGAGAATCTGATTGAAGCCGCGCAAGCGACTATCGTGTCCGCTGCGGCGCGCCATGAAAGCCGCGGCGCCCATACGGTCAATGACTACGGCGACACGCCGGAACATCCGAACGGCCGTAACGACACCGAATGGCACAAACACACCCTGTGGCACAAGGATGCCAACAAGCTGACCTACAAGCCTGTGCAAATGAAGCCGCTCACCGTCGAGAGCATTGAACTCAAGACCCGTACATTCTGATCAGGTAAATACCATGACAAAACGCACTTTTTCCATCTACCGTTACGATCCTGATAAGGATGCCAAGCCTTACATGCAGACCATTGAGGTCGAGCTCGACGGCAGTGAACGCATGTTGCTGGATGCTCTGATGAAACTCAAGGCAGTAGATCCGACCATCTCGTTCCGCCGTTCATGCCGCGAAGGCGTTTGCGGCTCAGACGCCATGAACATCAATGGCAAAAATGGTCTGGCCTGTCTGACCAATATGCGCACATTGCCAGGCACGATTATTCTCAAGCCCCTGCCCGGTCTGCCTGTGATCCGCGATCTGATCGTGGACATGACGCAATTTTTCAAACAGTACAACTCCATCAAACCGTACTTGATCAATGACACAGTGCCGCCGGAAAAAGAGCGCCTACAAAGTCCGGAAGAGCGCGAAGAGCTCAATGGTTTGTACGAGTGCATTTTGTGCGCTAGCTGCTCCACAAGCTGCCCGAGCTTCTGGTGGAATCCGGACAAATTCGTCGGCCCTGCCGGTTTGTTGCAAGCCTATCGATTCATTGCCGATAGCCGCGATCAGGCGACCGGCGAGCGTCTGGACAACCTGGAAGATCCCTACCGTTTGTTCCGCTGCCACACCATCATGAATTGCGTCGATGTTTGCCCCAAAGGTCTTAATCCCACCAAGGCGATCGGCAAGATTAAAGAAATGATGGTTCTGCGCGCGGTTTAGGCAAGCATGACCATTATTGAAGAACCGATCGATGAGCGGGCGCTTAGCAAGCTGAAGTGGCGCTGCCGCCGGGGTTTGTTGGAAAACGACTTGTTCATTGACCGCTTCTTCACCCGATTTAGCGCGACATTGACGGTTAGGCAGGGAAATGCGTTGAATGCCCTGATGGATTTAAGTGATAACGACCTGTTAGACGTACATCTGGCCCGGAAATCGCTTAGTCAAGTAGATGCAAGTCTCGACCGCGATGATGTGCATGAAGTTTTAAATATGTTGAGAGAACCTCTCTGAAAGGCGAAAGATGAAACTAGCTGACAACAAAGCCACCCTGTCGTTCAGTAACGGCTCCCCCAGTGTCGAAATGCCGGTTTATCACGGCAGCATTGGACCGGACGTCATTGATATCCGTAAGTTGTATGCGCAAACCGGCATGTTCACCTACGACCCCGGTTTTCTCTCTACCGCGTCCTGCCAATCCGCCATCACTTATATCGACGGTGATAAAGGCGAATTGCTGTACCGTGGCTATCCCATTGAACAGTTGGCTACGCAATGCGACTTCATGGAAACCTGCCACTTGTTGTTGTACGGCAACCTGCCCGATGCCGCTGGCAAAGTGGACTTCACCAAGCGTGTAACCCAGCACACGATGGTCAATGAGCAGATGCAGTTCTTCCTGCGCGGCTTCCGTCGTGATGCGCACCCCATGGCGATCATGACTGGTCTGGTCGGTGCCTTGTCTGCGTTCTACCATGACAGCACGGACATCAACAATCCTGAGCACCGCGAAATTTCTGCCATCCGCCTGATTGCAAAAATGCCGACGTTGGTGGCTATGGCCTACAAGTACAGCGCAGGTCAGCCGTACATGTACCCGAAGAATGCGCTTAGCTATTCCGGCAATTTCATGCACATGATGTTTGCGAATCCTTGCGAAGATTACGCGGTCAACCCCGTCATCGAGCGCGCGCTGGACCGCATTTTCATCTTGCATGCAGACCACGAACAAAACGCATCTACATCGACAGTGCGTCTGTGCGGATCGTCTGGTACCAATCCGTTTGCAGCAATTGCTGCGGGTGTTGCATGTCTGTGGGGTCCAGCCCACGGCGGTGCCAACGAAGCCTGCCTGAACATGCTCGAAGACATCCAGAAAATGGGTGGCGTGGCCAAGGTCGGCGAGTTCATGAATCAGGTGAAAGACAAAAACTCCAACGTGAAGTTGATGGGCTTTGGTCACCGTGTTTACAAGAACTATGACCCGCGCGCCAAGCTGATGCAAGAGACCTGCAAAGAAGTGCTGGGTGCTCTGGGCCTGGAAAACGACCCTCTGTTCAAGCTGGCTATGGCACTGGAAAAGATTGCCCTCGAAGACGACTACTTCGTGCAACGCAAGCTTTACCCCAATGTCGACTTCTACTCCGGCATTGTTCAGCGTGCAATCGGCATTCCAGTAAGCCTATTCACGGCCATCTTCGCGCTGGCACGCACTGTTGGTTGGATTGCACAACTCAACGAAATGATTGGCGACCCTGAGTACAAGATCGGCCGCCCACGTCAGTTGTTCACAGGCTCGGAGCGCCGCGACGTTCTGCCTATCGACAAGCGCTAATAAATAGCGAGGCCCAAGCCCGCATTCGCCCGGCCTGTAATGCAGGCTAGGCGGGCGGGCTTTTTTGTGGCTGCACAATTTCTGGCACGGCCCCAACCATCGGCTCCAAACATACCAACTTGTATTCGGTCTGTGAGGCCACCAAAAGCGTGGTTTGCTGGTAATACTTGAGTGTCCCGTCCAGCATTCGGAAACCGCGCTCTCCACCCTCGCGCAACAGCACGGACTGCTCGCCCCACATTCGAGCAAAGACGGCGCTGCCGGAGGCCAGTTCATCAATCAGATTTTGCATCGCGGCATCACGCGGACGGCGGCTGAAATCCGCACGGAACTCGGCCACCAAGCGGTGTGCCCTGTCCTGCCAATCCACAATCAATTGCGGTGCCTGCTTCGATAGGAATACAAAGCGCAGCAAATTGCGGTCGTGATCGTCATCAAGCCAACCTGCAAACAATTGAGACGCTGCAGGGTTCCAATCGCGCGCGGTCAACAGGTGATCCAGTAAATAAGCCGGTACCTGCAACAACTTTGGCAGCGCAAGTACGTGTTCGGGCAACTCATGCTGCGGCTCATTGAGAGCGACCGGATCGCGTCGCCCCGCCAAGTCAAACAATGACACCCGCTCCGCAGGGTTCAGGCGCAGCGCATCGGCCAGCCTCGCCAACGCTGCAGGGGACGCCGATACATCACGCCCCTGCTCGAGCCAGGTAATCCATGTCACGCCAACACCAGTTGCCTCGGCCAACTCTTCGCGGCGCCAACCCGGCGTGCGCCTGCGCCCTGCTGCTATGCCGGCATAAGGCAAACGCTCGCGATGCGCCCGGATAAATGCTCCCAGTAAAACGCGTGGATCAGCTTCTTGCATAGTGGAACTTATACCAGGATAAATACACTTCTTGTACCAGTTTAAAAACAAGTGCACGATATCACTTTTGCAAGCATTCAAAGGACTACCATGAGTCGCACCCTGTACGACAAGCTCTGGGACGATCACGTCGTTCACACCGAAGACGACGGCACCGCCATTCTGTACATTGACCGCCATTTGGTCCACGAAGTCACCAGCCCTCAAGCTTTCGAGGGTTTGCGGGAAACCGGTCGCAAGGTTTGGCGCGTGAGTTCCATCGTAGCCACCGCCGATCACAACACGCCGACAACAGGCTGGGAACTCGGCTACGACGGCATTACCGACCCCACCAGCAAGGAACAAGTCACCACGCTCGACACCAACATGCACGAGTTCGGTTCCGCAGCCTATTTCCCGTTTCTATCCAAACGTCAGGGCATTGTTCACGTCATCGGACCGGAAAACGGCGCCACCCTCCCCGGCATGACCGTCGTCTGCGGAGACTCACACACCTCCACCCACGGTGCCTTCGGCGCACTCGCCCATGGCATCGGCACCAGCGAAGTGGAGCATGTGATGGCCACGCAAACATTGCTGGCCAAAAAGGCCAAGAACATGCTGGTCAAAGTCGACGGTACCGTGTCCAAAGGTGTAACTGCCAAAGACATTGTTCTGGCCATCATCGGGCGAATTGGGACCGCGGGCGGTACCGGATACACGATTGAATTCGGTGGCTCCGCCATCCGAGCGCTCAGCATGGAAGGCCGCATGACGCTGTGCAACATGGCCATCGAAGCCGGAGCCCGGGCAGGATTGGTAGCAGTGGACGAAAAGACGATTGAATACGTCAGAGGTCGCCCGCTGGCACCCGGATATGGCGCGGCCAACGCAGAAGCCGCTGCCGTAGAGTGGGACCAGGCGGTGGCATTCTGGAAAACACTGCACTCCGATGCCGATGCAAAATTCGACACCGTTGTGACCATCGACGCCACGCAAATCGTGCCCCAAGTGACATGGGGCACCTCGCCCGAAATGGTGCTGGGCATTGAGGACCGCGTGCCCGATCCGGACAAGGAAAAGGACGCCAACAAGCGCGGAGCCATTGAGCGCGCACTCACCTACATGGGTCTTGAGCCGGGCAAAGCGCTGAACGACTTGTTTATCGACAAAGTGTTTATCGGCTCCTGCACGAATAGCCGCATTGAGGACATGCGCGAGGCCGCTGCCGTCGTCAAGAGTCTGGGCCAACGTGTGGCCAAGAACGTGAAACTGGCCCTGGTGGTGCCGGGCTCGGGTCTGGTCAAGGAACAGGCCGAACGCGAAGGACTGCATGAAATTTTCAAGGCTGCAGGTTTTGAGTGGCGTGAGCCGGGTTGTTCCATGTGCCTGGCCATGAATGCCGACCGGCTGGAACCGGGCGAACGTTGCGCCTCCACCAGCAACCGCAACTTCGAAGGCCGCCAAGGCGCCGGTGGACGTACGCATCTAGTGAGTCCCGCCATGGCCGCCGCTGCGGCCATCCACGGCCACTTTGTCGACGTGCGCAAGTTCTCTTAATTCAAAGGCACCAACACCATGAAAAACTTTACTGTGCATCAAGGGCTGGTTGCCCCCATGGACCGGGAGAACGTGGACACTGACGCGATAATCCCCAAGCAGTTCCTCAAGTCGATCCGCAAGACAGGCTTCGGTCAGAACCTGTTTGACGAGTGGCGTTATCTTGACGCAGGCTACCCCGGTCAGGACCCTGCCAGCCGCAAACACAACCCCGACTTCGTGCTGAACCAGCCCCGCTATGCGGGTGCATCCATCCTGCTGGCACGCAAAAACTTCGGCTGCGGCTCCTCGCGCGAGCATGCGCCGTGGGCGCTGGATCAGTACGGCTTTCGCGCCATCATTGCACCCAGCTATGCAGACATATTTTTCAACAACAGTTTCAAGAATGGCTTGCTGCCCATCGTGCTGAGTGCGTCTCAAGTCGAAGGCCTGTTCAACGAAGCCCTGGCTTTCCCCGGCTACGCACTGACGATTGATCTGGAGCGCCAGGTGGTTATCAAACCGCAGGGTGAGGAGATCCCGTTTGAGGTACAAGCCTTCCGAAAATATTGCCTGATTAACGGATTTGATGACATCGGCCTGACCCTTCGCCATGCCGACAAAATTAAAGCATTTGAAACCCAACGCCTGGCGCAAAAGCCCTGGCTGGCCAAGAGCATGGTTTCTTGAACTGCATCACCCTCCCAAAAATCAATTCACAAAACACACAACATGAAAATTGCAGTACTCCCCGGTGATGGCATTGGCACCGAAATCGTGGCTGAAGCCGTTAAGGTTCTCAAGACCCTGGATATCCCTTTGGAAATGGAAACCGCCTTGGTGGGTGGCGCCGCATATGAAGCCCATGGCCACCCCTTGCCGGAATCTACCCTCAAACTCGCCAAAGAAGCCGATGCAATTTTGTTCGGTGCCGTTGGCGACTGGAAATACGACAAACTGGACCGTCCGCTACGCCCCGAGCAGGCCATTCTGGGTTTACGCAAAAACCTGGGCTTGTTTGCCAATTTCCGCCCTGCCATTTGCTACGAGCAACTGGTAAGCGCATCGAGCCTCAAACCCGAACTGATTGCGGGCCTTGATATCCTCATCATCCGCGAACTCACCGGCGACATTTACTTCGGTCAACCGCGCGGCCGCCGCGTGGCCACCGACGGCCACTTCCCCGGTGCCGAAGAAGCGTTCGACACCATGCGCTACAGCAAACCTGAGATTGAGCGCATTGCACATGTTGCCTTTCAGGCAGCCCGCAAACGCAACAAGAAAGTGACCAGTGTCGACAAAGCCAATGTGCTGGAGACCTTCCAATTCTGGAAAGATGTGGTGACCGAGGTTGGACTGCAGTACCCCGATGTGGAACTTCAGCATATGTACATAGACAACGCTGCTATGCAGCTTGTCAAAGCACCCAAGGCGTTTGATGTGATCGTGACCGGCAATATGTTTGGCGACATCCTCAGCGACGAGGCCTCCATGTTGACCGGCTCAATCGGCATGCTGCCTTCTGCCAGCCTCAACAGCAAGAATCAAGGGTTGTATGAACCCAGTCATGGCAGTGCGCCGGATATTGCGGGCAAGGGTATCGCCAACCCCTTGGCAACCATTTTGAGCGCGGCCATGATGTTGCGCTTCAGCCTGAACCAGGAAGCAGCCGCCCAACGCATCGAAATGGCGGTGCAAAAAGTGTTGCAACAAGGCTTGCGCACGGCGGACATATACAGCGAAGGCACTACCCGCGTGTCCACGCTGGAAATGGGGAACGCAGTTGTAAAGGCTCTGTAATCAAGCGCCTTACAATATCGCTCATGGAAATCAACCACGCACCTTTTCTGCAGCAGCTTTCTACGCTAATGGGTGCGTGCGGCTGCGCCAATGCCGCCGTCACCGTTGTGACCAAAAAGACGACCATCACTGGCTAGATAAGCCCGGTCCGTCGCGCCCCTACCGGCCAGACGAGCCGGGCAGATGAAATCACTTAGTTTCGAAAATCTGAAAGGGCAATGCAATGAAAGTAGGCAATCTCGTAGGTTTGGTGGGCTGGCGCGGCATGGTCGGCTCCGTCTTGATCGACCGTATGCAGGCCGAAGGTGACTTCGACCTCATTGAACCCGTCTTCTTTTCTACCTCCAATGCAGGCGGCAAAGCCCCGGCACTGGCGAAAAACGAAACGACTTTGCAAGACGCCTATAGCGTAGAGGCGCTAAAGCGCTGCGACATCATCATCAGCGCCCAGGGTGGCGACTACACCTCCGAAATATTCCCAAAGCTTCGCGCAGCCGGATGGAACGGGCATTGGATTGATGCGGCGTCAACGCTGCGCATGGAAAAAGATGCGGTCATCATTCTGGATCCGGTCAACATGCCGGTCATCAAAAATGCATTAGCACAAGGCGGTAAGAATTGGGTGGGCGGCAACTGCACCGTGAGTTGCATGTTGATGGGTGTCGGTGCACTCTACAAAGCCGGACTGGTGGAATGGATGAGTACCCAGACGTATCAGGCTGCCTCCGGCGGTGGCGCGCAACACATGCGTGAGTTGCTGACACAATACGGCACGCTCAACGCGGAAGTAAAAGCTCTTTTAGATGACCCGAAGAGTGCGATTCTGGAAATCGACCGCAAAGTCATCGCCAAGCAGCGCAGCCTGACTACAGCAGAAACTGCCAACTTCGGTGTGCCATTAGGCGGCTCACTCATTCCCTGGATTGACAAAGATCTGGGCAACGGCATGTCCAAAGAAGAGTGGAAAGGCATGGCCGAAACCAACAAGATCCTGGGTCAGGGGCCGGACTTCGGCTCTGTAGCTACCCCCGTTGATGGCTTTTGTGTGCGCGTGGGCGCCATGCGTTGCCACAGTCAGGCACTGACTTTCAAGCTCAGGAAAGATGTGCCTGTTGCCGACATTGAAGCCTTGATTGCTGCCGACAATGCTTGGGTCAACGTGGTCCCCAATACCCGTGAAGCGACGATTAAAGACCTGACACCAGTTGCAGTCACCGGCACTATGAAAATTCCTGTCGGGCGCATTCGTAAACTCGCTATGGGGCCTGAATATGTGGGTGCATTTACCATCGGTGACCAGCTTTTGTGGGGTGCCGCTGAGCCCCTGCGTCGTATGTTGCGGATTTTGCTGGTCGCTTAAGTAGCATGATTGAGCAACGATCCGGCCGAGCATGGCGCGAGGCCGGGCGTTGCCACAAACCAACATCTTGACGGCACAATGCGAGCCACCTACCTTCGGTTACAAACTTAAAAGGTTTGTGAGCTTGTCAGTCTAAGATATTGATGTTATGGTACTTTTTACGTTTTTAGAGTCA
>CANBYM010000087.1 GCA_947373605.1 Comamonadaceae bacterium
AGCGGCGCTATCCAGCACTTGGCGGGCATGAAGGACAGCAAGGTGATTGTGGCCATCAACAAGGATGGCGAGGCACCGATCTTCTCTGTGGCCGACTATGGGCTGGAGGCGGATCTGTTTGTCGCAGTCCCCGAGTTGGTCGCTGCGCTTTAACTCAAGCGCCTGAAATATTCGGCTCGACCAGGTTAGCGAGTTGCACCAGCGACTCCTGCCAGCCCAGGTAGCACATCTCTACCGGAATCGCCTCGGGAATGCCGTACTGCGTTATGTTGACTTCGGTACCGCACAGCACCTTGGTCAACGCCACGGTAACCTGCAATTCGCCCGGAAGATTGGGATCCTCAAACTTGTCGGTATAGCGCAGAAGCGTATCAGGAACCAGTTCCAGATATTCGCCGCCAAACGCATGCGTGTGGCCGGTGCCGAAATTCGTAAACGACATGCGGAAGGTGCCGCCCACTGTGGCGTCCATGTGGTGCACCTTGCAGGTAAATCCATAGGGCGGTATCCATTTAGCCATGGCATCGGCATTTAAAAAGGCCTTGTAAATGCGTGCGGCCGGTGCGCGCAAAACGCGCTGCAATCGTACGGTTCCAGTGGGCATGGTCTGTCTCCTTTAAAAATTTACGGTCACTTTGCACGGACTCGCTTGGCGCCGGGAACACCCAACTGCGGATGTAACCGCCCGGCTACCGCCCACGCAGCCAGCAGCCCGGCACCAGCCGCCGCGAACACGGCCGACACCGGAAAAAACTGCAGCACCAGCCAGGCCAGCGCCGGCGAGAGAATGCCCGATGAATCGCGAAAGCTGGAGTACACCGATGACATCTCGGTGCGCTCAGAGGGCTTTACCGCCATCATGAATGGCAAACCGGCGCACACATCCAGCAGCACTAGGCTGCAGGTGCCCGCCACCAGCACACACACGGTAGCCCACGGAAATGGTGCCAGCACCGTACCCAGCACAAAGCACAAGCCACTGAGCAGGCAACCTGTACGAACGGCCCGGCGCACTGAATGGAGACGCATCCAGCGCAGCATGAGCGGAGCAAGCAACAGGGCCATATTGGCCACTGAGCTGGCATAGCCGCCTACTTTTTCACCCAAGCCGTTTTCCACCGCGAAGATGCCCACGTACACAAAATAAAACCACCAGCCGCAGGAACGGATCAGCGGTATCAGCCAGCCCGTAACCAATCGTGGTTGCGCGAAAAAGCGCCGCACATTGGCTACCGGATGTGCGGCGCGCGGCTGCTGTGTGGTCATGGCTTTGCCGTTGCCCAAATGCATTTGCTTCTTCATCCACAGCATGGCAAAAGCCGCCAGAGCCACCGGCACAAACGGTGCACCATGCCACAAGGACAATAACCACACACCCATGACCGGCCCCAGAACCCAACCCCAGGCACTGTAAAAAAGCCGCAGTGTTTCCAATTTGCTGAACTCGGTTTTGTCAATGAAGTCGAGCACGTACGCGTTGAAACACACAAACGATGTGGCCGCAGCCATGATGGCGCACAGCAGCGCAAGCGTAGTGAATTTGCCGCCCACCATGCCGAACACACAGGCCAGCACGTACAACAAAATGGCCCCTGTGAAGATGCGTTGCCGTGGCACGTGGCGGCTCAATGCCGGAACGGTTAACGCGGTCATCAGCGACAGCAGTCCGATCACAAAATAAATCTCCGACACCACCGCGGCACTGCCCCAGGCCCGGTACATCAGCAAGGGAAACACCGACAGCGTCGTGCCGCGTATGACTGCCTCCATCGCAGCCAGACGCGCAAACCCCTTCACGTCCGCCGTCGGTTTGGGCAGACGAAAAAAGGGCTTGTGCACGGTATCGGTCAAAGGCGGATAGGTCGTAAAGACTGAAATTTACTGCGGCACAAAACCGCTGGTTTTAATGATGCCGCTCCACGCCTTGGTGTAGGCGGCTTCGCGCGCGGCAAACTGCTGCTGGTTCATAAAGCCCACCGTCAGGCCCATGCCGGTCAAGCGCTCTTTGACCTCAGGCATTGCCACCACTTTGGCGAGCGCCGCAGAAAACTTGTCGATCGCTGCACGGGGCGTGCCGACGGGTGCGAAAAAACCGTAATACGGTAGATCGTCAAACCCGCTCAGTCCAAGCTCCCCAAAGGTGGGCACATCGGGCAGCGCGGCCTGACGCGTGCCACCCAGCACCGCCACGATCCGTACCTTGCCGGCCTTGTGATTCTCGATAAAGTCAGGAACCGACGCTACACCCGCGGCAATCTGGTTACCCAGCATGTCGGCCATCATGGGCGCGCTTCCGCGGTACGGCACCGCCTGCAGGTCCAGCGCATATTTCTGGCCGATCAGCTTGACCAGAAACTCCGGTGTAGACGCTGGTGCCGGAACGCCCACCGTGCCTTTGCCTGCCCCCTGCGCCTTGACCCCGTTCACATACTCGGCAACCGACCTGGCGGGTGTGCCGCCGGACACTGCGAATGCGTTCACAAAAGTCGCGAAGCCCGCCACCGGCACAAAGTCTTTGGCCGGATCGAAGCCCGGGCCTTTCACCACCTGCGGCAGGATGGAGATAGTGTGGTCATGCGTCATGAACACCGTCATACCATCCGGCGCTGCGGCTTTGAGCGCCTGCGCAGCGATTTGCCCGCCGGCACCGGCGCGGTTTTCCACCAGCACCGTTAGACCCATCGTGTCTTTGAGCTTCTCCGCAAGAATGCGGGCGATGGCATCGGTGCCGCCGCCGGGCGGAAAACCCACCAGAATCTTCAGCGGCGCGCTTTGTGCAAATGATGTTGCAACACCGGCGAGCAAACCAAGCAGCACTGCGGCGCGAACAATAATTGCAAAAAAGCTGCGGCGCGGCGCCTTGAAGATGGCTTGGCGGCATCGGGAAGCGTGGGCTTGCGCCATGCGCTGCTCCTGAAAAATGAAAAGGTAAAGCACGTCTGAAGATAGCGCATTTGTGGCGCAAAATTCTGCTTCTCAGCCTTTCTATTTTCACCGCCACACCAGCGGCCTATTGCATGAAACCCATAGCTTTAATTACCGGCGGCTCGCGCGGCATAGGCGCGGCAACTGCCCTGTTGGTAGCACGTGCAGGCTACTCCGTCGCGGTCAACTACCAGTCGAACTCATTGGCTGCTGACGAAGTGGTGCGCCTCATCCGCGCCGAGGGCGGCACTGCCATCACGGTTCAGGCCGACGTCGCGCATGAAAATCAGGTGCTGGCCATGTTTGACAAGGTTGACGCCAAGCTCGGACGCCTCACCGCACTGGTCAACAGTGCCGGTGTGGTGGACGTCGCCAGCCGTGTGGACGCGATGTCGGTTGCGCGTCTCAAGCGCATGTTCGATACCAATGTGGTGGGCAGCTTTGTGTGCGCGCGTGAGGCTGTGCGCCGCATGAGCACGTTGCACGGGGGTGAAGGCGGCGTGATCGTCAACCTCTCCAGCGTTGCTGCCACGTTGGGCAGCCCCGGTCAGTATGTGGACTACGCGGCCAGCAAGGGCGCCATTGACACATTCACCGTGGGACTGGCCCGCGAAGTGGCCAACGAAGGCATACGCGTCAACGCCGTGCGACCCGGCGTTATTGACACCGAAATTCATGCCTCCGGCGGGCAACCGGACCGCGCGGTTCAACTGGCCGGTGCGATCCCCATGAAACGGCCTGGCACGGCCATGGAGGTGGCACAGGCGATTGTCTGGCTGATAAGCGATGCAGCGTCGTACACCACCGGCGCATTGCTGGACGTGGGCGGAGGACGATAAGTATGGCGCAATACACCGCCGAGATTCTCTGGGAGCGTGGCGCGCAGGATTTCCTCGGAAACCGCTACAGCCGCAAACACCTGCTGCGTTTTGACGGCGGTGCGGAACTGGACGGTTCGTCCTCGCCCCATGTGGTGCCACTGCCGATGTCGGATGCGTCGGCTGTGGACCCGGAAGAGACCTTTGTCGCCTCGCTGTCGAGTTGTCACATGCTGTGGTTTTTGTCGATTGCCGCTGCGCAGAAGTTTTGCGTGGACCGCTATTTCGACGCGGCCACCGGCGTAATGGCCAGAAATCAGAAAGGCAAGATGGTGATGTCGGTGGTATCGCTCAAACCCGACGTGGCATTCAGTGGCGACCGCTTACCCACACGCGCACAAATTGATGCCATGCACCATGAGGCGCACGAAGAATGCTACATCGCCAACTCCGTAAAAACCGAGGTGCGCTGCGAACCGGTCTACGGTAAATTACAGGACTAAGTCAAATTACTCTTCGCAGCGGACTGTATATTCACCAACCCCGTTTCGAAATCTTTGCCGATCATTCTGTCCAGGTTAAATGCAAGGCCCATCAGCTTGGAAATAAACGGGCTGGGTCCGAACATGGCCCAGGTCACATGCGTGCTGTCGCCTTGCGGCACTAGTGTGAACTCCACGGTATTGCTCGCGGCAAAAGGTTTGGTGAAGTCAATGCGGATGAGGACGCGACTCTCGCTGCAGTCCAGTATCTCCATGCGCCCTGCCCCTGCTTTGCCGCTGCCGCTCCACGCATAGCCAGCGCCCGCGCCGCTGGCAGAGCCGCTGTAGGTTCGCTGCATGGTGGGATCGATTTTTTCCCAAGGCGACCAACGCACCCATTCGTGAAAGTCCCCAACCAGCGCAACAACTTTGGCTTGATTGGCGGGAATGAGCGCACTGCGCTCCACGCGAAAACTGTCGGGCCGCAAAGCCGCAGACACCAGCAACAAGACAAGTGCGGCCAACAAGGCCCAAAAAATTAAAGCAACGATTGACATAGCGTTCTTTCAAAAACAAGGGTGCGCTACTATTGTCCGGCAACTGCACACTTCCCGGAACACCATGGATCTCAAACCGCTCATTACGCTACTGGCCATCGTGAACCCGTTGGCCATCGTTCCGTTTTTCATCCATTACACGCAAGGCTTCTCGCGCGAACAGCGCCGTCAGACGGTAGTGGTTTCGTCCTTCAGTGTGTTTGTGGTGATCGCGGTCAGCGCCTTGTTGGGCCTGCAAATTCTGGAATTCTTCGGCATCTCGCTGGCCAGTTTTCAGGTGGGGGGCGGCATGCTGCTTTTGACCAGTGCGCTCAACATGCTCAACGCGCAACCGGCCGAAGCCAAATCCACCGGTAAGGAACTGGAAGACGGCGTAGCCAAGGCAGCGCAAGGTGCCAGCATTGCCGTCGTTCCACTGACCATTCCCCTCCTGACCGGACCCGCCGCCATGTCGACCGTGGTGATTTATGCCGACAAGGCGAAAACGTTTTTACAGTTGAGCACGCTCATCGGCTACGGCGTAGTGATTTCGCTGGCCACGCTCTTGTGTTTTTCGCTGGCCGCACCGATTGCGCGCGTGCTGGGCAAAACCGGCATCAGCGTTATGACGCGCCTGATGGGTTTGATACTGGCGGCCTTGGCAGTCGAGGTCATGTCCGATGGTCTGATCAAACTCTTCCCAGCGCTATTGGGCCACTGACACGCCTACCTCGGGGCTTCAAACGTCCTGTAACTTACCCAGAATATCGCCCACCAATTCCAGCCGCAGCAGCGGGTTGTCGAGCTGCAGGAAAGTTTGCTTGACGTGCGCGGGCAGCGCCAGCAAATCACACCAGCGGTTGGCCACCCAGGCACAGTCGTCAAACCGGTAAGGTTGCTCGATGGGCATAGGCTCCACCAAGGTCTCGCCGTCGCGCTGGCTTTCAATCAGGCGTGCCAGCGTGTAGGCAATGGGTTGCAAGTCCTGCGGGATTGGAATGCTGGCATCGGCTGCAATGTGGCTCACATCAGCCACCCACAGTCCGTGTTTGAGCTGGCTGCGGTTTTGAATGCGAAAGCGCTCGCCGCCCAGACAACGCACCACCATCAAGCCAGCTTGCGGTGCTGAAAATTCCACGATGCGCGCAAGCGTGCCCACATCGGCAAAGTGTTCCTGAGCAAACGCATCGCCGGTGGGTTTGCCGGTTTCAATCGTGCGCACCTCGTTGCCTTTGACCAGCGACACCACACCGAATGGCATTCCGTTCTTGTGGCACTTGCCGATCATGTCCAGGTAGCGCACTTCAAAAATCTGAAGACTCAGTGACCCCTCGGGAAAGAGCACCGTGTTGAGCGGAAACAGCGGCAGCGCATCAATGTCGACGGCGGTACTCATGGCGCACCTATCGTTTGTTGCAACCATGCGTTAAGCTGGGTGATCACGTCGTCGGTTGCTTGCGTTAATGCTTTCACGCCACCGGCCGCATCCGCGCTGGCAGCGGGACGCCGTGCAATAAATGTTTGCTGCGACGAGCTACGTGCGCCAGCGGAGCCGGTCTGCAACGCGGTGGCGCGCACACGCACCAAGCCTGTACTGGTCTGCGGTGTATCAAACAGTTGGCTGAATTCTTCAAGTTCAATGCGCACCACGGCAGGCTGCGCTACAAAGGGCTGCGTGCTGGTAACCGCAAGCACAGGACCGGCCTCGCCGGGAGCAAGTACCGTGCGCTGCGCGCCGAGTTGCTCACGCAAACGCTGGCGCAGCAACTGTGCGGGCGGCATGGTCCAGCGTGCCGAGGCATAGGGACGCAATTGCTGCGCATCGGCATAGCCCAACCGGAAAAGCACGGCGCTACCCTCCAGCGCCACCGGTGCATCCACATCCGGCAGCGTAATAGTGGCTTGGCGCTCCATACGGTTGGTCGGGGCCATGGCAGTGGCACCGGGGCCGAAGTCGTACACCACGGGGCGCACCGGCGGGGTGAAGCTGCCGCAACCCGCCGCGCCCAGTAACACCGCAAGACAAAACACTGCCGGCAACATGCGCGCTGCGCGCAAAGTGTGTGAATTTTTCATAGAAAGTTTCATGGATTGGAAGGTGCCACAAAGCCCGCTTCGCCGGGACCGGGTGCGACGGCACCTTTGCCGGTCAGCAACATTTGCGGGTTGTCATTCAGTCCTTCGACCAGACGCCCCACCTGACGCGCTGCGCGTGATACCTCATCTGCCGCGCGGTTCAGGCGCGGCGCCACGTTGGTGTTGACGGTCTGACTGGTGTTGACCAACGCGTCCGTGCTGCGGGCAATGCGGTCCAGCGTGCCGCCGGCTTCGTTCATGCGCGCACTCATTTGACGGAATTCACCCGCCGACTGGCGCACCGTGTCGGCGCTGATTTTGAGTTGCTCCGATGTTTGCGCAATGCTCTTGAGCGTGGTGCTGGCCTGTTCGGCCATACGCGGCAGATTGACGCTGCCCTCGGGGCCAGTGCCACTGAGCATGGCGTCAGCGCGATGCGTGAGTTGCGTGATGGAAGCGGCGGCCTGGCCCAGATTGGTGACTGCTGCCATCAGGTTTTTCTGGTTATCGGGATCGAGCAACTGATTCATTTGCCCGCTGGCCTTTTCGAGCTGACCCAGCAGCTTGCCACCCTGATCGCTCAAGCGCGACATGAGTCCTTGACGCATAGGGATGCGGCCCACGGTATCGCGGCTGGTTTGCAGCGCAACCGCAGATTCGCCGCTGTCATCCAGAGCAATGAAGGCCAAACCGGTCACGCCCTGAAAACCCAGCGTGGCGAAAGTCGATGCCGTAACCAGCACGCTGTCATTGACGGCAATGCGAACCAGCACATTGCCGTGCTGCGCTGCGTCGAGTTCAATAGCCACGACGCGGCCCACTGCGACACCTTTGTAGCGCACGCCGGCTTGAACCTGCAGGCCCGTTACGCTTTCTGTGCTGGAAATTTCAAACACCCGCTGCTCGGTATGGTCACGCGTCAGCCAGGCGGCCATCGCAATCAGCAATGCAGTGACCACCAGCACAAAGACACCGGCAGTCAGGGCGTGGGATTTATTTTCCATGCGTTAGTTCTCGATGGCTCTTTTTATACGCCTTCGGGGGCGTCTTGCAACACTTCCATGGCGCGTAAGCCGCGCCCGCCACGGAAAAAATCGTGCACGAAGGGGTGCGGGAAATCAATCACGTCTTGCGGCGCGGCATCCACAATAACGTGCTTGTCGGCCACCACCGCGATGCGGGTACTCAATGCGAAGATGGTATCGAGGTCGTGGGTGACCATCACAATGGTGAGGCCAAGCTCCTGATGCAGCTCACGCAACAGAGTGCAAAACGCGTCGGCGCTGTCCGGGTCGAGTCCTGCGGTGGGCTCATCCAGCAGCAACAAAGGCGGGTCCATGATGAGCGCACGCGCCAGCGCCACGCGCTTGACCATGCCGCCCGACAAGTCGGAAGGCATCTTGTGGGCGTGCGACGGCTCTAGCCCCACCATCTGGAGTTTGACCAGCGCCGCGTCACGGATCAGTTCGTGTGGCAAGGTACGCAACTCACGCAAGGGAAAGGCGATGTTGTCCAGCACGGTAAAGGCCGAAAACAATGCGCCGTGCTGAAACAACATGCCTACCCGGCTGGCCGCGCCGGCCTGGCCAAGTTCACTGGCCGGATGGCCCAGCACATTCACGGCGCCACGCATCGGTGTCTCCAGCCCCAGGATCTGGCGCAGCAACACGGTTTTGCCGCTACCAGAACCGCCCACCACGGACAAAAACTCGCCCTTGGCGATTTGCAGGCTCAGGTCCTGGTGAATGACAGACTTCACGCCGCGGGTTCGGAAGGCCGACCACAGGTGGTCGATCTGCACCATGTTGTCAGCCCTGCTCACAAGCCGACTCCTTTGAACAACACGGCGAACAAGGCGTCCACCAAAATCACCATGGTGATGGACGTCACCACCGAAGCGGTGGTGCCCTCGCCCAGGCTCTGGGTATTGGGCAGCACGCGCAGCCCGTAGTGGCAGCCTATCAAAGCGATCATCAGGCCGAACACCGCCGACTTAACAATCGCCAGCCACAAATTGGCGACCTGCACCGCCTTGGGCAATGCGATAACAAAGTACGCAGGGCTCAAACCCATGGACAGGTCAGTCGCTAGCATTCCGCCCAGTAGCGCCGCCGCCGTGGTCCAGACGGCCAGCAGCGGCATCGCAATCAACATGGCAAGCGCGCGCGGCATGACCAGTCGGAAACCCTTGCTGATGCCCATCACGCGCATAGCGTCCAGCTCCTCGGTCACCCGCATCACGCCGATCTGCGCCGTAATGGCCGAGCCGGATCGCCCGGCAATCAATATGGCCGCCAGTACCGGACCCAGTTCGCGGATCAGGGCAATACCCAAGATGTTGACGATAAACGCCTCGGCCCCGAACTGGCGCAGTTGGCGCGACATCAGGTAGGCCAACACCACGCCAATCAGAAAACCCACCAGCGCGGTAATTGGCAATGCGGTTGCGCCCACGCGATACAGGTGGCCCGAGATATCGCGCCAAGGCGCTTTGGCAGGCGCTTTCAGGAGACGAACCAAATCAAGCCACAACTGGCCCACAAGCTGCACTGCACCTTTGAGGTGACCGGCAATATTGAACAGGCCCGAGCCCCAGCGCGACAACACGGCGTACAAGGTAAGGCGCTTGGGCCGCGGTGCAACCACCGTGAACCGCGCCACCCGCTTGAGCATGGCACTTTGCTCGGCGAGCGACAGCAGTTTGGCGGGCCATTGGTGGTTCCAGGCGTTCCAGAGCAGTTGCGCGGCGGTGTGGTCCATACGCTGCATTTGCCGCAAATCCCACGCCTGCAGATGTTTGGCCTGTTGAAGCTGCGATTGCATCAACTCCCAGGTTTCGGCTTGTGCCAACAAGGCCGCGCTCCAGTCGCCACGCAGCACCGCACAGGCACCGTCGGGTGTCTGCTCTGTCTCAATACGTGGCATTTCGTCTGTCAAGGCGCGCCTGAATAGGGTGTGGCTGTTAAGGGCGCATGGTAATGCCAGACGCCATACCCGTGCCGCAAGCCCCCGACTGCAAGCAAAATGGAGCCTTCCATTTCAGGGAACCCGATTGATGACCACCACCGATTTGCACTCCACACCCGAACTGTCCGTTGAACGCAAAGACGGCGTACTTTGGCTCACCATTACCCGGGAAGAGCGGCGCAATGCCGTGAATCATGCTGCGCTGGCAGCTCTGGCGCAGACCATCCTTGCGACGCAGGCGCACCGCGATATCCGGGCTATTGTGCTTACCGGCGCGGGTAGCAAAGCGTTTTGTGCCGGGGCGGATTTGCAAAGCGCGCAGGCCTTCACCACGGACTATTCCGAGCCGTATGGCCATGTGGCGCAGGTGTTGCGTGCCGCGCGTGCCAGCAATATTCCGCTGATTGCGCGCGTTAACGGTGCATGTCTGGCAGGCGGCATGGGCCTAATGTCCATGTGCGATATGGCGGTGGCAGCCAGCCATGCGGTGTTTGGCCTACCTGAAGTCAAGGTGGGCGTGTTTCCGGCGCAAGTGCTCAGCGTGCTGCAGCACCTGATTCCCCGTCGCGTGCTGGTAGAGATGTGCATCACTGGCGAACCGATTACAAGCGCGCAGGCCCTGCAGTACGGGCTGGTGAATTATGTCGATGATGACGTAGACGCCAAGCTCGCGTGGCTGCTCTCGCGCATGTTGGACAAATCGCCGGCGGCCATAAGGCGCGGCATCTATACGCTCAAGCGGGCAGAATCGTTGGCGTTTGAAGAAGCCATGTCATTTACCGAAAGTCAAATCGCTTTGTTCACCCTGACCGATGATGCCCGCGAAGGCCAGCAGGCTTTTCAGCAAAAACGCAAGCCCGTATGGGCGGGAAAGTAGCGCCGCATGCCGACTGAGACGATTCAGATAGTCGGAGCTGCCCTGTTCGGTATCGCGCTGATCCATACCTTTTGTGCCAAATACTTTGAGGTGCTGGCGCACAGGCACCCTAAGCATGCAGGGCTCTTGCACCTGCTCAGTGAAGTGGAGGTCGTGTTCGGTTTTTGGGCCTTTGTACTGATTGCAGCCATGGCGCTGTTGACCGGCAGCAGCAAAGCGATTGCTTATGCCGAGTCGCTGCAATACACAGAGCCTTTGTTTGTAATTGTGGTGATGGTGGTGGCCGCGTCCCGACCGGTGCTCACCGCGGTGCAGAGTTTGCTGGGGCTGGTGGCACGCGCGGTGCCACTGTCATCGCCTCTGGTGCTTGCGTGGCTGGGGCTTGCCGTGGTGCCACTCATGGGTTCGCTGATTACCGAACCGGCAGCCATGACACTGGCGGCGCTGATGCTGGCGCCCCGGATTTTTCACAAAGGTATGCCGGAGAAGCTGAAGTACGCCACGCTGGGCGTGCTGTTTGTGAATATTTCTATCGGCGGCACACTGACCTCGTATGCAGCACCACCGGTGTTGATGGTTGCCTCCACTTGGAGTTGGGACACGGCATTTATGGCCGGCACTTTTGGTTGGAAAGCCTCCCTGGCGGTGCTGGTCAATGCCACAGGCGCGGTGGTGGCACTGCGCAGACACTTGGGTGCAGGCGCTAGTGCCGACGAGCCCTCTGCTCAAATGACTATGCCCGCGGTAGTTAGTGCGGTGCATCTGTTTTTTCTGGCAGGCGTGGTCGCATTGGCACACCATCCCGTGTTGTTTTTGGGTTTGTTTCTGTTTTTTCTGGGTTTCACGCAGGCCTATGCGCGCTTTCAAAGCACGCTGATTCTGAAAGAAGGTTTGCTGGTGGGCTTCTTTCTGGCCGGACTGATGGTTCTCGGCGGTATGCAACAGTGGTGGCTTCAACCTATCGTCTCCGGCCTGCCGCCCACCACCCTGTTTTTTAGCGCTATGGGATTGACGGCGATCACCGACAATGCGGCGCTGACCTATCTGGGTTCGCTGATCGCGGGGATTTCCGATGCCTCAAAATACATGTTGGTTGCCGGAGCGGTGGCCGGTGGTGGTTTGACGGTGATTGCCAATGCCCCCAACCCTGCCGGCGTTGCATTGCTCAAAGCGGGCTTTCAAGATGGGTCTATCGGCGCGGGCGGACTGCTATTGGGCGCCTTGCTTCCTACCGCTGTGGCGGCAACCTTTTTTCTGATCTTATGACTGACACTACGTTTGACTACATTGTTGTGGGTGCTGGCACGGCAGGGTGCCTGTTGGCCAACCGCCTGAGTGCCGATGCAAGCAAGCGCGTGCTGCTGATCGAAGCCGGCCGCAAAGACGATTACCACTGGATTCATATCCCGGTGGGTTACTTGTATTGCATTGGCAACCCGCGCACCGACTGGCTCTACAACACCGAGCCGGACGCGGGCCTGAACGGGCGCACGCTGCGCTACCCACGTGGCAAAACTCTGGGCGGTTGCAGCAGCATTAACGGAATGATTTATATGCGCGGGCAGGCCCGCGACTACGACCAGTGGGCGCAACTTACCAGTGACGCCAATTGGTCGTGGGACAACGCACTGCCCTATTTCAAACTGCATGAGGACCACTACAAGGGCGCCTCGCCACTGCACGGTGCCAAAGGCACGCAGTCTGCGCTACTGCAAGGCGCTGCTACGTCCTACAAGGAAGTGTTGCGCCACCGTGGCGCCGGTGGCGAATGGCGAGTGGAGAAACAGCGCCTGCGCTGGGACGTGCTGGATGCATTTGCGCAAGCGGCCACGCAGGCGGGCATAGCCGCCACCGACGACTTCAACCGTGGCGACAACGAGGGCGTGGGCTATTTCGAAGTGAACCAGCGTGCCGGCTGGCGCTGGAATACGGCCAAAGCCTTTTTGCGCCCTGCCTGCTACGCACGCCCGAACTTTGAGTTGTGGACCAGCGCACAGGTATCCAAACTGGTCTTGGAGCAAAACAGCAATGCACAGGAGGCTGGCACACACCGCCCACTTCGTTGCACCGGCGTGCAGGTTTGGAACGGCGGTGAGATGGTGACCGCCAAGGCGCGCGGCGAAGTGCTGCTGTGCGCGGGTGCGATCGGTTCGCCGCAGATTTTGCAGCTCTCAGGCTTGGGGCCTGCGGCCTTGCTGCAATCGCTGGGCGTGCCGATCGCGCAGGACACGCCCGGTGTAGGCGCTAACCTGCAAGACCATTTGCAAATCCGGGCGGTGTTCAAGGTCAGCAATGCGGTCACGCTCAACACGCAGGCCAACTCCCTTCTGGGCAAGGCGCGCATCGGGCTGGAATATCTGCTCAAGCGCAGCGGCCCCATGAGCATGGCGCCCAGCCAGCTGGGCGCGTTTACACGCAGCGATCCCTCACAAAAGTACGCCAATTTGGAATACCATGTGCAGCCGCTCAGTCTGGAAGCCTTCGGGCAACCGCTGCACAGCTTTAATGCCTTTACTGCCAGCGTGTGCAACCTCAACCCCAGCAGCCGGGGCACGGTGCGCATTACCTCGGACGATTTTCGCGCTGCTCCAGCCATTGCGCCCAACTACCTGAGCACGGACGAAGACCGCAAGATCGCGGCCGATTCTTTACGTGTTACGCGCAACATCGTGGCGCAACCGGCAATGCAGAAATACGCGCCGCAGGAATACAAACCCGGCACGCAATTCCAGACCGACGCGGAGCTGGCGCAACTAGCCGGTGATATCGCCACCACGATTTTCCATCCCGTAGGCACCACCAAGATGGGCCGCGATGACGATGTAATGGCAGTTGTCAATTCGCGTCTGCAAGTACACAGAGTGGCGGGCCTGCGGGTGGTGGATGCCGGTGTAATGCCGCGCATTACCAGTGGCAACACCAATTCACCCACCTTGATGATTGCCGAGAAGGCCGCACAGTGGGTTGCTGAAGATGCAGGGCAAAGGGGCTAGGGTTTGCCCCAAAGGGTATATCCGGATGCTGCGTTATGTGAATAACGGTAAAGTCCAATCCAAGTCACGCGGTGCAAAGTTGATTTAGCGGCAATGCACATCCAACGCGAGACCTGATGAAGTACCCGAGGACCTCGCCGTAAAACCGTAAGTTAAGCGGCATAAAGCAACAACAGCGCTACAACCATGTACCGCATCAAAAAGCACCGGCAGCGCCGGTGCTTTTTTTTTGCGAATGCGACAATCCCGTGGATGGAAATATTCGTAGTGTCAGTAGCTTCCCTGATGGCGGGATTCATCGACTCCATCGTGGGCGGCGGCGGTCTGGTTCTCATGCCTGCCTTGTTTGCCATCTTTCCCTCGGCCCACCCTGCCACATTGTTGGGCACCAACAAGGGTGCCGCTATTTGCGGGACTGCCATGGCTGCAGTGCAATACAGCAAACGCGTTACGCTACCTTGGCATGCCCTGGTCCCGGCCGCCGTTGCAGGCTTTGTAGCCTCACTTGCAGGCGCCTGGCTGGTCACGCTGGTATCACCCGAGTTTTTACGTAAAGTCATGCCCGGCATACTGGTGCTGGTACTGGCCTATACGCTGGCCAAAAAAGAGATGGGCCGTCATCATGCGCCGCAGTTCAGGGGCAGGGCTGAAACGCTTGCCGCCAGTGGCATTGGTCTTTTGGTTGGTTTTTATGACGGGTTTTTCGGACCCGGCACAG
>CANBYM010000088.1 GCA_947373605.1 Comamonadaceae bacterium
CGAAGAGGGAACGAAGTCCAACAAGTTATTCGTCATACTGAGCGGCACGGCGCGCGTCACCTTGAATACTGGAAACGGACGTGAGCTTTCCCTGGCATTGATTCAGACCGGTGAGTTTTTCGGTGAGATGAGCCTTCTGGACGGCCAGGTGTTGGCGCTGACCGAAAGCTGACCTGACAATGCTGAACAGCGTGTCAGTTGGAGTAGGCTTGGCCGTATTGCGTCTGGCCTGCAATTGTGGTCCTCCAGGCTTAGATATTCGCCGCTTGCGATCAAGCTTGTAGACGTTTCTGGAAAACACAAGCCCGTCGCGCAGCCCGTTCAGACTTCGTGGGCGCACCTGGCAATCTCAAATCCCCATAACCGCATGATCTGAACTCGAGCCGCTTCTGGCACCGCGGTTTCCTCCCTCGAAGTTTGCACGACGCCCAACCTTGTCAATCACGGGGATAGGGTTGGCACGTCGCTGCGGTCGGGCATCCTACAAACCTAAACGTCTGCCGACTGTCAATTTAAAAAGTTCTAAGACCGCTCTTGGCGGGTCTAGCTAGATTGAGTCAGACGACCTGATCGCCGACATTCTTCATTGCATTTCTGACCGTCTAAGTGACTGTAATCTGGCGGTGAATTAGGGAGTTGCCGCACCCGCAATCGACCAGAAACGGTCTCAAAAGTTTTCAGCCTTACCCCAATCTGATTGGGGACTAGGTCGCAGGCCGGTGCTTTTTGAAGGCTCTCCAGATCGCAAGATCGTAGGAGATTTTGAGAATACCGCATGCGACTAAAGGCGCTGCGAGCATGCCAGTAGCGAAGAGTGCGCCGCCAATGGTGGGAGCGGCGGCAGAGGCCAGACTTTTGGGAACGAGGGTGAAGCTTGCGGCGGCTGCGCGCTCTTCTGGCGTCACCACCGACATCACGAACGCACTTCGGGCAGGGACATCCATTTGGGACAGTAGCGACCTTGCGATAAGCAGAGCCAGCGCAACGTGGAGACTGGGAACGACTGCCGCTGCGATCAGGCAAACGCTCGCGGGGATATGAGTGAAGACCATGGTGTTGAGCAATCCAATGCGGCGGGCTATGCGCGGAGCAGCGAGTTGGGACGCAGCGGAGCAAAGCCCGGACCAGAAGAAAAATTGCCCTGCCGAGGCGACCGATATGTCAAAGCGCTGGAATAGCCAGAGAGCAAGCAGAGAGTTAACGACAAGGCCGCCTGCGAACGAGTCCACGGAAAACAGCATTGCCAGCCGGATCACAATTTTGCGCGACGGGCCCAATGGAACTGGAGCCTTGCGCTCCTCTTCGTGGGGTTTGGGCAAACGGCGGTAAAGCATCCAGACCGGCACCTTTATATCCAGTCGGTCAGTCATTCAGGACTACACCCGACTCAAGAATCAGCAAGATACTCTCCACCGTGCCTTGAATGCATCGCCAATGGCGGTGCGAATTGCCACGCTTTCAGACAACCGAATCCTCTTTTTGAACAAGGCTTTTGCGGAACTTGTCCAACGAAGCCCCGAAGAAGCCGCTGGGCTTGATATCCAGAAAAATTACACGGATCCTTCGGTTTTTGAAGATATCAAGCAACGATTAGGCCGAGGCGAAACAGTACTAAACCAGTTGATTGAGTTGTATTTACCTGATCGGCTCGATGTTCCTCATGTGTGGGCATTGGCTTCATATATGACCATCAATTATGAAGACCAGAAATGCGTTCTGGCTTGGATTTATGACGTTACCGACTTGCAGCAAGCCAAAGCGCAGGCAGAAATGGCCAGCAGTGCGAAGAGTTCATTCTTGGCCAACATGAGCCATGAAATACGCACACCCATGAACGCAGTTCTGGGCTTGTCGTATCTACTAGAACGTTCAAATTTACAAGGCGATTCACATGACATGGTTGTCAAAATGCGTATGGCCAGCACTTCCCTGCTGAGCATTTTGAATGATGTGTTGGACTACTCCAAAATCGAGTCCGGCAAGATCGACATCCAGTCCTCACCTTTCCGCCTCGGTGATGTGCTGGACAGCCTGGCGACAATCATGTCGGCGAACGCGCAGGACAAAGACTTGGAGCTCATTATTGCGCCTACGCCTAGCGGGACCAGCCAATTGATTGGCGACTCGCTCAGACTGGAGCAAGTGCTGATTAACCTGACGGGCAACGCAATCAAGTTCACCGAGCGAGGACATGTGGCTCTGAGCATTAGCAAGTCGTATGAAGAAGGAGACATCCTGGGCTTGCGTTTCAGTGTGCGTGACACGGGTATTGGAATTGCACAAGAAAAACAGCACGCAATTTTTGGGGAGTTCTTTCAGGCAGATGGATCGACTAGCCGCAAATTCGGAGGCACAGGCCTGGGCCTAACCATTAGCCACCGCCTCGTGGCCGCAATGGGCGGTGAGCTAAAAGTGGCAAGTGTGCTTGGAAGTGGGAGCGAATTCTGGTTTGAATTGCGTTTCCAACGTGCTCAGGACACTTGGGTCGCATCTCCGGAAATGGCGAATTTGTCAGTTGTAATTGGAGACAGCAATCCGATCTCCCGAGAGACCTTACACCGCATGGCCGACAGTCTGGGGTGGGCTGCCACTTCGCTCACATCCAGCAGCGAAGTAGTGCATCACCTAACTCTGCAAGCGAATAGCAAATTGGACGGCAAAGTATTACTACTGGACTTCAAATTGCCTGGCAAAGATGGCCTACAAACAGCGCAAGTTATCCGTCATGATGTGAAGAACCATTCTTCGCCCATAGTGATTCTGATCACAGCCCATGCCAGTAACGATTTTATGAATCATCCGCACGCAGCGCTGGCAGACGCGGTACTTACCAAACCAGTTACGACATCGAGCCTTTATAACGCAGTTATTCGCGCCAAACGGATGCGCATGGGCGGCGAAAAGCAGCAACCTGCCCGCAGTGGAATGAGGCTCTCGGGCCTGTATATTCTGGTAGTTGACGACAGTGAAATCAATCGTGAAGTAGCACTGCGCATCTTCAGCAGCGAGGGTGCGCAGGTGGCTCAAGTTTGCAATGGTCAGGAGGCCGTGGGCTGGCTGCAGGACCATGGCGACACTGTCAATATCGTGCTCATGGATGTGCAGATGCCAGTCCTTAATGGCTACGATGCAACGCGCCAGATCCGGCGTATGCCTGCACTGGCAAACCTGCCGGTGGTTGCACTGACGGCGGGCGCTTTTTCCGATCAACAGGAACTGGCCAGTCAAGCCGGAATGACCGGCTTTCTAGCCAAGCCCTTTGACGTCGAAAGCGCGATTGCGATGATCCTCAAGCTCACGGGTCATGTCACAGCCGAAACCGTGTTTGCAAGCAGTACTGCCACAGAAAAAGTCGAGGCAAACCTTGCACAACCACTTCCTGGCATTGCGTATGACAAGGCCCTGGCATTCTGGCGAGACGTTATCGCCTACAAAAAATTTCTGCGCCTGTTTGCACGTGACTACGCAGAAATAGCCACCGATTTGCGCCAAGGCCGTGGACCTGAAGTAGAAGCGCTGGCCCACAAATTTAAAGGCGCTGCTGCCAATATGGCCATGCCGGATGTAGCAGCGCGAGCCGACGAACTGCTGGGATTGTTACGCAATAACCGGGACACCCACAACGCCATTGACCGCCTGCAAGCTGCAATGGATGTAGTGCTGGAAACAATCGGCCAATTTGCACCAATGGAACCCCCCAGTGGCCCAGCCGAAATGCGCTTAGAAGACACCGGCCGCGTTCTGAAACGGCTGGACAAACTTTTAAACGCATGGAATAGCAATAGTACCCGCGAAATTCGTACTGCAATGGCGGGGCTCGATAGTCTCATCCCGCAGGAACGGTTGAGCCCATTGTTTGAGGCACTGGACGGTTACGACTTTCGTGCGGGCGCTGACGGTACACTGGAGCTCATCTCGCACATAAAAGCCCTGAAGGGTGATTCCTGATGGTAAATGGAACGGTTCTCATCGTGGATGACGAGCCCTTCAACCTTGCCGTGATCGAAGCGACTTTGTCAGACGAATACCCGTTGCTGTTTGCTCGCCACGGTGCTGATGCGCTTGCAGTGGCAATCAAACAGAGGCCCGCTCTCATACTGCTGGACATACAGATGCCGGATCTCAACGGCTATGACGTATGTCGCATGCTCAAGGCAGACACGACAACTGAAGCCACACCGGTGATTTTCATATCCGGTCTTTCCGATGTGGGCGAAGAAGAGCAAGGTTTTTCTGCGGGTGGAGTGGACCCAAAGTGACCAGCCGCAATAAACCCGGCGCGTCTATTTGGTGCTTCATGCTCGGGAGCTGACGTTGGGTGAACCGAATTCCCCATTACGGTCATTCACTCTGAAAAACTGTTCTTGCCCTCGGACTAATCCTATACAGCGATAGCACCCGTTCATCATTGCTCTCTTGAGGGCAGATTCTTCACAAAATGCAGTTCGGCTGAACCCCGTAAAAAGATGAATTACTATTATCCGTCCAGTCGATTTGTCGCGTTGCTGGCAATTGATTTTTTTGCTGACACTTACTCCATCTTCTAAAAGCATGAGACACCTGAACACTATATGCCTCGCCATTGCAACGGCCCTTTCCTGCGGCGCCATTGCCCAAACGGTCAACCGGACAATGACACCACAGGCCATTGTTCCTTTGGCTCAGTCAAGCTTCAACGAGTATCTGGAATTTCTCAAAATGCCCAGCGATGCTGTGGTGCCGTCTGATATTCAGAAAAACGCTGCTTTCCTGGAACGAGCCTTCACGCAACGCGGCTTCACCACACGCCAACTTGCTAACAATGGCAAGCCGCTGGTGTTTGCGGAGTTCGGCACGAAAGTACCGGGGGCAAAAACGATTTTGCTCTATATGCACTTTGACACTCAGCCAGTGGTGCCCACGGAATGGGCGCAGCCCGACCCGTGGCTGCCGGTGCTCAAACAACGTGACGCCAACGGCAAATGGCAGATTGTTCCCACGGAGCGACTGTTCGCCCAGACACTGGATCCGGAACTTCGCGTTTTCGCCCGCGGTTCGTCCGATGATAAGGGCCCCATCATGATGTTGCTGGCGGCGTTTGACGGTATGAAAGCCTCAGGTATCGCGCCCGCAGTGAATGTCAAGGTGCTGCTCGATAGTGAAGAGGAAAAAGGCTCGCCTTATATTTCTGATGTCATCCGAGCGAATCTTGAATTGCTGAGCTGTGACGGCATCGTGATTCACGATGGACCAAGCCATGCCAGTGAACGCCCCACGCTGATATTCGGTAATCGTGGCGCCGCACTGGCAACCTTGACCGTTTACGGCCCCAAGGCACCACTTCACAGCGGCCATTACGGAAACTACGTGCCAAACCCGGCTATGCGAATGGCGCAACTGCTGGCATCCATGAAAGACGATGATGGCCGGGTCACGATCAAGGGGTACTACGACCCTGTCACTCTGACCGATTCCGAAAAAGCCATCCTTGCCCGTACCGGTGACGATGAAGTCGCGATCCGCAAGCGCACCGGTATTGCCCGCGCCGAGCGGGTTGGTGGCAACTATCAGGAAGCGCTGCAGTTCCCCTCACTCAATATCCGTGGCATGGCATCGGGCTCCGTGGGCGACAAGGCGGCCAATGTGGTGCCTCGCATGGCTGTTACCGAACTTGACCTGCGCACAACGCCCGAAACGCCGCCGGACTATTTGTTTGACCTCGTGCAAAAGCATATCCAATCGCAGGGCTACCACCTGGTTACCGGTGAACCATCTGATGCAGATCGAGCCGCCTATGACAAGCTGGCGTCTTTCACGATGGCCCGTGGCGGCAAGGCTGTGCGTACGCCACTGGATTCACCACTTGGCGCATGGGCCTACAACATCCTTAAAGCGCAAGCACTGAGCACGCAGGGTGCCGGCAGTGTTATTGCTGCTTCTGCCGAACCGGTCCGAATTCGGATGATGGGAGGCAGCGTGCCAACGGACAGCTTGGTCGACACCTTGGGCGTGCCCTTTGTCATTTTGCCGCTGGTCAACGGTGACAATAACCAGCATACCTACGACGAGAACTTGCGAATCGGTAACTACCTTAACGGTATTCGCCTTGTGCAGTCGATTGTTACAACACCGCTGTAGAGCGGAGCGGCCTGCACAGATCATGGCGCTCGCTACTTAGTGACAGACATTGCATTCGCGGCGGATGGAGTGGCAGGATTGAAAATCCTGGACCTGATGGAACCAAGACCTGACTTAATCCTCTGCGACATCTTTATGCCCGAGAAAGATGGCATTGAAATTGTCAGCGCATTAGTCGAGCACAAGTTTGCAGGCAGTTTAATTCTTATAAGCAGCGGCGACCCGGCCATGCTTAAGATTAGGCAGTTGTTGACGAACAACGGAAAAATCCATGTGCTGGGAGTTCGCATGAAGCCGCTCAATGAGCAGGCACTGGCGAACGCGGTTGAAGCGTTGCAGAGCAAATAAGAGTCCGTTCTAAGCGTCCTGCAGACGGGCGACTCGGAAATGCTTAGGTCTGCTGTTTGTCAATTGCCGCGGTTAACTGTCGTGATTGGCCATTCACAAGGCCGACGTTGAAATAGCTTTACAGACTGCGGTCATTGGTGCGCACTTCCATCGTGCCCTAAACTGATTTCAGTTTGCCAAAATATCACCCCAATACCGGCCATTGAACTCACCCAGTGACGATGTTCACCGGGTTGACGGTGGAGCACGCTCTACCTAGTCGTCGGATCACTGAAATTACAGCAAATATCTGAGCATAAAAATCTGGAGTTATGCGTCTCTTGCAGGTTCTTTTTGCTTAGAGTTCCAGCGTTTCAGTTTGCGCTGCCACTGCCCTAGCGGCTGTGAACGGTCGGCTTTGACAGCTTCATTGGACTTTGCGATTAACTGTTCCACCAGTACCTCCTGCTCCGGGTCATCTTGCGCGGGGAAAGCCGGAACGACCTTAATCAAATAGTCGCCTCTGGGACCGCGTATTGAAGTCGGAAAACCCTGACCGCTCAGCCGGTAGGTCAAAGCATTGCGGTTCAGGCGCATCTGCTGCATCCCGTTAGGGGTCGGTACTTCCACCCAACGCCCAGACATCCATGCATATCCGTTGACTGGCATTTCACAGCGCAGCAGACCGTCGCCGTCCAAGATGAATAATGGATGAGGTGCGATCCTCACTTCCAGTTCGAGGCCAATTTCCGTTTCACCAGACCGAGTTGCGGGCACGCTCAAAACATGGCTATCGCGGACACCTGCCGGAATGCGCACCCGCCGCCGGTAGGCCACTGTCTGTTCACCGCTGCCATCGCACGCACCACATGACTCACGTTGGCGTCCGTCACCGCCGCAATCCGCGCACGACTCTTCGTTCCACAACCAACCAAAGAGCGCCGCTTTACGCACTGCACCGCTGCCACGGCACGCCAGGCAAGCCTTGGCCAGAATGCATTTCCCATTGCCGACGCAAGCGCTGCACGTATGGGCAATGCGGCCACTCAAGGTGTGGGTGCAACCCAGGATCGCATCCTCCAAGGATAGGGCCACTTTTCTGACATGCGTTTTCGTGTAGCCATTTGGTTCCGATGCCGCAGAAGCAGCGGGTTGCTCTGACCCGGTTTCTGTGCACCCATCATCGGCTGTGCCGTCACTATGGCAGTCGCGCAACTGACGAATGTGTTGGTAGGCCTTGTTGATATGTTGCATGCGCCGACTTGCGTCGGCAGTTGCGTTGCGGTCAGGGTGCCAGGCGGCTACAAGGCGCCGCCAGATTCTCTTGAGCTCCGCATCGCTGACACCGGGGTCCACCCCCAGTTCTTGGTATGCCTTCCGGGTATCCATGGCAATTGAATCCTTAAGCGAAAACGTTTCGTTAGGGTCGCGCGTCTCAGGGGAATACCGACACTGTCACGATTCCAGTGCGAGACGGAAATTTCCCCGTGTATTCGTCAGGCATACATCACTCAACCCAACCTAGTTCAACGAATGGAGTTGGGCCGGTGCTGACCGTGCGTGTGCGAACGCGCTAACGTCTATTTACCTGCGCGCTTTGACTTTGCCGCGGGAGTCACTGGTACGACCATGGATGCGCTACTTTGCAGTACTGCGTCCAGATTGCTTTCAGCGGACGAAGCGGCAGCCTTCAGGCCATTCGCGATCGGCGCAAAGTTTTCACCTGCGGGATGGGCCTTTTGCACGGCATCAATCGTGTCATGGAACTGGGTCACGCTCAGTGCCATAGAGTCTCTAAGGTTCTTTTGAAACAGGGCAATCGCCGTTTCAGACGAAGTCTTAAAAGCTTCAAACGCGGCCTGAGGATCCTTGGCACGCTTGACCGCGTCAACTGTTTCCATCATCGTCGCTTGCGCTTCAGCAGATTGGCTTTGAGCCAAGTCAGCCCAGGCCTTCAGGTTGTCTTGGAGGGGACGAAATGCCTCCTGTGCTGCACCCAGATCAAACTTGGGAGCAGACTCAGTCATAGATTTGGCAATGGCTTCGAAGGGGGTGTTCTTGAACATGATGGATTCTTGGTGAATTTGTTGCAATGCAGCAATTATCGTCTCAAAGGTCAATCGAAGCTGCATTTGTGACGCATTGAGACAATTGGCAAAAGAGCCCGGAGTCAAACAAACTGAAAAGCGTCCGGGGAAGCGAGGGCGTCAGGCATGAATTGAAGACTTAGCATTGGGGTGTTCATGTACGGTCGTCTATTGCCTTGTGCTGAGCGCACTCGAATGACCGCTGTACGGCGCCAGATGATCAGTCGCTAGGACCGCAATTGGTTGTCAGGAGCCGTTCACAACTGTCAGCTGGTTGTCTGGTTAAGCCAGCAAAGCCGCTATTTCTGCCAACATCAAGCTGTTCAAAGCTTGGGAATTGATTCCGACTGTTGTCCTGCGGGTTTCAAAATCTTTTCTAACAAGAAATCAAATAAATTCCTGACGCCATGTTTTTTGCCCCATTGCTGTGCGGCTCGATGCGCGTGTTCGGCGTATCGGGGATAGTCGCCAGCGATCCCTTCAACAGCTTGCACAATTTCCTTTGCTGTGGAGTTGTCATAACAGATCGACGAGCCAAATTCATGGAATCGGAGGGCGCTTAAAGTTCCCGCTGGTAGCACCAAGGGAATGCCGCTTGCAATCGCGTTGCAGGCTATCCCTGAAATGCGATGCAGGTAACGACCGCGGTCCATCGTACAAACTACCACGTCGCAATCTTTCATCAACCCCGCGAGGTCGTCTGTGAATCCGTTTACCAATCGTACCCCGGGCAGTATCCCGTCGATTTTGAATCGCCCCAGTGTGTCATGTATCAAAACTTGATAGTCCGCCTGCAAAAGAAGCTGCGATATTTCGGGAATGAGATGTCCCCCTCGCTCCTCTCGTTGATATCCAAAAAATCCAATTGTTTGAGGCTTAGCGGGATAGGCAAATTTAGAACGACTGCCAATAGGGACAGGCATATCCACTAAAGACCAGCTCCCCAGATAGCTTTGAAGAAAGCCACCAATCAATGGATCGATAGTACCAATCGTAATACTGCGCTCCCGATCACGAGCGCGGAGGGTTGTAGTCGCTCTTCGCCAAATTGACGCTGTGCTTGGGTGATCAAAAAATGGCTCACTATGCACCAATCCGACTATACGGGGCACGGTTCCCAACATTGAAACTGCCAAAAGGTTTTCGGCCCTCAGAGTTGGAAAAAATACTAGTTGAGAGATTTCCGTTTTCTCTAGAGCTGTTGCCATGCAATGTGCATAGTCGTCAATATTTCGTTGCGAGGTTAAGGGCGGCAAGCTAGGCAGTCTGCAAAACAGTACGCCCAATTTTTCAAAATGTTGAGCAATATCGTTAGACGCAGTTTGGGCAACCCAAACTCGCACATCAAAACCGGCTTGCTTAAATTCGCGGGCTATTGCAAAGCAAAAGTCGAAATAATGGCCGGTCCGCTGATTGAGATTGTCGTCAACGATGTCAATACGAATCATGGTTAAAAGCAATGCATAACGCCATTTCTTAATGGCAGTTCAATTTGAAAGTTGTCGGGCATTTTGTATTATCCAGAAGATCACTTGTCACCACCACTATGTGACTACTGTGTGGTGGTGTATTCATTTATTTGTTCAATCAACTTTGGATTGATCGGGATGACGCCTGCTCTGATAATTCCCCTCAATTCTTCGACCAGTTGCTATCGCTCGCGTACTTGACTTGCAATGTCTCCGAGTGAATGACAAGAACCAGGCCCATCACGGACAGCTGGGCTGAAAGCGCAGAAGACCGCTTTTGGCTTGACGGCAATAGTGAATGAACATGCGTCAGCGAAGTGGAACTGCGCCCAGTCCTTCAATGCTTGGGTTTGTGTTCTACCGCACTGTGATAAATGATGCATACCTTATCCTTGCACTTTTCAAGGTTGGTCTATGTCAAATTGGGAACATAAGGCAACAGAGGAATTGGCGAATGCACTAGTAAAGCGCATTCAGTTCGCACGCGATGAGATAACGGATGCCGCACGGCTAATTGGCATTTACAAAGCTGCCAATAGGGCGGCAACAGTGGCAGTAACAGGACCTTAGGCGCCAATCTACATCAGGGCGTCCTGTGCTACGCGTGTAGGAGACATAGGCTACAGGCCTTCGATATTTTAAGAATTAGGTAAGTTGTTCCAAGCAGACTACCTTGGTCGTTGTACCCCTTTCGGAATCCAAAAAAATGCAAAATTCGATACTCAACATATCCGGGCGGTCCAAATGATTGGAAGCCTTGCCCGCTTCGCCTCCAGCTTCGCTGCCCTATTGAGCGAGCCCAACGAATCAGAGATTAATGGTCGCACTGCGGATATACGGGAGGCTATGCAAGAAGCAATGGCACCATATATCCGACATAAAACAGTATTGCCATTGATTTGGAGAAGCATTGCTGTTGCACCCGATATTGATTCCTTGTGGTACCTCAGAAGTAACCTGCTGGCGATGCTGTCCGAGCACTGCGGGGAGCGTGGTGCTCAAAGTACTCTCGCAACGATTACGGAAATGTTCAGAGGTGCTGTACCGGATACACGGATGCCCAAGAAAAATCGGTTCAATGAACGTTAAAGCAATCGGCATGGTCTGCATACCTGGACAAGAATGAAACGAGAGCGAGAGGGCTTCAACTAATGTTCAATTTATTCAAAGCTGAAAAGCAACTTCACCTAAAAGGTGCGGAGGCACGCAGTGAAGTTGCGACACAATTCAATTCGACTACGCGGGACCATCCAAACATCCAAGAAGTTGCTGAGTTGGTTCTAGCAAGTGCGGTAGATACTTATGGCATTCCAAAAGATTGGCTCAACGTGGAGTTTTTCGAAATCAAAAGGGGGCCAGGTCTTAAAGAGAAGCACCTGCATTTCATAATGAACCGTTGGAGTGATCAGTTGCTACGCTACAGCGCCGCGTTTCAACAACAATTTTTGGCCAAGCTGAGCCATTTCGATCCTAGTGTTGATCATTCCATGCACATTGTTTCCTGGCGCTTTTCGGATTCTTGTGAATTGCCCAGTGCAATGATTCCCGATGGAGTAGCTTGGCATGTTTCTAGCCATGCAAAGCAGGGTACGCAAGATTAAAACTAAGGCGTCAGCAGACCATTAATAAAATCCCATTTTGTCGAAAGATCCCCGCGCTTGGCCTACCTGACTCGGCAACGAATATCAGGTCGCTGGCAGTTAAATTTGTTAACGACAAAGAGAATTTCGTGAACTTCGCCTTTGCACGCGATTGCTGTCATGGTGCGTTGCGATTTGCTTGCCCCAATTCTTCCATTGAAATACATGTAACGTGGACGGCGCGCGACTGCAGCAATTTCCATGCGCATCAAATCGATGACGTAGCGCGGCACATTCGCCAAGCAGGTCCCAAATTCGAGCGACCAAGCGGTTCACTTGTCGGCCTCGGAGGCGCCGTGACGCTTGGTCCGTGCGCCGTATACTTGTATGCAATTTAGGGTGAAAATCAGGTGTAATCACCGTAGACGATAGCGTCGGACAAGGAAAGATCCATTGCAGTCCAATTTTTGCCGTTCAAGGTCATGATTGGTGCCAAGCTACCAGTTAACGAAGTTGCCAGGCTCTCGGCGCTAAGGGCACTTGGCGTTCTAGATTCCCCGGTGGAGGCTGAGTTTGACGCCTTGGTTAAGGTGGCATCTGCCGTTTGTGATGTTCCCATTTCACTGATCAGTTTGGTGGACAGTGATCGCCTATGGTTCAAGGCCAATGTGGGCTTGCCAGAAATTCACGAAACACCTCGCGACATCGCATTTTGTTCACACGCCATTCACGGCGAAGACATTTTCGAAGTGCACAACGCGATGGAAGATGCGAGATTTGTCGATAACCCATTGGTCACGCAGAGTCCAGGCATTCGTTTTTATGCTGGGGCACCCATCCGCCTGTCTAGTGGCCATCTTGCGGGTACGCTTTGTGTGATTGATCGAGTTCCGCGCAAGCTCACTGCATCGCAACGGGAAATTCTGAGTCAGTTGTCCATCGTTGTCGCCAAAGCCCTTGAAACGCGCTCCAGCGATATGTTCCGATTCGAACAACACCGCATATTGCAAGGCATCCTGGATGGCACGGGCGCAGGCACATGGGACTGGGATATGAACTCGGGCCAACTGCAGGTGAACGAACGATGGGCAGAGATTCTTGGCAGATCATTAAAAGATTTGCCACCAGTCACCTTTGACGTTTGGAGGTCGCTGGTACATCCGGACGACTTCCCTAGAACCGAAGAAGCTGTCGCTGCCCACCTGGCCCGCAGGACTGCCCGCTATGACTGTGAATTCCGCATGAAACACCACTCTGGCAAATGGGTCTGGGTGCATTCAAGCGGACAAGTCAAATCGTGGTTCCCAGATGGAAAGCCCCAAAGAATGTTTGGCACCTATCTGGATATCACGGCACGCAAACAAGCACAACTTCAACTGGTTGAGAGCGAGGGGACTCAGCGCAGGCAGTATGAGGCCACACCCGCCATGCTGTACTCCATCAATGCCCAAGGCGAGCTACTGAGCGTGAGCAACTTGTTTGCGGAAAAGCTGGGCTACTCGCGCGACGAGATGATCGGGCAGAAGCCGACCGTGTTCATGACTGCAGCGTCAGCAGAATATGCTCTCAATACAGTTTTTCCCAAGTTCCTGCTGACTGGTTCGATCCGTGATGTCCCCTATCAATGGACTTGTCGTAACGGCGAGACCATGGATACACTCGTGTCAGCAGAGTTGGAGCGCGATGCACAGGGCCAACCGGTCTGCAGTCTCTCGACCGTTAAGGACGTGACGGAGCGTTTGAAAATTGGCCGTGAGCTTGAAGCACAGCGGCAGCATTTGGCCAACAGTGAGGCCCATTTGCGAAGCGTGATAAACAATGTACCTGCCCTGATCGCATATGTCGATACCAATGAGCGGTATGTCTATGTCAATACGCAGTACCGCGAGCGCTTTGCACCGCAATGGCAAGACATTCATGGCTGCTCGGTCCGGGAAATATTGGGGCCGGATCGTTACGCAGTGGCTAGACCGCTGATTGCACAAGCCCTGCGAGGCCACGCTCAAAGTTACGATTGGCAACCTTTTCCGGACGTTTGGCAGCAAATCAATTACCAGCCTACCTACGACGCACAAAATAATGTGACTGGATACTATGTCCTGGGTACGGATATTTCCGAACGCCAACGGGCAGAATCTGCATTGCGCGAAAGCGAGCAAAGCTTGGCGCGGGTGCTTGAAGGTGCCAACCAAGGCTACTGGGATTGGAATCTGCAGACCAACAGCTTCCAAGTCAGCGCGCGTTGGGAGACCATGCTGGGTTACAACCCGGGTGAGATGCAGAAGGACCCTGCGAATTGGCCGCAACTGGTGCATCCGGACGATATGCCTCGCGCCGCAGCCTCGATCGAGCGCCACATTCAAGGGCACTCCCCGAAGCACGAAGTGGAACTGCGCGTCAAGACCAAGGAGGGCACTTGGCAGTGGGTACTGACCAGCGGACGTATTGTCAGCCGTGACGCGCAAGGCGCACCACTGATGATGTCAGGTACCCACACGGATATCAGCCAGATCAAGGCGCATGAGGCGGAGCTGGACCGCGTGGCCAATTTCGATTCACTCACCCATTTACCGAATCGCCGGCTGCTTTCCGACCGGCTCAAGCAATCAATTTTGCGCTCTGATCGCAGCGGAAAGTCCACCGCCATTTGCTTTCTGGATTTGGACGGCTTCAAGGTAACCAATGACCAGTTGGGCCACGCC
>CANBYM010000089.1 GCA_947373605.1 Comamonadaceae bacterium
AAGTCCGATTACACCCAGGACAACGGTCGAAGCTGTAAGCAGCTGAGTCAGGGACTGACCAAAAGCATAGGTTGCAATAGTGCAGGCGGCCGAATACCAGATCACCGCAGTCACAAGCTCACGTATGAGACGAGGCACTGGCTGCCCGCTCATTCGCAGTCGACGCCAAACGAAAAGGTTCAGCAGACGAATCGTCAGTATCGCCCCACTGGTGATGAGAATGGTCTCGCCCAAAGCCATTGCAATCGGTGGTGCTTTGCCGCTGAAGTAATCAAGACTCGGAATGACCGTGGTCACGCCAGTCAAAACTAAGCCTATAAAAAATATAGCCGATGGAATTAACAAGGCGCGAACGATTGTGCGAGCTGTTGCACTGGAGGTGGATTCGGTAGTCATATATTTTTCTAAAAACTAAACTTCAATACGCAAGTTGCCAGGAGTCGATGACACACACAGGAGTCCAGTCCTTCAGGCAATTTGTCTGACTTCCATGAAGTTCTATCCTTACTTGAATTTTTCTGTACCCCGTTGTCATCAGAATGTCTGGCTGGGCTTTGAGTATTACCAAAACCATCCAGGAACTGTTTTAAATTGAGTAAACCATGATCACTTAAAGTAGTTGGCTTTGTTTTCACCAAATTGAGCAAAAAAAGATTTGCGTTCTTGACCGATTTCCATCATATACGGCGCACATTTGTTCTAAAGTTTCAAAGGATAAATGGCAACGACTAGGCCATGGCGCTCGTAGAGTCCGGCCAAGTGACCGAGATTAACCTTGATCACGACCCCGGTGATGACGCGCAAGCGACAGCCGTCAAATAAAGCGCTTGTTTGATTTCGTCGCAGAGTTGGTCGCAAATAACTGCATGCGCTTAAACTAATATAGCCCCACAGCCGTAGAACACAATAAATGTGACACTTCGCAGCTTTAGACGACATAAGCCTGTCTAAGGTGTTGATCCATGAAGGATCTTTCGCCCAAGTTCTGCATTCCAATCAATATGCATCGCCCTCGCGGCGCACGGCTGATTGAGGAATTTAGCCCAAAACTTGGCCAATTTTGTGAGTGGCACGAATTGTGTGCCTAAAGCGGGCTCTGCGGTTTCGGCTCTTAATTTGTGTTTAAAACTGACCTTGGTTCAGGTTTGAGTGCAATTCAGTGGTCTAGGTTTCTGCTTGAAATTATGCACATTTAAATACAAAAATCGACGGATATCCGCCGCCAAAATGATGCATATTCGCACTGACATGGCAGCAACCACAAAGGCCAGCGCCTGGCTCTGCCTTTCCACAATCTCATCCCACGGGGTGTAGGGCGTGATCTTGTGAATGACCATAAAACTGACCCAGAAAATCGGCACTGCTGCCATCGCGAACACAATTGGGCCCAACAAGACCCCTGCCTTCACCCATCCCATGTTGAATCATTTGACGTTCGTTAGATTTGCCACCAGCTTATGCGTCATAACGCGGTTGTCGGCTTCGGTGGTGCTGGCCACGGCGATCGCATGGCCCGCTGCACATGCCGCGTCCCTCTTGGACCTGCCCGATCTCAGCGCCATGGTGGACTACAAGCCCAAGATACCGCTGCGGGTGTACACCAGCGATGGGGTGTTGATTGGCGAATTTGGCCAGGAGCGGCGCGAGTTTAAAGCCATCAAGGAGATTCCGCTGATCCAGAAGCTGGCACTGCTGGCGATAGAAGATTCGCGCTTTTATGAACATGGAGGCGTGGACTTCAAAGGTGTGGCCCGTGCACTGATTGCGGACCTGACGGGTGGCATGAAGCAAGGAGCTTCGACCATCACCATGCAGGTGGCGCGCGACTTTTACCTTACCAAAGAAAAAGTGATTTCGCGCAAGCTCACCGAGGTGATGCTGGCCTACAAGATCGAGCGCACGCTGTCCAAAGACCAGATTCTGGAGTTGTACATGAACCAGGTTTACCTCGGCCAGAGGGCCTACGGCTTTAGCAGTGCGGCGCGCATCTACTTTGGCAAGGCTTTGAAGGACGTGACGATTGCACAAGCTGCCATGCTGGCCGGCTTGCCGCAAGCGCCCAGCACGGTGAATCCGGTGGTCAACGCCACACGCGCCAAAGCACGGCAGATGCTGGTCTTGAAGCGCATGCACGACCTGAAGTACATCACCGACGCGCAGTTCCAACAGGCTCAAGCCGAAGACCTTAAGGTGCGCATGGATGGCCAGAGCTTCAGCAACAAGGCGCAGTACGTGGCGGAGATGGTGCGCCAGATCATGGTGGCTCAGTTCAAAGACGACACCTACACGCGCGGCATCAACGTGACCACCACAATCATCGCAACCGAGCAGGACGCTGCCTATGACGCGCTGCGCGGCAATGTGCTGGCCTACGACCAGCGCCATGGCTACCGCGGACCCGAAGGTTTTGTGGAGCTGGTGCCCAACGCTAGTGAACGCCAGAAGGCCATCGAAGCCGCACTGCAGCAGCACCCGGCTAGCGACAAGTTGCTCTCTGCCGTGGCGCTCACCGTCACACCGCAAAGCGTGCGCGCTGCGCTGTCCAATGGCGATCAGATTGACCTGAAAGGCGAGGGCTTACGCTGGGCCGCAGCGGGCCTGGCGTCTAAGGCCGGACTAGCGCTCAAGATCAAGCCCGGTTCCATCCTGCGCGTAGAGCAGAATACCAAGGGCAAGTGGGGCATCAGCCAATTGCCCAATGTGGGCAGCGCGTTAGTGGCGCTTAACAACCAGACCGGCGCCTACCGCGCGCTTGTGGGTGGCTTTGACTTCAATGCTAGCCAGTTCAACCATGCCACGCAGGCCTGGCGCCAGCCCGGCTCCAGTATCAAGCCCTTTATCTACTCGGCGGCTTTGGAGAAAGGCTTTTCGCCCGCCACACAAGTCAACGACGCACCGCTGACGCTGAGCAGTACAGAAACGGGCGGCCAGCCATGGTCGCCACAGAACGATGACGATGTGTACGACGGCTCTATTACCCTGCGTCGTGCGCTGGCCATGTCCAAGAATGTGGCGGCGGTGCGCTTGCTTCGTGCCATCACGCCGCAGTACGCGCACGACTTTTTGCCGCGCTTTGGGTTTGATGCTGCGAAGCACCCAGTGAACTACACGCTGGCCTTGGGCACGGGTTCGGTCACACCGCTTCAAATGGCCGGCGCGTATTCAGTCTTTGCCAATGGTGGCTTTGCTGTGAGCCCTTACTTGATACAGAAGGTGAGCGATGCGCGCGGCGCAGTGCTGTTTGAAGCCAAGCCCGATGCGGTTGCCCAAGAGGCGGACCGCGTACTGGATGCGCGCAATGCCTTTGTCACCACCAGCATGCTGCATGAGGTGACAGCGAGTGGGACTGCTGCGGCCAGCCAGAAGCTGGGCAGAAACGACTTGGCTGGCAAGACCGGCACCAGTAGCGAGGCGGTGGACGGCTGGTTTGCCGGCTACAGCGGCAACGTCACGGCAGTCGCCTGGATGGGCTTTGACGAACCGCAGTCCTTGGGTGGGCGCGAGTTCGGTGCCACACTGGCCCTGCCGATCTGGATGGACTACATGGCGGTGGCGCTTAAAGGCAGGCCGCCATACCAGATGCCCCAGCCTGCGGGTGTGTCGCAGATACAGGGCGACTGGGTGTGGGATGAATTCCAGGGGGATGCGGCAGTGCGCTTCATTGACTTGGATTTGCTGGACCGTTTAAAGGATTTGATGGGGGTGCACTAGCTAAGGACATACCGAAAATTTCTACAGACGGCTGGGGTATGGCGCAGGAGTGGTCCTGCAATTACGCCAGCATTTGGGCAGGTCAAAAGGTCAATCACTAACAATCCCAAGCCTTGGCCAGTAAATTGCCCAACTCCATAGGCGCTTATCGCAGTAAGGCAAATGGTCCGCAGCGACGAGGCGGTTGCCAATAAAGCGTTCCTTTAGCCAAACAAAAAACACTGCGCCAACTTCTCCGAGTGGAAACAGAGCAGATACTTTTACTACCCCAGCAGGTGGCAGTAACCGGCGGAACTGAAAGCCTTTGTAGGCTATGCGCTGGGCTACTTTGAAACGTCTGAGTGACTGCTTTGAGGCGGCATAAACGATACAATCAGAGTCGGCTTTGGGTCACTGCCTATCATCTGACCCACTGCGGTGGACCGCCCTCAGCCTTGAGATGCCTTTAGGTCCGGGCGAGTTGCCGTCGCTCAGCATCGGCAGCAATCGGGAAGGCAATCTACCATCGTTAAGATGGCTTTTGCGGTATTTTCCGACTGTGGTCGTGACGGATTTTGCGACGCCATTGGTGCTGCAAAAAACCTGCCCATCTACAAGCTCCCAAAAACCGGCTTCCAGGCAGGCCGCACCGACGCAGGCAAGCCCAACCAGCGTCCACCCTACAGCCAAGAAGCGTTACCCGGCCATGCGGGCCTCTGCATGCGTGGCGTGTTCATCCATGCGCTGGTTCAGCGTTTGGGTACGGGTTGCGGTCGGGTGTTGACCCGCAAACACAACAGGGCCGTCAACAACGCCAGTGCCACGTGGCAGCCATACACGGGGACAAAGCTGACATTGGTCAGCCCGGTGTGGCCGAGCAGCAGCACGGTAACCGCAACCCCCATGACTGAGCCAATCTGGCGTGTGGCCTGGTTAACAGCGCTGCCTACGGCATATTGCGCGGCCGGCAGGCGATTGACTGCAGCTGCTGAGAGCGAGGGCAACACCAGCCCCACGCCCATGCCGGAGAGCAGCAAGCCCGGCAGCCAATGGCTCAGGTAGGCCGTCTCGGCCCCGGGCACCAGCAGAAACCACAATCCGCTGCAGGCATAGACCAGCGCGCCGCCCACCAGGAAGGGCCGATGTCCCATACGACTCGCCAGGCGACCCGACAGCACCGCAAAGGGAATCACCAGCAAGGGCCCGGGCGTGATGGCCAGACCAGCCTGCGGCAGCGTGTAGTGCCAGACCTCGGTCATGTAGAAGAAGAAGGCGAAGAACATCATCGAGAATGCGATGCCGAAAGTCAGGGTGGCCAGGTTAACAAAGCTGTAGGTACGGTTTTCAAACAGCCGCAGGTCGACCAAGGGTGCCGTCGTGACGCGGGCCCACAGCACAAAGCCGATCAACGCGATAAAGCCCAGGCTGGCGGCCACGCTCAGTTCCCCCCTGCTCCAATTGGGCGACTGCAATTGAACAATGCTCAGGGCGAGTGCGCCCACACCGACGATCAGCAAGCCCATGCCCAGGCCGTCCACCGGGCGTCGGTTCTCGGGCCGCTTGGCCTCTTTGAGCAAGGCGGCGCCGCGCCACAGGGAAAGCGCACCCAGAGGCAGGTTCAGATAGAAAGCCCATTGCCAGCCCAGCGTGTCAATCACAAAGGATCCCAGGCTCGGGCCAACCGCCGCCGCCAGCGCGCTGACCGCGCCCCACAGGCTCACCGCAATCGCGCGCTTGCTCAAGGGAAAGGCGTCCAGCAGGATGGACAGGGATGCGGGCGTCAGCATCGCCGCACCGACCGCCTGTGCCACGCGTGCCGCAATCAGCCAGCCCACGCTACCCGCCAGTCCGCAGGAGGTCGAACCGGCCAGAAACAGCGTGACTCCCAGCAGGAACACCCTTTTGCGGCCGTGGCTGTCGGCCAGCCCACCGGCCGGAATCAGCATGGCGGCATAGACCACCGTGTAGGCATTCAAGACCCAGGACATATCGGCTGCCGAGGTGCCCGGGAAGCCGGCCTGGATGGTGCGAAATGCGGCAAACAGCATGGTGCTGTCCATGGAGACCAGAAACACGGCAATGCTGGCGATCCAGAACACCGGCCAAGGTGAGGCGTCCGTGCGGTTGGCGGCAGGCGGGGCGACCGGGGGTGTGGCAGTGACGATGGTCATAGCCTGCTCACAGACCCATGGCCTGCAGGTAGACGGCCGGATTGGCCGACAGTCCTGCATGCACCTGGCGCGTTACCTCGTCTGCCAGCACCTCACTGGCACCAGCCTCCAGCGCGTCCAGCGCTGTGCGCACGACGTCATCCGGGGCTGACTTGGGAACATCAAAGCCGCGCGTCAGATCGGTATCAATAAAGCCCACATGCAGCGCCAGCACCTGGGTGAGCTGCGCGTTGAGTTCGATGCGCGTGCCATTGGTCATTGCCCAAGCCGCCGATTTGCTCATGCCATACACGCCCAGCAAGGGGCCGTTGATCCAGCTTGCGATGGACAGCACATTCAGGATGGCGCCGCCGCCATTGGCTGCTAGTACCGGGGCAAAGGCTTGAGTCAGGCGCATCGGGCCAAACACATTGGTGTCGAAATGGCGCTCTGCCGACGCCAGGCTGTCTTCGGCCAGGAAGCCACCGGTGGCGGCAATGCCAGCGTTGTTGATCAAGAGCGTGACATCGGGATAGTCACGCGCGGCAGCGGCAATCTCTTCAGGTTTAGTGACATCCAGCCGGATAGCCACCACGCCCGGCAATGTCACACTGGAGGGGTCGCGCGCCGCGGCGTATACCTTGCGGGCGCCGCGGGCTAGTGCCGCGCGGGCAAAGGCCAGGCCGAGGCCACGGTTGGCGCCGGTAATCAGAACGGTAGCGTTGCTAAGCTGCATGGAAAGCTCCTATTAAAAGAAAAAATAAAATATGATGGTTATCATATTTAGAGGCAATAAAACGCTCGGCATGATGCTGCTGCAAAGGAGTGCTCAGGCGGTGTCGTACTGCGTCAGCAATGCGTTGCGCGTAGCCGTCAGCAGGGCATTGCCCTGGACGTTGTCGCCCAGCGTGCGGGCCAGTTGCAGAGCGCCCACCATGGTGCTGGCAATCACCATGGCCTGCTGCTGCGTGCCATGCGCAGGCAAAGCCTGCTGCACCATGGCGATGAGAGCGCGGACGCGCTCGGCCGATGGCCCCAGCAACTCTGGCGTCTGGCGGTGCATTTCAGAGCCCAGGGCTGCGACCACGCAACCGGCCTCGATCCCGCGCAAGTGGGTGTCGGACAGATATGACTCGACCAATGCCCGCAAGGCGCTTTGACCACGTGCCTGGCGCTGGCTGATGCGACGACCCATGAGCGCCGTGCTGTCGCGTCCGGCCTGCACCAGGGCTTCGGCCAGCAAGGCATCACGCGAAGGAAAGTGGGCGTAAAAGCCGCCATGGGTCAGACCCGCCTGCTTCATGACGTCGGCCACACCGACACCGGCATAACCATTGCGCCGCAGGGCGCGCGCTGCCACTTCCACGATGCGCTCATGGGTGGTTTCGCGGCGGCTGGGTTTGATTGCCATGAAGGCAGTATATCAAAATATGATGATCATCATATTTAAGTTGAAAAATCCCCATTTGGCTCGTGGTCAGATCATGAGTTGAAAATTCAAGCCAGTGCTGAACCGCCGCCTCCGGTAGCGCGACGTGCTTGTGACGGACAGGTCGAGACATGCCAACCGCTGAGCAAGAGGGATATCCGGTAAATGGACACCTGGACCGTGATTTCAGAGGCCCTCGTATGTCGGCTGACGGGCACTGAAATCGGTGGGTGTTAGGACCCCTCTGGGTCGAATCCGGCGTCGAGCTTGGGTCCCTGCCGTCATACGTAGGTGATCGCTCTGTCACCTGAGCATCTGGTGAGCCCTTCGTCATGTTACGAGCATCCGAACTGCGCTTCGAATGTTAAAGAAGTAAATATTATTGGTTTCGCTACCCGCTACGTACGCACGTTCATTGCGGCGTCACGCTTGCTTGCCCAGAAGGTGATACTCTGGATGTCCTTCAGGAGTCCCACGACACCGTGACCCAAATTCGAATCAGTCATACAACGGTCTACCACTACCGTACCCCGGTCAGCCTGAATCCGCATCGGCTGATGCTGCGTCCAAGAGAAAGTCGTGAACTGCAACTCATGTCTCACACCTTGAAGGTGTTTCCCGACGCGACGATAACTTGGGCCAATGACGTCTCTGGCAATGCTGTTGCGACTGCTTCATTTACCGGAAAGACCGACACATTGCGGATTGAAAGCAACATGGCTTTGGACGTTACCGGCAACCCCTGGCCGATCTTCAACATTGCGGCGACAGCCCTAAATTTTCCATTTTTCTATTCGAACGATGATCGCGCCGATCTGGGTGCTCTCGCGATCCAGCAGTACCTTGATCCAATGGGGCGCCTCCAGAAGTGGGCGCGATCATTTGTTCGGGGCGCCGCACCGGACACGTTGGAATTGCTGAAGGCAATCAGCCACGGAGTGTCGGAAGCATTGCTGTATGAGGTACGCGAAAACGAAGGCACCCAGACGCCAATGGAGTCGCTCGATCACGGGAGGGGATCGTGCCGCGACTTCGCCATACTGTTCGCCGAAGCGGTGCGCAGCTTGGATATAGGCGCCAGGATCGTGTCGGGTTATCTGTACGATCCGCAAAGCACCGCGACGGGTTCCTCGGGATCCGGTTCCACCCATGCATGGGTGGAGGTCTATGTGCCTGGTGCTGGATGGATCAACTTCGATCCGACCAATCGCAGCATCGGTGGATTCAATCTGGTTCCAGTCGCCGTTGCCCGTGACATTACGCTGTTGATGCCAGTGTCGGGCAGCTATGTTGGTACGGCTGACGCGTTTACGGGGATGGAAGTCGAGGTTTTTGTGACCTGACTTGTATGACCGTAGTCGAGCGACCAGTTGATAGATCGCTATGTCAGCAGTGGGTCGAGAGTTGCATTCTCCGGTCGAAATCAGTGAAAGATAAACCGGACGAAGGAATCGGCTTGCCGAAGTGCAGGATTTAGCTGGTACTGCAGTGTGCCAGTGTGAGGCGTGCTGCAATAAGCCATCAACGACTGCTTGGCTAAAGAGTCGATTACGCGGCGAAACACGTGTAAGACTTTCATTTTTTCCAGGCCAGCGCTGCAATTGGCGGCAAATCGCGTGTGGCGCAGTGCCAGCTATCTCCCGCATCCGGACTGATCCACAGGCCCCCAGTTGTTGATGACAATGCCAACGTTTGACCATCAGGTGCCAGTTCCAAGCCATGCCTGTAAACCAAGTGGTAGGCGTCCTTTGCTGGAAGCCCCTGATCAAGTATTTGGAAGGTATTCCCGCCATCGTCCGTGCGGGTAACGACCATCTTGCCTTCAACTGGGAAACGGTGAGTGTCCGACTTTGATGGTGCAAACCAGGCCCGTAACGGATTCATTGGATCACATGCCACAGCAAAACCAAAAGCAGATGGAGCAAATGGAGCCAGGCTCGTCCAAATTTGCCCGCCATTAGATGATCTGTATATGCCACAGTGGTGTTGTGCCCAAAGTACGTCCGGCTGAACAGTACACTGCACCATGCGATGGGGATCCTGCGTATTGGGGTCTTGCTCCGATTCCGGCGGCAAATAATCCGCTTTCATTCCTTCTGCGGTCAGTTGCCAGTGCAAGCCACCGTCATGGGTTTGCCACACTCCACCGCAGGATATGGCCACACGCAAGACGCGTGAATCTCGCGGGTCTACCAAGATTGAATGCATGCCAGGGTAGTCGTTTCCACCACCCATCCAAAGCATGCGTCGGGGGTCTTCCCAAAGTGGCTTATTGAGCGACCAGGTTCGCCCGGAGTCTTCGGATTTGAATAATCCCGCAGGCATGCATCCCGCCCACAGAACGCCGGGTTCGTCTGTGCCGCCAGGCGCCAAACTCCAAATCAACTCTACATTCCAGGGAACAGGATCGATCGCCATCTGCCCCGTGGATGGCTTGAGCGGAAAAGCAGGCGTGCCTACATCAATCCAGGTACTTCCTTGATCCACGCTTTTTCGCAACTTGGCGCCGAAATGCCCCAGACGAAGCGCTGCATACCAGTCACCATTTCGTGCATCCACAAGCACTTGTGTAACAGGATCACCAGCAAAGTGATGTGCGGCGACGGGCCACTCTGAACCTTTTCCTCGCAGTACAAAAAGTCCTTTGCGACTGGCTACTAACAATGTTTGCATGCAAGCCTCCGCGCTTACGTCTAGGGTCATCCGCCAGTAAGTGCTTGAATTACCAGAACCCGGTCACCCGCAGTCAACCCTTGAGTAAGTAAGTTGCGGTCCAGTGTCATGTCACTATTTATAAATATCGCCACATGTTTACGCACACATCGCTGGTCATCAAATACATACGGTGCCAGATCAGGTGCAGCCAGCAACGCTGCTTCTAACACCTGACGCAAGGTGCCCTCACCAACGCTTTGCGGCTGGCACTCAACATGGCGACGAAGACTAGAAGCGAATTCGACCGTAACCATTTCACACCCCTCATCTTGCTGGGAAGTATCTCAACGCAACAGTGCTTTGGCAATAAATTTTCTGAACCGGAATACGGATTGGCTCAGAGATACTTGATGTCAGAATCAATATTCCATGAATCGAATGACCAGACATATCGCAAGCGGCTCGTCGAATTTCTGATCTGGAACATTTACTTCAATAACCGGATCTAGCTCGTCAGACGAAATCCGCATTGCAATTGGAAATAAGCAGAATCATACACACGAGGCGGGGATTCGCCATTTACGGCCCTGTGCCAAGAGGCCGCACCAATTTGTAATTGGTTACTCAGGTCTAAATGATTCAGTCACCTTACGTCCGACATCTCTTTGGCGAGGCAGCTCAGGAGATATTGAGGTCGAGCTTCGGCTGGTTGACCGGTGGAGTAGTTCAAGGCAAAACTTTGACCGTCTCACCCATGCTTTGTAATGGGCCCAGGGGATTGGTTCTGTCATCCGTAGTTTCAATTTTCGGCTGCCCGTCCCACTGTTTGTATACGACGGTGTCATCTATCACCACGATTAGAGCTGAAAATTTCCAGCCAGTCGTTACGGTATTGCGTTTGAAATTCAGGAAGTCCAGCAGAAAATTGCCTTCTCGCTTCTGATCAATTTTGCTTGGCTCCATCAGGTAGCCTACACATCCATCTTGCACCCGCATGCAGTCTGAGATGCCCTGGGGGATTGTGGTTGGGTTCTGCAGTGGTGACGGTAACACGGCATTGACCACTTGTGCTTGGTTTAGCACTTTCATGTTTGCGGTCTTATATGGATCAAACCCTAGTTCTCGAACTGTTTGCATGGAAGTGACAAACGGAATGATCCGGTCATAACTGCTTTTCGCACCCTCAAAATCTGACCACGGTGTAATCACTGCCTGCTTGGCCGAGGGCAACATGGTCGCGCAACCACAAAGTTGCAACACGATCGTTATATGCAGAAGAATTTTGGAGATCGATGCTCGCATCAGGCAAGTCTACATCTCTGATAAACAATGTTGTGGACCTTTATTCGCGCTATCAGTTAACTTATGGCCCAGTTTGACGTTTATCCTTATCCGACCCTGGCATTTGGCATCGCGCCCATTGCCGACGGCTGCCAAATCGTTTAAGCCTCAACGAATCTACATAAGCGCGATAAAAACTGCAATCACTCGATCTAAATGGGGGGTAAGAATAGCCATCAATTTGGCTTGAAGTGAGAAACATATCTCATTTTTCAAAAAAAATGAAAATGAAAAATTGAATCAAACGGCAGATTCATAACAACTAAATTACATTTGCCACGTCTGCATACACAAGCCCATAAAGTTTACGTCCGCAAACTGCAGGACTGCCGAAAAGTCGCACTGTATCGCAAGCTGTCAGGGGACGAACTGCGCACATTTGTAGCGAGTTGCATGAAGGAAGGGCGTAGTTAAATTAAGTCCAGACGCCAATACCCAAAGCAACTGAGAGCGAGAGAATCTTGAGTTGCTTTAGATTGATGCAGTTTCGGACCGGTGTGCATCGCGCCCGTTTGCAGACTGGGTGGTTCGATGCAAACATTAGAAAAATGAGGTTAACGCTCGAGCGCCACCGAGTAGCTCATCGTTTTTCGGTTTACTTGATATTTCTGCGTAACAGCTTTCCACAATAATTTAAACAATGAATATTAGTCGACCAAAGGCGTTAATCTCTGCATATATTGCGTTGAGCGTGGCATTGGTTTGTCTTTTGCTTTACGCAGTGCTGGGTTCGTTTGGCGAGATAAGTGCCAGATCTGACTTTGAACATAGGAATACAGATCAATTGGTCAATCGCATGGCGGAACTAAGGTTCCAGTCCGTTCAGATTCAACAGTATCAAACAGACTCTGCAGCCACAGGTGAATTGGACGGTCTGGTGGATGCCCGTAAGGCATATGACCGTGCGCAACAAATACTCTTGGAGGTCGCCGCTCTTGATCAGAGCTTGGGCGCATATACGAAAGATCTGGCATTTCAGCTGCAGAGATTGCACCAAACAGGTTTGACAATGGTCGAGGCCTACCGAAGAAGTCGAGCAGCTGGCAATGTCTTTATGAAGGCACCCGATGGATTCGACGCGCAAACTGATGCCATAGTTGAAAAGCTTGGGCTACTTAGCGCGCGTATTGAAGCCATCCAAGCTAAGGCCGTTAGCGCACAAGAAATGGAATTAACCCGGTCCCGTAAACTTGTGGTGATCTTGGGGTTGTTGCTATCACTGGTCAGCCTGACGGCGGGCATGTGGATGTACCGCCGGATTTTCTCGGCAATGGCGATGCAGGACCAGACGTTACGCTCGCTGCAAAAAATTCTTGCCGAGTTGGCTGGTGCAAATGACGCACAGTCGGTCAAAGATAGCGTGGATATTGCCTTTATCTCAGCCACTATTCTTCGTCTCGCACATGAACGCAAGGAAAGCCTGGCGCAAATGGAACAGGCAAAGAATGCAGCAGAGGCGGCAAATCAGGCCAAGAGCGACTTCCTAGCCAATATGAGCCATGAAATTCGAACGCCCTTGAACGGTGTCATCGGCATGACAGAACTAACGCTGGGTACCGATCTGAATAAAAGCCAGCGGGAGTACATGGGTATTGTCAAGAACTCAGCCCAAACGCTGCTCGTCATCCTTAACGACATTCTTGATTTTTCAAAAATAGAAGCTGGAAAGCTTGCCATCGAATCCACCGAGTTTGATCTTTCCCTTCAAATATCGCAAGTATTGAAATCCATTGCGGCGAGGGCAGCGCAGAAGGGTCTCAAATGTGATGTGCAATTTGCACAAGACCTTCCGCAATTCGTTTGTGGTGACCCCGTGCGTATCGGCCAGGTGCTCACTAATCTGTGTGACAACGCCATCAAGTTCACAGATCAAGGCGGGCTTACCGTCAAAATCCGTTCTTCTGCACCAAGCTTGGACACGCAAGAGATACTATTTTCCATAGCGGATTCAGGTATTGGAATACCTGTCGAAAAGCAGCACGCCATCTTTGACGCTTTCATTCAGGCAGACGCTTCGACGACTAGAAAATTTGGTGGTACTGGTCTGGGCCTTACCATTTGCGTGCGTCTTGTTCAGCTCATGGGGGGCCGGATTTGGGTGGAAAGTGATGGGCTCACCGGGAGCACTTTTAGCTTTTCTGTTCAGGTGCGTTGCGCACCGGAATCCGGTAAAACTTCGATTCAAGTGAAATCTGCATGTGAACCCAGTAGCGTCCATCACAGTGACTCATGGTTGGTCCTGCTAGTAGAAGACAACTTTATCAATCAAATGGTAGCTACTACGCTATTGGAAAAATGGGGACACGAGGTAATTCTGGCGAAGGATGGACAGCAAGCAGTCGACATATTCCCCACACGCCATTGGGACATCGTCTTGATGGACATACAGATGCCGATCATGGGAGGAATTGCCGCAGCCAAGCTTATTCGCGCGTCCGAACCGACTGGTCAACGTGTGCCGATTGTTGCCATTACCGCCAGCGGTATGGAGTCAGATATCGAAGCCACTCGCAGTGCTGGAATGGACGAACATCTGACAAAACCTCTGGACTCTTCTGCCCTGCAGCAAGTGCTTATTCGTTATTGTGCGAAATAAGGGTGAATTTCGTAATTGCTGCAGCACTTGTAAAGCACACCGCGTTCCTTGCTGGTGCATCGTCTTAAGGTGTAATAATTAAAAAAATAAATTGATTGGGATAAAGTCGTGGTTACCCTATCTAACGTTGAACTGCTCAAGCGAGTAGCGCTTTTCAACAGCCTTTCTGTTTCCCAAGCTCAATTGTTGCTAAGCGCCACCGAAAAAAAACGCTACAAACGCAACGAATGCA
>CANBYM010000090.1 GCA_947373605.1 Comamonadaceae bacterium
GCTCACCCGAAGCTTGTCTGCATCTGCAACTTCCAGAGCCAGGAACTGAGGAAGCGTTCCTGGGTGGGTCTTTTGACTTCTGCTCAACGTAGCGGACTGGTTACCGCTTGGTCTGGTCAACACCGGGCTTGTTCGGATTTCTCCTCACAAGCCCCGTCTTTTAAGGCGGGGTTGTTGACAGTTGTCTCCGTTGTATTAGTTTTTCGTGTAACGGGCAGTTACACAAATCCAGCTTAGCAGAAGCGGATTTAAGCAACTTTTAAGACCGTTGGCCGTATCGTTATGACCATGCAAATTCACAAACAATATTTGCACCTCCCGGCCCTCGCATTGGCCGGTGTTGCGCAAGTCAGTTATGTAGAGATTCAGGGGACGTCGTTGGAAACACCCTGTTTGCAAATAGAGCTGAGATAGCCTCCCCGGGCCGCACGGCCCTTTCGCAGCCGCCTGTTGCCTTGTGTAACAGGCGGTTTTTTTAGGGGGATTTTTTGATGAATACGGGTGCAAGCGCCACGGTACCCAGTACCAGCGCCAATGGCACAGTTGAGATGAATCCCAAATGGCTAAAGCCCAACGCGCCGCTGAATCCACCCGCCAAAAACGCACCGATCAGCACCGCATGGACTTTCATTTTTTCGCGGTTAGCCACTACGTCTTCCTGACCGGGAGACAGTGGTGTGCGGTTCCAGTAGATCAGCTTGCCCAGTTCAATTCCGAGGTCCGTGGTCAGACCGGTGACGTGGGTGGTGCGGATTTGGGCGCTGGAAATTTTGGTGATCAGGGCGTTTTGCAACCCCATCGCAAAGCACAAAATAATGACAGCGAGTGATACCTGGGCGAACTCACGGATTTGCAAAGCGCCGCCGAAGCTGCCGAACACCAGCACGCAGGCGGCCTCCAGCAAAAGCGGCCGGGCATATATGTTGTCGATGCCTTTGCGTGCGCTGTGGTTCACCAGAATCGCGGTGATTGCAGCCCCGCCCACAAAGGCCAGCCACGACACCATGGCCACCGTGGCCAGCTCGAAATTGCGCAACACCATTTGATCCGCAAACGAAGACACCATGCCGGTCATATGTGATGTGTATTGCCCCACCGCCAGAAAGCCACCGGCGTTGAGCGCCCCGGCCACCAGCGCCAGCAAAACACCCATGTGCAAATTGGCCTGGCCAGTACGTGGCTTGGCGGTCAGACGGCTCAGGTAATCAAGTGGCATAGTGATGTTGTAACACGCGAACCTTAAGTGCGCTATCGCACAGTTTGGCATGCCGCTGCGCGCGATGATGAAAACGCTGCATCAGGCAGCCTATGTATTGCGTTAACTGTGAGCATATGTAAGACCTTTTGACGCACTGCACCTGCCTGCCTAGACTGCCAGCAATTTTATAAAAAAGGAATTTATGCCATCCACTCCATGCACCAAAGCGCTGCAACGCACCATCGCCACCATCCTCATCGTATCCACCGTTTCGCTGGGAATTCCGCTCAATGCGCAAGCATCTATGGTGTCCAGCAATGTCGCACTCACCGAGGCGGCAAGCACCGCCAATCGCGACAAGGTGCAGGCCTTTTTGGCCCGCGCCGATGTGGCGCAAGGACTGCAGGAGCGGGGCTTGAGCGCGGTGGATGCCAGCACGCGGGTGAGCGCCATGACCGACCGCGAAGTGGCTGATCTGGCTGGACGCATTGACCAGGCACCTGCCGGTGGTGAAATTATCGGCGTGCTATTTACCGTGTTTATCGTGCTGTTGGTGACCGACATATTGGGACTGACCAAAGTATTTCCGTTTACAAGATCGGTGCGATGAAGTTTCCGGCGATTGCGCTGGCAGTCGCGTTGCTGGGTGGCTGTGCCACGCAGCAAGTGGCTCAACTGCAAACGCAGCAACCAGCCCGACTGGCGCAACAGGTCGGGCCACTGAATATCCCATTCATCGCGCAGGAAGATTACGAATGCGGCCCCGCTGCGCTGGCCATGGTGATGCAAGCCGCAGGCTTGAACATCACGGCCGAGGCGCTGGTGCCGCAGGTGTATCTGCCCTCGCGCAAAGGCTCACTGCAGATTGAGATGCTGGCGGCAACACGACGCCAGGGTCTGGTGCCCTACACGCTAGCGCCGCGCTTGCAGGACGTGTTGCAAGAGGTCGCCGCCGGACATCCTGTTCTGGTGTTTCAGAACCTGTCGCTGCCGGTGTATCCGGTGTGGCACTACGCAGTGGTGACCGGCTATGACCGCCAGCGCAATGTGATGCTGCTGCATTCGGGCCGCACTGCGAATATGGAAATCTCGCTCTATGCTTTTGAGCGCACCTGGGCACGCGGCAACTACTGGGCCATGCTGGCTCTTACGCCCGACGTGCTGACTGCCACGCTGGACGCTCGCAACACAGCAATGGCAATCGCATCACTGGAAACGCTGAACCCGGTTGCGGCGCAAACCGCCTACACCGCGGCACTGCAGCGCTGGAGCAACAACGCCAATTTGCTGCTGGGCTTCGGCAACACGTTGTATGCACAGCACGACCTGACTGGCGCGGCCAGGCAATACCGCCTCGCGGTAGAAGCCAACCCCGCCTTTGCCGATGGCTGGAACAACCTGGCGCAGGTGCTGATGGAACAGGGCGAAAAAGCACAAGCACTTGCAGCGGTGCAACAGGCCATTCAAATCGGCGGGCCGCGTCTGGCGCAGTACGAAGAATTGCTGCGCGAAATCGCGCCTTAGGGTTCGCGGTTCAAGCCGATGGCCACACCGTCACTGCGCGGGTCGTGGGCACCGGTCATGCGGCCGGTCAACGCATCAATGACGATGGCACCCGGATGGCCCATGAGCGGGCTTTGCGCATCCACCCGGCTCACGCTGTGGCCGCGTGCGGCCAGGTCCTGCATCACAGCCCCAGAGACGTCCGCTTCCAGCTTCAAAGAATCCGCCGTATCCGAAAAGGTTTTGCCCAGCAGAAAGCGTGGACGCGACAGGGCTTGCATCGGGTCCATGCGGTAATCGATCAATCGCGTCAACACAGCGGCCAGCGTTTGCGGCTGCCCGTCTGCGCCCTGTGTCCCATAAAGAATGGCGGGTTTGCCATCTTTTAAATACATTCCCGGATTGAGTGTGTGAAACGGACGCTTGCCAGCTGCCAGCGCATTGGGATGTTGCGGGTCCAGCGAAAAGGATGCGCCCCGGTTGTGCCACAGCACACCGGTATTGCCCACCATCACGCCACTGCCCCAATCGTAGTACACCGTCGCCAGCATGGACACTGCGTTACCCTGCGAATCGGCTGCGCCTACGTACACCGTATCGCCCGTTTTAAATGCATGCGGCCAGGCCAGCGCAGTGTCCATGCAAATCGATGCAGCGAGCTGGTCCAGATGCGCGGACGTCAACAAGTGCGCGGGCAAGGATGCGAACTCCGGGTCGGCTACATGGGCATTGCGGTCCATGAACGCGCGCTTGGTGGCCTCGACCAACAGGTGGTAGTAATCGGCGCTGCCCTCTGTCACGCAGGCTCCCTCAAAGCGCTGCAAGATGCCCATGATTTGCAAGGTGGTGATGCCTTGCGTGGGCGGCTGATGGGCAAGCAAGGTGCCACCGCGGTAGTCCATGCGCAGCGGTGGCTCCACGCGGGCGCGCGTTGCGCCCAGGTCTGCGGCGCGCATAGGCGACCCCGCATCCGCCAGACCTTTTGCGAGCCGCAGGGCCAGGCGCCCTCGATAAAAGTCACGCGCACCACGCACAGCCAGCGTTTCCAGCGTGTCGGCCAGCAGTGGCTGCCTGCACACATGGCCTTCGGGTGGCACTGCACCGTTCACACCGAATGCGGCAAATACATCCGGCATGGTGTGCGCCTGATCTGCACGAAAGTTCAACCAGAAGCGCGCGGAGTCGGTCAATTCAAAACCTTCCCGCGCCAGACGCACCGCAGGAGCCCATAGCGATTCCCAACTGCAAGCACCGCCCATTTGCGCGCGGCTCATTTCAAAGGCCTGCCCCAACGCGTCCACGGTGCCCGCGCTGGTCAGTGCGGAGCGGGGACCACGCACGGGAATCGCAGCGCCGGCTCCCCCGATGGGATAGTCTGCAATATTGTGTGCCGCTTGCCCGATGCCGGAGATGGTTTTTACATCACCACTGCGATCGGCAACGATCAAAAACGCATCGCCCCCGAGACCGCAAAAATGCGGGTATGTGACGCACAGCGCGGCAACCGTGGCAATCGCCGCCTCCACTGCATTGCCGCCCGCAGCCAGCACATCGACACCGCACTGTGTCGCCAGCGCGTGCGGACTGGTGACCATGCCGTGCGTGCCATTGGCACTACCCCGCAGAGCATTCATGCGCTGACGTGATGCACATGATCGGCGATGGCACCGGGGGTGGTGAGCCAGATGCGCCCTGCGTCACGCGCCCGCGCAAGCGCTTCGAGTGCACGGCGCAAGTGGCGCAAGCGGTATGGCTGGCCCACAATGTAGGGGTGCAGCGCAATGCCCATCACCAAAGGCTGCTTAGCGGACTGCAGCAGCATTTCGTCCAGGTTGTCGACCACCATGTCGGCAAAGTCTTTGACGTCCATCTGGCGGGCCACGATCATGGGAATGTCGTTGAGCTCCTGCGGATAGGGAATCGCCCACAGCGTGCCACCACCCTGCACCTGCATGCGCGTGGGCTGGTCGTCGTGACACCAGTTCAGCGTGTAGTGGTAGCCGGACTCAGCCAGCAGGTCGGGCGTGTGAAGGCTCTCGGATATCCAAGGGGATAACCAGCCTTTGGGCACAGTGCCGCTGTGCTGCGCAATGCGCGTTCTGCAGCCCGCGATCAACGCGCGCTCTTCATCCACACTCAGCGCACTTTGGCGCGCGGCGTTGGTGTGGCCGTGCGCGACGAGTTCATCACCACGGTCAGCAAACGCCTTTACCAACTCTGGGCAGTGGTCGTACAGCGCGGTGTTGATGATGGTGCCAGTGGGCATGGCCAGCTGATCAAACAAGTCCAAACAGCGCCACGCGCCCACGCGGTTACCGTATTCGCGCCATGCGTAGTTCAGCACATCGGGCTGCGGCGAGGCCGGGCCTATACATGCACCCAGGCCTTCGCCAAAGGCGAAGTGTTCGATATTGAAACCCAGGTACACCGCAAGGCGCGCGCCATTGGGCCACGTGTAGTCGGGGCGCGTGTGGATGGACTGGTAGCTGAAGCGTCCGTTGTCCGGTATGGGTGCAAACGGATTCACGGCTGGATCTGCCAGGGCTCACACAAGCCTGCGCGCAGCAGCATGCGCTCGGCGCTGTCGTTCCACACGTCCATTTGCACGATCTTGCCCTCAACCACGACGTAGCGGTCGACATAGCGATTGCCCTCAAAGGGCGTGCCGTCCGGCCACTCGCCATACAGCGTGCCGATGTTGTAAACAATGGCTTCATGCGCTGTCTCACCCGCCACCACATCAGTCTGCTCAAAACGTTTCTTGACCCACTTGTAGCGACCCGCGTTAAAGGCGCTGCATTCTGTGGGGTCGCGCATCTCGCGGGCACCCGTAAAACGAATGCGCATCTGCGGCGAGACAAAGGCGCGCGCTGCCACCGGGTCGGGGATCATGATGATGCGCAGAAATTCTTCGACGATGTCTTTGGCGAAGGTGGTCATGGTATTTACGGGAGTGAGGTTGGCGGCATACCAAGCTGGCTTAGTTCGGCCGATACGCCGCTCCAAGCGAAGTCAAAACGGCGGCTCGGTACAGGAGTATCGCGGGTTGCCCGTGCATTCATGGCAGCCAGATGTAACGCATGGAGCACTCCAGCCTCTACGCTGTCGATCACCGGCACTTGCATAGATTGTGCAATAGCGGCAGCCATACCGGCGAGTCCTGCGCCGCCCAGAATGACGGACTTCGCTCCAAAGCGCAGTGCCGCCTCCTGACAAGCTGCGAGGAGAATGGCGTGTGCAGCGACCGGATCACGCGCCAGCTCGGCGCCGCTTTGAGTGACGGTATGTATGCCCGCAAGTTGCGGCGCAAAGCCCAGCGCTAAGGCCAACCGCTCTAGCATCGGACCCCAGCGCGCCCCACCCGTGACGATGGCGAACGGACCCAACGCCGCCGCTTGAATAAAAGCCGCTTCGGCCAGACCGGTCACCGGCACCGCACTGCATTCGCGCAGCGCCATTAAACCCGGATCGCCAAAGCAGCCAATCAGTAGCGCGTCTGCACACGTCGATTGCGTGGCGGCCCAGGCATCCAGCGTGGCGTGGCCTGCCACCGCATAGCTGGCCTCGCAGGCGATATAGGGCGCACCAAAGCGCGCTGTGCTGGTTTGCACCGTGGTGCTTTCTCCGGCAAAGCGTTGCGCGTGGGTTTGCAGCAAGGCTGTCACCGACACGGAAGTGTTGGGGTTGATCAGCAGAAGCTTAGGCATGGGCCGCACCGAAGAGTTGCATCAGGTCCGGCGGCTCTTCACGCGCTTCGTCAAACTGCAACTGGGCTTCAAGCTGCTCAAGGTGCGTGCGCATCAGACGGGCGGCCTCCGAACCATCACGCAGACGGATGGCATCCAGCAGCGCGCGGTGTTCCATGCAGCCGCAGGAGGTGGCATCGGGGCGGTACTGCAGATGGTTCACGCTATAGGTCATCAAAATCAACGAGGTGCGCGACACCAATTCCCTCAGGATGCGACCGAGTGTCTGATGATTCGAAGCATTGGCAATGTGCAGATGAAAATCGCCCGACAGGCGGATAGCCCGGCGTATGTCGCCGATCTGACGCGCGGCCTCTTCGGCGCTGATGCATTCGGTCAGCACCGCAATGTCGGCCGCTGTGGCCTGATCGATAAAACAGGCAATCAGGGTGGGCTCGATCATGCGACGCACCTCAAACACTTCGCGCGCTTCTTTCTCGGTGGGCTGCGCTACCGTCGCACCCCGGTTAGGTGTGAGCGTGACGATCTGCTCATTGGCTAGACGTACCAGCACCGGACGGATGCGTGTGCGCGACACACCAAAAGCACCCGCCAGACGGTCTTCAATCAGCTTGGTTCCCGGCGGCAGGCGGTGGTCCAGAATAGTTTCGACCATGCGCTCATAGATTTCGTTTTCGGTCAGAGGCTGCACATCGCTCATACATACCTCAGGTGCGCTTGGCTTTTTGGCGATTGGCAAGTGCGCGCGACAGCGCCAGCGTGAGGCCCATCACGACAAATGACACCACCATGGTCACCGTGCCCAGCGCATAAATGGCCGGTGTCGTAACCGTGGTGGTGAGGCCTTGCAACTCCAGTGGTAGGGTGTTGACGTCGCCGATGGCCTGGCTGGTGCGGGCGATTTCGTCCCAGCTCAGCGTAAAGCCGAACATTCCGATGCCCACCAGCGAAGGCGCGATCAACGGCAGCACCACATACCGAAAACCCTGCCACGGTGTGGCGCCCAGGTCACGCGCAGCTTCCTCGTAGGCGGGGTTGAAACGGTTGAACACCGCAAACATGATGAGCAGGCCGAAGGGCAATGTCCAGGTCAGGTGCGCGCCCATAGCGGATGTAAACAGACCCATGGCAGTACCGTAATTCTCCAAGGTGCCTTGCATGCCCAACGATTCAAGCACCGACTTGATACCCGTGTCCAGCAGACGGAACTCCAGGCCGATACCGAGCGACACGATGATGGAGGGCATGATCAAACTGGCCACGACTACGAAAAAGAGCGTGTTACCACCGGCTATTTTTTTGCGGAAGGCTAAACCGGCCAGCACGGAGAACACCACCGTCAATGCCATGACCACCAGCCCCAAACCGAGCGAACGTTGCAGCGCGGAGGCGATGTCCACCGTGCCCAAGCCTTCGGCCAGTTTGTGGAACCAATGAGTGGACAGGCCACGCAGAGGAAAGGTCAGGCCGCCCTCGGGCCCCTGAAAACTCAAAATCACAATCACCAGCATGGGCCCGTACAAGAACAGCACATAGGCCGTAAAAAACATGGCCAGCAGGTAAAAAGCGGCGGGGCGTTTGTCGTGCGAGGCTTGCATCTAGAGCTCCTTGCGGATGTCGACCATGCGGGTCAACGCCCAGATGATCATCAGCACAAGTGCCAACAGAATCATTGCGTTGGCAGCCGCTAAAGGAAACTGCAGATACGACGATTGGACCTGAATGATCTTGCCCACCGAGGCGATTTGCTGACCGCCCATCACGCCGATGGTCACAAAGTCGCCCATCACGATGGTGATGACAAAAATAGAGCCGATGATGATGCCGGTACGCGACAGCGGCACGATGACATTCCACAGCGTCTGCCAAGCGGTTGCACCGCTGTCGGCAGCGGCCTCCAACAGGCTGCGGTCGATGCGCATCATGGAGTTAAAAATCGGCACGATCATGAATGTCGTAAACAAGTGCACAAAAGCCAGTGCCACCGAAAAGTCGGAAAACAGCATCCACTCCACGGGCTTGTCTACCAACCCCAGCGAGGTCAGACCTTCGTTGACGAGACCATTGCGACCCAGCAGTGGCACCCACGCAATCATGCGAATCACGTTAGAGGTCCAGAACGGAATGGTGCACAGCACGAACAGCAGCGTTTGCATGGTGCCGGTGCGCACATGGAAGGCGACAAAGTACGCCACGGTAAAGCCGATCACCAAGGTGATCAGCCACACCAGAAAACAAAATTTGAAGGTCGAAAGATACGTTTTCAAGGTAACGCACAGGTCACCGGAATCCATGCAGCCTTCAAATACTGCAATGTAGTTCTTAAAAGTGAAAGCGGGCAGCATCTGGTATTCGTTGAAGTCCCAGAAGCTGACCATCAGAATCAGCGCGAGCGGAATCAGAAAGAACAGCACAAACACCGCCGTTAGCGGCGCAGCCTGCCACCAGGCCGCCAGTGTGCGACCCGGCGCAGAGCCGGATGCAGGAGATGTTTGTGCCGGTGCGCTCATGTTATGCAGCGACGAACTCGTTCCACTTCTTGACCATGTAGGTGTTCTCATCCATCACGGCATTCCAGCAGGCAATACCGCCCATGCGTTGCTCGTAGCTGCCACCGTCGCGCACTTCGCCCTTCTTGGCCAACAGGTCACCGTGCGGGCTCTTGATGTCTTGCGAAGCGGGCTTGCCTTCCATCCAGTAAGCCCATTCGTACGCTTCCATCTTGGCTTTGGCGGTGTCCAGCACGGCGCTGTAGTAACCCTGGCGGTTGAGGTACGCACCAGCCCAGCCATCCAGGAACCAGTTGATGAATTCATAGGCGCCGTCGAGCTTTTTGCCGGAGAGCGTCGCAGGCAGACCGAAGCCGGAAGCCCAGGCGCGATAGCCTTCCTTCAGAGGCTGGAAGGTGCAAGCAATACCCTTGGTGCGCACGGCGGTCACCGCAGGCGACCACATCGACTGGATCACCACTTCGCCGGAGGCCATCAGGTTGACCGACTCGTTGAAGTCTTTCCACAGGCTGCGGAACTGGCCTTGCTTCTTGGCTTCAATCAGGGTCTTGATGGTCAGATCAATTTCCTTCTTGGTCATATTGCCCTTGTCGGGGTATTTGTAGATGCCCATGGCTTCCACGACCATGGCAGCGTCCATGATGCCGATGGACGGAATATTCAAAATCGCGGCCTTGCCTTTGAACTCGGGGTTCAGCAATTCAGCCCAAGAGCTGATGGGGCGCTTGATCAGATCGGGGCGAATGCCCAGGGTGTCGGCGTTGTACACGGTAGGGATCAGCGACATGAACTGGGTCGGGCTCTTGGCAAACACTTTGCTCTTTTCGCCTTCGAGGTAAATGGTCTTCTTGGGCGCTGTGCCCTGGTCGCCTACAGCCTTGCCCGCCACCATGCCGGAAGTGAACAGGGAAGTGATTTTGTCTGCATTCTTGATGCGCTTGGTGTCAATGCCCTTGAGGTTGCCGGTAGGCACAATGTTCTTCAAGGAGAAGTATTCAGTGTCGATCAAATCGAAACTGTTGGGCGCAGTGACCGCACGCTTGGTCACGTCGTCAGTGGTGACGGCTACATACTGGATTTCAATGCCGGTGTCGGCTTTGAACTTGTCGCCGATTTCCTTGTCCTGGTTCACTGCGGTGCCCAGGTAACGCAATACGATTTTTTCCTGCGCGTGAATCGCAGGGAACATTCCCGCGGCCAGAATGCCGGCGGTACCTTTGAGAACAGAGCGGCGCTGCACGCCGGTGACAGGATCTTTCAATGCATCTGACATGGGATTAACTCCTTAGAGGGTGGGGGAAAATGCTTCTTGCGAAGGGGTGGGGAATCTCATTGCAGGGAATGCGCAACCGACGGAGACCAGGCCAGCTGCACGCTCTCGCCGACCACAAACGGACGCTTGCCGAACTGCTCTTCAGACAACATGACAGACGCCTCGGCAGTGGCGTTAGCGTTGTGCGCGGCTTGCGGGTTTTGCACGCCCAAGAGCACATAGGTCCCCTGGTATTCCACGTCGGTGACGACCGCTGCCTTGCTGGCGAAACCTTCGGGTACAGCAACGTCAGCGGGCACGACTTGCATCTGGTCAGTGCGAACGCCGATCTTCCCCGCCGGCGTATCGATCACGTTGTGGCCACCCATAAAGCGCGCCACAAATTCATTGACCGGGCGGTTATAGATTTCATGCGGCGAACCCATTTGCTCGATTACGCCGTGGTTCATCACCACCATGGTGTCGGCCAAGGCCATGGCCTCTTCCTGCGAGTGGGTCACATGGATAAAGGTCAGGCCCAATTCCTTTTGCCAGCGACGCAGTTCGGCACGCATCTGGATTCGCAAAAACGGGTCCAGCGCAGAAAGCGGCTCGTCCAGCAGCAAGGCGCGCGGTTCTGTGATCAGCGCGCGGGCCAGTGCAACGCGTTGCTGCTGGCCACCCGACAACTCGCCGGGCTTGCGCGCTGCGAGATGACCCATTGCCACGCGCTCCAGCAGGTTTTGCGCTTTGGCCTGGCGTTCGGCTTTGCCAACGCCCTTCATCTTGAGGCTGAATGCCACGTTGTCCAGCGCGTTCAAATGTGGGAACAGCGCGAAGCTCTGAAACATCATGGCGGTGCCACGCTCGGCTGCCGGCAAATTGGTGATGTTGCGGTTTTCCAGTAGCACATCGCCGCTGCTGACCGACTCATGCCCGGCAATCATGCGCAGTGTGGTGCTCTTGCCGCAACCCGAGGGGCCGAGCAGGCAACAGTAGCTGCCGCTGGCAATACGCAGATTGATGCCATCCACAGCGGGCTTGCCCTCACCATAGCGTTTGGTCAGGGCAACCACTTCAATAGCGGCGGTGTGCGGTACTTCAGCGTTCATGTCAAAGCTGTTGCAAACTACGTGCCAACACTTTGTACACAATTTGCTTAGGACTTGTATTCAATTTGCACCGCGATTGTGCAAATGCCCTCCACAAGGCAATCCGGACCGGTGCACAGTCCAGATTAGTGCATGCCTAGACCATGCTGCCCAGGGCTTCTGCGAGTGCGCAACCCGTAATGCGCCACTGCTTGTTCTTCTGCCGCTGCAGGGTGTACGTGGCGGTCCAGACGTCCCCGTCTTCGTCGGTCAACTGAACCTTGATGACTGACAGGGCGCCATCGCCTTTGGGTTTGAGAAAGACCACGGATACCGGATGCACGACAACGTCGTACTGACTGCGCACCATTTCCAGAAAATTATCCGCCGTACCCAGCAAAGCGCGGATGTTGGGCGCAGCATAAGAAAAGGCCTTTTCGGCATCTTCCGCCGCAAACGCTTTGAGCTGAGACTGCACGACCGCGATGATCTGCTTTTCGTCCAGCGCGGACAGCGGCCCTGCATTTGCGCCAACTGGTGCGCACAGGAACGCCGACACCACCACGATGCGCATTACCAATGACCGCATGGACATAAATACCTCCGGGGTAGTCCGATGCTGTCTACTCTAGCGGCTTAGCGGCGTTTGTGCTGACGTGGCGTCACTTTTTCCATTCTTTACCAGTACGGAGTGCTGCCGGCGGGAGCGAAATAACGGGTAGAGCAACTGTACCCACCATTTCTCGGCACCAAAAAGCAGGTCGTCACGCAGGCCCACTTGGGGCGGAAAGCGCTGCGTGATGTGGGCCGAGCCGAACAGTACATCCCAGAAAAACAGCAGGTTGCCGAAATTGCCGGTGTAGTAGCCAATGCCATCGTCATTGCTCATCGCGTGGTGCGCGAAATGGGTAGCCGGTGTGGAGATGGTGCGCTGCACCAGCCACATCAACGGTGCCAGCACCTTGATGCGGTACAGCGGAGCATCCCAGCGCGCGCTGGAATGTGCACCGGTAATCACCATCAGTTTCACCACGATGTACACCATATATACCGGCCCGAGTCCCAGGTACACCAGCAGGCCCGACATCCAGATAGCCGGCATGCCCAGGTAATAAAAGAAATTGTTGCGATAGATGATGCGCGCGCTCATGTACTGCGCCGAGTGGTGCGCCCGGTGCAGCGGCCACAACAGTGGCGAGTGTGAAGCGCGGTGCCACCAGTACTGCAGCAGGTCATCCCCCAGCAGCAGCAGCCCGACCATGCCGTACCACGGCAGATCGGCCCATGCGTTCTCCATGCCCGGTGCCACGCGCAGGGCGATGGATTTGGTGACCCAGAAAATAAACGGCTGGGTAAACGCTGCGAGCAACACAAAGCACAGCAGGTCCAGCAGGTTGTCACCTGCATCGGCGCTGAATTTTTGCGAATAGCCCAGCGCATATTCCAGAACGACAAAGGCCGCCAGCGTAGCACTGAGCAGCAGGTATTGAAGGGCAGTCACAGGCGCACCTCCTACAGCTTATAACCCGGGTCGCTGCGCTCGACCTTACGCAACAGGGCCGGCCATGCGATGCCTGCGCCCTGCCCTTTGGTCACCATTTGCAGAACCTGAGGCATGCTCTTCATGATCTCCGGATGCACATGTACCAGTTCGCCCCCGGACTGCGCGCTGATTTGAATCTGGCAGGTGGTCTCAAAAACATACATATTCAAAAACGCTTCCGCCACGCTGCCGCCCACTGCCAACAAGCCATGGTTACGCAGCATAAGCAGGTTGTTGCGACCCAGACTAGCTTGCAGACGGGGCTTTTCTTCGTCGCGCAAGGCCACGCCTTCGTAGTCGTGGTAACCCAACTGGGGAATGACGAAGGTGGACTGCTGACTGATGGGCAACACACCGGCCTTTTGCGCACTGACCGCCACACCGTCGCGGCTATGCGTATGCAGGACGCAAACCACGTCAGCGCGCGCTTCATGGATACAGCTGTGAATCGTGAAGCCGGCCGGGTTCACGGGAAACGGTGAGTCACTGAGTTTGTTGCACTGTGCGTCCACCTTGATCAGGCTGCTGGCCGTGATTTCATCAAACATCAGCCCGTAGGGGTTGATTAGAAAATGGTGCTCCGGCCCCGCGATTCGCGCGCTGATGTGGGTAAATACCAGGTCGCTCCAGCCATACAAGGCGACCAGGCGGTATGCCGCAGCCAGTTCCACACGCAGCTGCCACTCCTGCGCACTGACGCTACTCTTTAGTGAAGGAATATCCATTTTTTGTCTCCTCGTTATTGATCCTCACAGCATAATGGCATTCACCGTGTCATTATCGTGACAGGCAGAGTGCAGCCGTGTGCCTAGACTGCGCAACCAGAGACAAACAAGGAATCCGGATGAGCAGAGCAAAAAAAATCGCCGCCGTATTGCTAGCCGCCATTGTGCTGCCGGCAGCCTGCTTATGGATATTCCAAAAACCGATATCAATGCAAGTGCTCTCGCGCATGGCACACCGCAACGTGGGGCGCGACATCATTGCCACGCTGCCCGATGGTCTGCATGTGGTGCTGTGTGGCACCGGTTCGCCCATGCCCGACCCGACGCGCGCCGGGCCTTGCACTGCAGTAATTGCCGGTGAGCGCCTCTTTGTGGTGGACGCGGGCGAAGGCAGCTCA
>CANBYM010000091.1 GCA_947373605.1 Comamonadaceae bacterium
GCCCGGCTCAAGCAACTTCCCGTTGATGCGCAGAATGTGTTGCAGATCGCCGCCTGCGTTGGCAGTCAGTTCGAGTTGCGAACATTGGCGCGCGTCATGGAGGTTCCTTTCATTTACGTGGTTAAGGCCTTATGGCCTGCAGTTCGCGACGAAATCATTGTTCCCTTGAGCGATCAATATCGATTGGCGCAGGCCATGAGCCAGGTAGAAAGTGTCCGCGACGAACCAGGCGATACCGAAAGTTTTGATGTTCTTTGCCAGTTCAAGCATGACCGGATCCAGCAGGCCGCCTATGCACTCATTGCGGACGAACATAAAGACCGGGTCCATCTCGGGATCGGGCGGTTGCTACTCAAAAGCACATCGACGCAGAATCAGGCAGGTCATGTTATGGACATTGTGCGGCACCTCAACTATGCCAAGCATTTGATTGAGGATCCTGCCGAAAGGATGGCACTTGCCCGCATGAATCTTGCCGCCGGCGAAAAGGCCAAAGCATCTATGGCGTATCGGCCGGCGTTTGAACACCTCAATATTGGTGCGACGCTGCTCACCGAAGATTCGTGGGTCAGCGATTATGAATTGGCTTTTTCGATGGCGCGCGAATTACTTGAGTGCTCGTATTTGTGCGGCGATTTCGAGGCCGCCGAAGCGCAATATCAGACGCTGCTGCAACGGGCCAGGACAACTCTGGACAAAGCAAAAATATTCCAGATGCGCCTGCGCCAGTATGTGGTCATGGACAAACTCGCTGAAGCGATTCGGGTCGGGGTACAGGCCCTGGCTATTCTGGGCGTCGCGGTCGATGAAAAGCCATCACTATTTGCGGTCATTCGCGAGGCACTGGTCACCAAATGGAATGTAGGCCGGCGGCCGGTTGCAAGCCTGATCGGCCTGCCGCAAATGACGCGACCAGACATTCGATTGGCCGTCACGATTCTGACGGAGATTTCTCCTGCAGCCTATCAAAACGCCAATGCCAATCTGTTCGCGATTGCGGCCATGCGCCAGGTCAATCTGTCACTGGCCCACGGAAATTGTCCGGATTCCGCTTTTGCTTACGCCTGTTACGGGATTATTCTCAACGGCATTTTCAAAGATCTGAAGACCGGCGACGCGTTTGGCCAACTCGGCGTAAAGCTCAATGAGGTTCAGAACGACCTGGCCGCGCGGTGCCGTGCGATCTGGGTCTATACGACGTTCACCCATGTCTGGAACTACCATTGGCGCACACTCACGCCGTACTTCAAACGCGCGATTGACGCCGGCTTTCAGTCCGGCGACTTGTTCTATCTGGCGTACGCCGGCAGCTTCATGACGCAATGGGAAACACATATCAACTTGCCCAATGCAATTCAGGAAGCACAGAAATACCTCATCATCATCGCCGAGACAAAGAATCAAAGTGCGTTGAATTTTTCCAAGGTACAACAGCAATTCAGGAAAAATCTTTGCGGCCAGACCTATGGCCGCCTGACCTTGAATGACGCCGAATTCGACGAGCCGTCCTGTCTGGCCGAGATGCGCGAAAGCCAGGCGCTCAATGCCCTGGCTATCTACTACCTGAGCAAGCTCGTCATTCACTTCGAATACGGCGACCATGCGATGGCGCTTGACTATGTTCGAAAAATCGACGACAAGGAATTGATGAAGGCGCTGGTTAGCTCATCCTGGACTGCAGACTTCTGCCTCTATGCGTTCCTGACCATGGCGGCCCTCTATCGAAAATGCATGCCCGTCGAACGGAGAAAGTTCTACAAACGCATGAAAAGTGAACGCAGGACCATGCAACGCTGGGCTGCTCATTGTCCGGAAAACTTCCAGCATCTTGATCTATTGATGCAAGCGGAGCTCAAGCGACTCGACGCAGATGTTGAGCAGGCAGGTAATTTTTATGAACGAGCCATCGAGGCTGCGAATTCCAGTGGATATTTGAGTCACGAGGCACTGATCAACGAACTTACCGGCAGGTTTAATCTTGAACAAAGCCGGCTCAAGGTCGCCGGGTTCTACCTCGGCGAAGCGAGATATCTGTATGCCCGCTGGGGTGCGAATGGCAAAGTTAATTATCTGGAAGAAAACTTTTCTCAACTGATTGGCAGGCAAGGGAATTTCGGTGCAGCCCGGACGCAAACCACAGTACAAGTTACCGATACGAAGGTTAGCCATTCCGACTCAAGTAGTCGCTCCTTGGACCTTATAACCATTTCCAAGGCCGCGCAAACGCTTTCAAGTGAAATCGTTGCCCGTGAACTGTTTGTTAAATTGATGCGCATCCTGCGCGAGAACGCGGGGTCCAACAAGGAGGTTCTGCTGCTGGCGGGAGCGTCCTCGAATTCCCTGTTCATTGAGGCGCGGCGGGACGAAGAGCAGGCTGAGGAAATCATGGCATCCAGCCCGCTCGACGCAAGCGAAGGGCTTGCAAAGAGCGTCATCCACTTTGTGGCGCGGACCCTCGATAACGTCGTTCTGGGTAACGCTGCGGTCGATGGCGGTTTTACGCAGGATCCTCATATTCAGTCAACACGGGCAAAGTCTGTGATGTGCGTGCCCCTGTTGATTGCGGGAACGCTTCGAGGTGTGCTTTATTTGGAAAACAGCCTGTCAAGCGATGTATTCACTCCGGGGCGCCTGGAAACCATGCGGGTGCTGGCGTCGCAGGCAGCCATCTCGATTGAAAATGCGAACCTGTACTCCAATCTTGAGAGCACCGTCGAAGTTCGGACACAGCAACTGAGTGGCGCACTGAACGAGCTGGAAGAACAACACAGACAGTTGAAAACAGCGCAGTCGCAACTGATAGTGGCGCGCACGGCAGCGGAAGCAGCCAACCAGCACAAGAGCGCATTTTTGGCCAATATGAGCCACGAAATTCGTACGCCGATGAATGCCGTAATCGGTATGAGTCACCTGGCTCTCAATACCGAACTGACACCTCGCCAGCGCGACTACGTTCAAAAAATTCAGAACGCCGGTCAGCACCTCCTAGGCATTGTCAATGATGTGCTTGATATCTCCAAGATCGAGGCGGGCATGCTGCAACTCGAACATATCGACTTCTTGATTCAAGACGTGATTGGCGATGTGCAAGCGTTTATTGCTGATAAGGCGGAACAAAAAGGACTGCATCTGACGTTTGATGTGATGCCCGACACACTTGTCATGCTCACTGGAGACCCTTTGCGGTTGCGCCAGATCCTGATTAACTTTGCCAACAATGCGGTCAAGTTCACGGAAAAGGGCACGGTTGCCATTTCCGTGTCAGTGAAGGAGCGCAGCGATGACAAAGTGCTTCTGCGGTTTGCTGTCAGGGACACGGGTATCGGGCTGGCGTCAGAGCAAATCGGCAGATTGTTTCAGAGCTTTCAGCAAGCCGATAACTCGACTACGCGCAAATACGGTGGCACGGGTCTGGGGTTGGCCATTTCCAAACAGCTGGCAGAACGGATGGGCGGGGAAGTGGGTGTAGAAAGTGCTGTGGACGTGGGCTCAACTTTCTGGTTTACCGCCCAGTTGGGTATTGCCAATGCAGCGAAAAAGGCGACTCGCACGCATGCGAACAAAGTTGCACCGAATATGAAAGCGCTGCAAACCTCTGGCATTCTGAGGGGTTTGCGGGTGCTGCTGGCGGAAGACAATCTGATTAATCAACAAGTCGCGACCGAACTGTTGCGTGAAGTCGGTGTTACGGTAGACGTGGCCGACAACGGCATGGTTGCCCTGCAAAAGTGTCAGGCGCAATCCGGCGAACCAGCCTTTGATGCGATTTTGATGGACATGCAGATGCCGGTCATGGATGGATTGGCCGCCACGCTGGCAATTAGGGCACTGCCTGGCTGGGCCTCCACCCCCATCATCGCAATGACCGCCAATGCCATGGATGCGGATCGCCAGCGTTGTGTGGAGGCAGGCATGGTCGACGTTGTAGCAAAACCGGTTGAACCGGAGCAACTCTATAAAACGATACTGCGTTTTGTAGCGCTTGACGCATCAAGATTGCCTGTTGTGACCGAACCAGCTCCCATTGACCAATCCAACGTCTTGACGCCAACTACCATCACCATCGAGGGCTTGGACGTGCAAAGCGGTCTGCGCCGCGTTATGGATCAGCAGAATCGTTATGTGGCGTTGCTGCGCAATTTTGCACAAGAGCAGGCTAGTGCAATACCCCGTCTACATTCAGCGGTGGCTGCGAACGATCTGAAAACAGCTGAGCGTATTGCCCACACGCTCAAAGGGCTGGCAGGCACGATAGGAGCCAACCATCTGGTCGAACTTGCCGAAGCGACAGAGACAGCACTTCATGTGGGCCACTTGCCGATCGACACTTGCGCGTTGGAAGGTGCTTTGAACACACAGATCGCGGCTATTCAAGCCGCTCTGACTAACCTCACCGGCGGACCGGCGCAGCTTACAAAGTCCGACACCGTCGATGGCTCGCACATTCTGCAGAGTCTGCGGAACTTATTACAAAACGATGATCCAATTGCTTGGAGGCTGTTTGAGCAGAATGAAGCTTTACTGGCAGATTTACTGCACGGTCGGTTCAGGACATTCAAGGCCGCCATACGCAGCTTTGCCATGGATGAAGCGCTGGAAATATTGGATAGCGACACCGACTGACCGCAAAGTAGGAGCCGCGCCCCGGTTACACAACCAATCGACTATCGATCTGGTCAACTGTCTAAGGCATATCGACTTTGACACTGCATCCAATCCGTATCCGTACATAGTCCAAGTGCTGCCAGGCTTTAGAAAACTTGGCCAAACATGTCTGGTCGATTTCCAGTTTGGCGGGTCGGCCTGTGGGATTCACGCGTCCTTTCTCCTAATAATGTTACGCTGCAAAAGAATCGGGTATCCATCAGAAATTTGCTCAGCGAATCGACAGTCCGCTTGGAACACCGGTAACTGTCGGCAATTGGCACGAACCAGCGCGGCTGATTGACCGGTCCCTGGCAACACTATCAGGCAAAGTCCAAACACCGGATATTGGCCACTCAAAAACTTTTGAAGATGGCCCGTACCTGATGACTCAAATGGTACTAACTTATTTTGCGGATTACCCGCCACTTCAACGTCATTTGACGCGTGCAGTAGCACTATGCCGACCATCCCCCAGCAGCTGCGCAATCGTGCGGCGTAGCCACACATTGCCGGGGTCCGTGTGAAACCGTTCATGCCAGTGTTGTTTGACGTCGTAATGCGGTAGCACGTAAGGCACCGGCAGTACGCGCACTGGTTCGCGCTGCGCCATCATGTCGCCGTAACGCAGCGGCACGGTGGCAATCAATTGGGTTTCTGCCACGATGCGTGCAACGCCCAGAAAACTCGGCACGCGCAGTGCCACCTTGCGCTGCACACCCGCGCGCTCCAACACCTTGTCGACAATAGTGTGGCCAGTGCCCGACGTGCCGATGAGCACATGGCTCTCGCGGCCGAAGGCGGCCTTGCTCAGCCTGCTTACGATGCGCGGATGTTTCAGCGCGACGAGGCAGACAAAATTCTGCGCAAAAAGCACCTGCTGGTAAAAGCCCGCATCAAGCTGCGGCATGAAGCCCACCGCCAGATCGACGTCGCCATCCTGCAGGCGGCGTGCACTGTCGGTAGATATTTTTTCCACATCCAGCACGATGCCCGGCGCAACCTGGCGAATGTGGTTCAGCAAGGTCGGCAGCAGCACAATTTCGCTGATGTCGGTCATGCTGATGCGAAAGGTGCGTTGCGCATGGGCCGGCTCAAACACGGCGCGGCTGGACTGCGCCTGCTCCAGATGGTCCAACACCGCGCGTAACGAAGGAGCGATGGACTGCGCAAACGGTGTGGGCAACATACCCCGGCCCGTGCGGCTGAAAAGCGGATCGCCGAAGTGCGCGCGCAGTTTGATAAGCGCGGTGCTGGCTGCGGCCTGTGCAATACCCAGCCGCTCTGCGGCCTTGGAGACACTGGCAGTTTTGAATACTTCGTCAAACACTGCCAGCCATTCCAGATCAAGCTTGGCCACTGGCTTACTCCTCACGCAATTTCTATTATTGAAAAATTAGATACTGATTATCGGTCGAGGGGCTTGCCAAGATAGAAGTCGCGCCCAAAAATGCGAGATTGCTTTAAGTCAAGAAAAAATAGGAGACAAACCCTTGGCCCTCAAACCACCCGACCCCGACCTCGTAGACCGCCTTGTGTATGCCAACCGCATTCTGTACGACCACAACATCGTCGACGGACTGGGCCATGTCAGCGTGCGGCACGACAGCGAGCCCGGCGCATTTCTGTTGTCCTGCAATCGGGCCCCGGCCATGGTGCGCAGGCGTGACATCACCATCTATGATTTTGACGGCAATACCCTGTCAGACCAAACCGAGCGTCCCTACCTGGAACGCTTTATCCACGGGGAAATTTATCGTGCGCGGCCCGACGTCGTGGCGGTGGTCCACAGTCACTCTTTAAGCGTCATTCCCTTTGCCATTACCCGTAACATGCTCAAGCCCGTATTCCATATGTCGGGCTTTTTGGGCGAAGGTTCTGCGCACTTTGAAATCCGCGAGGCCGGTGGCAACACTGACATGCTGATCCGCAGTTCCTACCTGGGTGCGGCACTGGCCAATTCACTGGGCAAGCACAGCTGTGTCCTCATGCGCGGCCACGGCTCGACCGTGGTGGGCACCTCGCTGGAGCAGGTGATTTACCGCGCCATTTATACCGAGGTCAATGCCAAGCTGCAGCTTTCCGCCACCGGCCTGGGCGACATCACCTTCCTCAACACCGAAGAGGCGCAACTGTCCTCCGACATGAATGACGGTCAGATTCCCCGGTCCTGGAACCTGTGGGTCAAACGTCTGGGCGTGGTGGATCTGGACGAATAATAAGGAGACTGGCATGAAAATTCGCATCTTTATCAGCACACTGTGCGCAGCAGCCGCGTTGATGACAGGCGTCACAGCACGCGCGGACACCTACCCCTCAAGAGCGGTGCGCATCGTTGTTCCCTATGGAACGGGTGGCGGGTCTGACGTTCTGGCGCGCCAGCTTGGCGTGGTCTTGCAGCAGATGTGGGGCCAAGGCGTTGCCGTTGAAAACAAGGCCGGTGCATCGGGCAATATCGGCAGTCTCGAGGTCGTGCGCGCACCTGCTGACGGCTACACCCTGCTGCTGCAAAACAGCACCATGCTGACCAACCTGGGTGTGATGGGCAAACTGCCCTACGACCCCGAGAAAGACCTCACCCCCATCATGTTGCTAGGCGTAACGCCCATTGCCGTTGTGGTACATCCGTCGCTCAATGTGAGCAACGTGAAAGAACTGGTGGCACTGGCCAAGGCCAAGCCGGACTCGCTGAGCTACGGCTCGTGTGGCATCGGTACGCCGCAGAACTTTGTGATGGAGTTGCTCAAGCAGTTTGGTAATTTCAACGCGGCCCATGTGGGCTATAAGGGGTGCTCCCCTGCGGTGACCGATGTACTGGGCGGGCAAATTCAGTTGGCTTCCGTCAGTGCTAATCTGGTGGCGCCATTTGTCAAGAGCGGCAAGCTCAAAGTGATTGGTGTCTCCACACCGCAGCGCTATAACCTCTTGCCGGACTCACCCACATTTGACGAACAAGGCCTCAAGCCTTTTGACTTCGCCACTTGGTTTGCGCTCATGGGCCCCAAAGGCCTGCCGCCTGCCGTTGTGAGCAAGCTGCAAGCCGACGTGAACAGCGTGCTAGCCCAGCCCGCCGTGGTATCTAACCTCTCCGGCGCCGGTGTCGAGCTGTACAAAGGAAATGGTGACGATCTCGCCCGCCTGATCCGTGTCGATGCCAAGCGCTACGCCGATCTCGCTAAAAGCGCCAACATCAAACCCGAATAAATGCAATTCCATCAAAACGGCTTTAGACCCGGCAGCCCCGAGGTCTTTGACGAAGCTACCAACTTGGTCAAAAGAACCGAAACTCCACCGGGCGAAGTGGATGTGCTGATCGTGGGCTGCGGTCCCGCGGGCCTGACGCTGGCGGCGCAGCTGTCAGTGTTTCCCAGCATACGCACCTGCATCGTAGAGTCCAAAGACGGCCCACTGCAACTGGGGCAGGCCGACGGCATTGCCTGCCGCACGATGGAGATGTTTGAAGCGTTTAACTTCGCTGAGCGGGTGGTCAAAGAGGCCTGCTGGATCAATGAGGTCACTTTCTGGAAGCCCGACCCCGACCATCCGGGCAGCGTCGTGCGCCACGGGCGCGTACAGGACACCGAAGACGGCCTGTCGGAATTTCCGCACGTGGTGCTCAACCAGGCGCGGGTGCATGATTTCTATCTGGAGTTCATGCGCAATGCCCCTACCCGGCTGGAGCCGTATTACGCCCGCAGCTTTGTGGATTTGTCGGTGAGCCGCAACGAAGTTGATTACCCTGTCACCGTCCGGCTCGAACGCATCGACCCTGAACATCAGGGCCACATCGAAACCATCAAAGCCCGCTATGTGGTGGGTTGCGACGGCGCGCGCAGCGGCGTGCGCAAGGCCATTGGCCTGCAACTGGTCGGCGACTCCGCCAACCATGCGTGGGGCGTCATGGACGTTCTTGCGACGACCAATTTCCCGGACATCCGCCACAAAGTGGCTGTGCAGTCGGCTAATGGCAATCTGCTGGTCATTCCCCGCGAAGGGGGTTATCTGGTGCGCATCTATGTAGAGATGGACAAACTTGGTGAAGACGAGCGCGTCGCCAATCGCGGCATTAGCAAAGAGTCACTCATTGCCGCCGCACAGCGCATTCTGCAACCCTACACGCTGGATGTGAAAGAAGTACCGTGGTGGTCGGTCTATGAGATCGGCCAGCGCATCTGCGATCAGTATGACGATGTGCCGATGCAGGAATCCGGCACCCGGCTGCCGCACGTTTTCATTGCGGGGGATGCCTGCCACACCCACAGCCCCAAGGCCGGACAGGGCATGAACTTTTCCATGCAGGACACCTTCAATCTGGGCTGGAAGCTCGCTGCCGTGCTGCACGGGCAAGCCAAACCAGAGTTGCTGCACACCTACTCCAAAGAGCGCCAGGTCGTTGCGCAGGAGCTGATCGACTTTGACCGCGAGTGGGCCAAGATGTTCAGCGACCGGCCGCAGCAGGATGTGGATGGCACATCGCACGGTGTAGACCCCAAGGAGTTTCAAAAATACTTTGAGCGGCACGGGCGTTTCACTGCGGGTATGGGCACGCATTACCAACCTTCCGTCATTTGCGGCGACGCCACGCACCAGCATCTGGCCACCGGCTTTGTGGTCGGCGAACGCTTTCACTCGGCCAAGGTACTGCGAGCATTTGACGCAAAGCCGGTAGAACTGGGACACGCCGGCAAAGCGGATGGCCGTTGGCGCTTCTATGCCTTTGCGGGCGCACAGGATGCGCCCAGTAAAACGACCAACGGGCTTGGCGCGCTGTGCCAATTTCTGGAGCAATCCGCCGATTCGCCGGTGCGCAGTTACACAGCGCCGGATCAGGACTTCGATGCGGTCTTCGATGTACGCGGCATATTCCAGCAGCGCAACAGCGAAATTAATCTGGAAGCAATTCCGATAGTGCTGAGTCCGCCCAAGGGACGCTATGGTCTGCGCGACTATGAAAAAGTGTTCTGCGCCAAGGCACCCGGTGCGCCGGATATTTTTGATACGCGGGGCATAGACCGGGCACAAGGCGCATTAGTCGTCGTGCGACCGGACCAGTACATCGCCCTTGTTTTACCTTTGGGTGCACACCGTGAATTGGCGGATTTTTTTGCAGGCTTCATGCAGGCAAAAAGCATCTGATCTGCCATAAAGAAAGCGGTTTGCCGAAGTAGACTGTGTGCATGGGGGTGCCATGAAAGATTTGCTTACAGCGTTGACTGCCGGTTACTGGTCGGATCGGGAAATTTCGGTCAACCTGATCGTTTTTGCCAACTTGTTTGGTGCACTGCTTCTGGGCCTGCTGGTTGGCTATGAGCGGTCCTACCACGGCCGGGCCGCAGGTATGCGTACCTACGGGTTGGTGTGCATGGCATCGTGCGCACTCACCGTCATCGTAGGCTATCCCGGCTCCTGGTATGGCGGAGAATTGCAAGGATCGGTTCTAGCACACCTTGTACCCGACCCCACCCGCGTGATTCAGGGCATCGTCACCGGCGTGGGCTTTCTGGGTGCCGGCGTGATCATGAAAGAAGGCATGAACATCAGCGGACTCACCACCGCTGCATCCATTTGGTCATCGTCCGCTATCGGCATTCTGGTGGGCATCGGCTTTTACACAGCAGCCATACTGCTGGCGTGTTTGTCAGCGGCACTGATGATGTGGGCCGCAATTCTGGAAAAGACACTCCCATCGCGTCCGGCGATTGCCGTCACATTGGCGTTTGATACCGGCTTTGTGCCAAGCCAGCCGGTTCTGCAAAAGTTTGCGCTGGAGCGCGGCTATGAAGTTGCCGGCGGCACACTTCACATCCAATGCATCGCCAAACGCGAAGAATGGCGCTTCGTGGCGATTTCGCTGCGTCGCAATAAGAGCTTGTCGCTATCAGAGATGTCAAACGAATTCCGCAGATTCGAGGGTGTCAGTGAATTCAGCCTCGCCCATGCACGCAACTAGCGCGCTGCCAATCACATACGAGGTTTTAGCCGGGCTAGTCCACCAATGCGGGACTTAGCGCCACTTCGCGCAGCTTAATTTTGCAAGCGGCAATATAACTTTCCGCTAGGCTTTCCGCCGCCTCGCGGGTGTCCGCACACACCATGACATAGGCGATCCGGTCTGCGTTTTCCAGCGGCGGCCGCACATAGTCACCTGGGCGCTTCATAACTTCCGCACAACGGATTCGCGGGTCATTGCGCTTCGCCAGCTCAACGCCATCCAGGACGCCCGATTCTCTCGCGACCAGCCATCTGGTCACGGCATAAACCGTCTCCTTTTCAGCCTCAACCGGCGCCCGGTATTGCCCGGTATGAATGGCGATCAAGTCCTGATGCATGGACCGGTCTAATGCAAAGTTCACCAGCCGCGCAATTTTGGCACCTACCAGTCGTGGGTTGATTTCAATGAGCCTGGGGCCGACTGTGGTCAACACGAGTTCAATATGCGCTGCACCGTCATGAAAGCCCACAGCGTTGAGCAGCGCTTGCACATACGTATTGATTGCATCCCATTGCAGGTGCGCATTGGAAAAGCAACTGCCACGAATCGCAAACGAAGGTTGTTCAAAAAACAGCTTCTCATGAATGCCCAACAAGGTGTGCTTGCCGCCAAAGCTCAAGGTGTCGCAACCGATGACGGTGCCTTCCATGTAACGCTCTACCAACAGGCGGTCATTGGCCGACACACCGAGCCCGTAGTCTGCGCGCGAGGGCAACATGTCCTGCAAGGGGCTGAGAATGGGATCCAAATCCTCAGGATAACGCAGCACTGCAATATTCTGCGACGCATAGCCATCCGATGGCTTGATCAACACCGGCAGCCCCATCTGCATGACTTCTTGCACCAGCGCTTCGTTCGACTCAGCCAGTGCAAAGTCGGGCTGCACAATTCCCTTTGCCTGCAGCTGACAACGCACGCTGTACTTGTCACGCAGGATGGCCGCTTCAGCCCGGCCCAAGTGCCTTAGGCCCAAGCGATGCGCAATGCGCGCGGCCATCACGAGGCGGATATCCAGCAGACTCAGTACGCCATCGATTGGCGCATCGGCATGCGCCTCCAACACCGCATGCATTACCTCCTCCGGATCAAAGCCGGGCACCTCGATTCGCTGCGTGGCGCGCGCCAACAGGCTCGCACCTTCTGGCTGCGCGAGGTAGTGCTTCAGGTCCGAGGTGAGGAAGCTAAACGTGTCGCCACGCTCTACTGAGGCATGCGCAATATCAAAGTCGTTGCCACCGGGAAATTCAATGATGAGCAAATGCGCCACTGTCTGCAATCAAATGGTTTCCGCCACGCGCAAGCCCATGGCATAGGTCGCAGAGCGGGGGTTGTGGCCGTGCCTGCGCCGTGTGCGCGCCAGATCGCGAAAGCGGGCAAAGCTGCCACCGCGCGCTACGCGGTAGCTTCCGTGGATAGCCACCAGATGGTCCCGCACAAACTCGCCACCGGCATACGCCGCGTAGGTGTCGGCAACATACTCTTCCACGTTGCCCGCCATGTCTTCCAAGCCGAACGGCGATTCGCCGCCTTTGAATACGCCCACCGGCGTGCTGGCAAGAATTCCACATTCCGCCGTGTTGAGTAACTCGGCATCAAAAGTATTTCCCCAGGGAAACTCCGACCCTTCCGGACCGGCGGCAGCCCACTCCCATTGCGCTTCGGTGGGCAGGCAAAAGCCGCGTCCGGTGCGGGCGCTTAACCACTTGACGTACGCATCAGCGGCGTCGGCGCTCAGTGTGTAAACCGGGTGATTACCCATTGCCTGCGGGAACTGGCGAAATGCCCAACTGCTGGGCAGTTCGTTGTAGCCGGTCTCCGTCAGAAAGGTGCGGTACTGCAAGTTGGTGACTGGAAAGCGCGCCATACGGTACGGCTGCAATGCCAGCCTATGGCGCGGACATTCCTTGGCTATCCAACTGCGGTCCAGCCCCAATCCCGTAAATCGGGAAAGCACATCGTCAATACCGGACTCTTCCAGACCAATAAAAACATTGCCGCCTGGAATATCAACCATTTCGGGCAGCACAGGATCAATGCGCGGGTCGCCCGCCAACGCCAGCAGGTTACCCACCGCAATGCGATCCGGCAGGTTGACGTCGCGCGATTGAACGGCACGCAACAAAGTCTCGGTAGACGCAGTTCGCCAGAGTTGCAGGGCCTTAACCATTGCTGCATCCAGACGTCCTGGGACATAGCGATCCGGCAAGCCCAGACGCTCCCGGTCCGTCATGGTTCCACACAAAGCAGGACCGAAGTCGGGCCAATGCCAATCAGAGCGTGAGAGTACTGCGTTCATGGTTTGTTTGCCCGCAGATTTTTAAGAGGCGCAAGAGCGCCTCGTCAATCTGCGATTCCGTATCGTCACTGAACTGAAAGCCGTCTTCGGTCCATTTGTGGTTGGCGTGGGCAATGCTGACTGTGCAGCCCAGCACATTGCTGCCCACATAGCCGAACAAAGCACGTAAGTGCGGCAATGCCACAGCGCCGCCGCTCCAACCGGTGGATGCGCTGCACAAGAGCACCGGTTTATCGACAAACGGATTGGTATACCGCGCGTCGATGTGGCTCAGTCGCGTGACCCAGTCAATGGTGTTTTTCAGGTAAGGCGTCGCCTGGCCGTTGTACTCCGGGCAGGCCACGATCAGGGCGTCGCAGCTCGCAAAGCGCTGCAACAGTGCAGCAACCTTGGCGCTCACCGCGCTATCGGCTTCCAGGTCCTGGTCAAACAAGGGTAGATCAACTTCCGCCGGATGGATCCAGTCCACTTCGCACTGCCACTGCAGATGGAATTCGACATGCGCAAGCAGGCGCGTGTTGAACGACTCGCGCCGTTGACTGCCACTGAACAGGAGTATGCGTGTCATACCGAATAGGGATACAAATTGCCGTCGTACGAAGCGGCAACAAACTGCTGCGCCGCCTCGTCCCAGGCGATGGACGATATGCCGCTGGTGCTGGGGCGGGACATTTTCAGCCAGCGCCGCTGCGCAATATCAAAGGCGGCCAGCGTCCCGCCGTAGCTGCCGGTCAGCACATGCGTGCGGCTCGCATTGACCTCCATACATTTCACCGAGTTCGGGTGCGGACTGGGATACCTCTCAGAGCCGTCCTGCGTCCACA
>CANBYM010000092.1 GCA_947373605.1 Comamonadaceae bacterium
GTTCCAGTGCGCACCAAAGCCAAATTACGCGAAGCTGCCAAAGAACATATGACGATGTTGGAGAAAAGCCCCGAGCGAGTTATTGGCTACTTCCAGGACCGCCGGGTTCGATATGCCGCTTAAAACTTCACAGGGCCGGAGCAATAGAATGAAACCGCTTTGTAGAAAGGTTGGGTTACTTCGATGAGCTTTGGTGTTGAAATTCCGTTTGTAACACTGCTGGGGTTCGATCTCACGGCGTTCGGCGACGGTAAGTCGGAAATTGTGTTTCCTGTGCAAGCGGAGCATCTGAACTCGTTTCAGGTTACACATGGCGGCGCCTTGATGACCTTGCTGGACGTTTGCATGGCAACCGCCGCGCGCAGCGTCATACCCGAAATGGGCGTGGTCACCATCGAGATGAAAACCAGCTTCATGCGACCGGCCACCGTTACGCAGGGTGCCTTGGTGGCCAAAGGCGAGTTGATGCACCGCACCGCCACCATGGCCTTCACACAGGCCACCGTTTTTGATGCCAAGGGCAAGGCCTGCGCCCATGCCACGGGTACTTTCAAGTACGTCAAGCGGCTGGCGACCGGACCACACAGCGTCAATGGCGCCCAAATCCCGGGTGGGACCCTCTCTACTGACTGAACACCGATTTCGCCAACGTATCTCGACCAAAGGAACATCGTGCCCGTTAATCGACAAATTCTTCTGGACAACCGCCCGCATGGCGAGGCCAGCGCAGACAACTTCAAACTGGTGAGTACTCATACACCGGCTTTGCAAGACGGGCAGGTGCTGGTGCGCCACCATTTCCTGAGCCTGGACCCCTATATGCGTGGTCGTATGAGCGATACCAAAAACTATGCACAACCCCAGCCCTTGGGCGAAACCATGATCGGTGGCACCGTGGGTGAAGTGCTGGAATCCCGGCACCCCAAATTTGCCATCGGTGACAAGGTAGTGGGTATGGGCGGCTGGCAGGAGTACAGCGTTGCTGACGCGAATACACCCGGTGACCTTCGCAAAGTTGACACCGCCCATGTGCCCTTGAGTGCCTACCTGGGGGCGGTGGGTATGCCCGGCGTAACCGCCTGGTACGGGTTGGTGAAAATTTTGGAGCCGCAGGCGAGCCAGACGATGTTGGTCAGTGCCGCAACTGGGGCTGTGGGTAGTGCTTTTGCAGCGCTTTCCAAAGCCCGCGGCTGTCGTACCGTTGGCATTGCTGGCGGGCCGGACAAGTGCAAATATGCAGTGGACGAGCTGGGCTTTGACGCCTGCATCGACTACAAAATCCATCAAGACGCGTATTCACTTTCCAAGGCCATTGATGCGGAATGTTCAAATGGAGTCGACGGCTATTTTGAAAATGTAGGCGGCATGATTCTGGATGCCGTCATGCCGCGCATGAACGCCTTCGGGCGCATCGCCGTATGCGGGATGATTGCCGGTTACAACGGTGCCCCTATGCCAATGACATACCCAGTGTTGATTTTGAGGCAGCGCCTCAAACTGCAGGGCTTTATCGTCAGCGAACACATGAAAGTCTGGCCCGACGCGCTCAAGGAGTTGGGCACGCTGTTTGCCAGCGGGCATCTGCGCCCCCGCGAGACCATTGCGCAGGGGTTGGAGTCGGCGCCGGAAGCATTTATTGGTTTGCTTAAAGGCAAAAATTTAGGCAAACAACTCGTCAAACTGGTATCACCATGATTAAAGAATTCAGGGGCAAAACGGCAGTGCTCACCGGCGCAGGTTCAGGCTTCGGTCTGGAGTGCGCACGCATCGGTGCCAGACTGGGAATGAACCTTGTGCTGGCCGATGTGCAGCAGGACGCGCTAGAAAAGGCGGTTAGTGAATTCAGTGCTGCCGGTGCACAGTTACTGGCGATGCAGGTCGACGTCTCCAAAGCCGACCAGGTCGAAGCACTTGGGGCCGCAACTTTGGAGCGCTTCGGTGCGCCGCACTTCGTGTTCAACAACGCGGGGGTCGCTTCGGGTGGCTTGATCTGGGAAAACTCGGTCGCGGACTGGGAGTGGGTGCTCGGTGTCAACCTGATGGGCGTGGCCCACGGTGTGCGCGTCTTTACCCCGATGATGCTGGCCGCAGCTTCGGCCGATCCTGCCTATGAGGGCCATATTGTCAACACCGCCAGCATGGCCGGTCTGATCAGCGCGCCCAATATGGGGGTGTACACCGTGAGCAAGCACGCGGTCGTGGCGCTCACCGAGACGCTGTATCAGGATTTGTCGCTGGTATCCGATCAGGTGAGCGCCAGCGTGTTGTGTCCATACTTTGTGCCTACCGGTATCAGCCAGAGTCATCGCAACCGGCCTGACGCTTTCAAAACACCCGGCACCCGTATCACCAAGAGCCAGATGATCGGTCAGGCCATGAGCGACAAAGCGGTGGGAAGCGGCAAAGTGTCAGCGGAAGAGGTGGCGCAAAAAGTGTTTGATGCCATCAAAGCGGGGCAGTTTTACATCTACAGCCATCCGAAGGCGCTGGCCACGGTGCAAACGCGCATGGAAGACGTTTTGAAGTCCGGAAACCCATCGGACCCGTTTGCGGCCAGACCCGAAATCGGTGTGGAATTGCGCAAGGCCTTGCGCAGTTAGCGACCCACTGCACTGCGTTCTTTCAAACGCATTTGCAGGCCGACCGGCGTCATCGTAAATGCCATCCGCTCGATAGGTTCGGCCCCATCGGCAGTACCTACCGAAAGGATGTCAAAGCAGCCCAACAGTGTTGCCATGGCCATCTTCATTTCCAGCAAGGCCAGGTAGCGCCCCGGGCAAATGCGCGGTCCCGCGCCAAAGGGCATGGAGATGCGTTTGGCGGAAGTTGCAACCATATCGGCCTGCGCATTTTCAAGCCATCGCTGTGGCAAAAAGTCAGCGGCATTCGCTACATGGGCCTCGCTCACTGAATCCACGCGCATCAGGTTGACTACGACGGTGCCTACGGGTAAGTGCACGTTCCCTAGCACCGTATCACGCAAGGTTTGCAATGGCAGTTGTGGTGCCACCGGTTTGAGCCGCATGGTTTCAAATGCACAGGCCTCCACAAAGTCCAGCTGTGCCAGTTGATCGAGGCTGATTGCAGCGCAGTCTCCGCACACACGGCGTACCTCGCCGGTGGCAGCCTGCAACGCCTGCGGGTTCTGCCAAAGTAAATGAATCATCCATGCTAAGGTATTAGCCGTCGTGTCTTCTCCCGCCAGCAGCATGGTGAGCACGTTGCCCGCGACCTGTTCATCGTCCATCCCGCTGTCGGGTTGGTCCGCTGCTGCGATCATGGCTTCCAACAAGTTTTCCGGTGTTTCCCGCAGTGCCGGGTTGGCCGAAATACGTGCGCGAGCCTGTGCCACAAAGCCGTTTACGGCGGCCATGACCTCGGGGATACTGCGCTCCAGTGCGCGGTCGGCTCTTGAGGGCCACCACCGGTGTACCGGAAGTGGCCTGAAAATGCGTGCGAACAAAATGGGAAATATTTTGTCCAGATGGTTTTGAATGCGGTCTTGATCAGACTCCAGCGTATTCACTGCAGCGCCGAATGCCAGGCCTGCGATGGTGTCCACGGTATAGCGCATCAGGTCGGACTGCAGGTCAATTGCCGTGTTGCTTAAAGCCGCTTTCTGCCAACGCCTGATCAGGCGGGTTGCCACGCCCTGCAGCGACGGGAAATACCGCCTTACGTGTCCGGGGTCAAAACTTGCCATCACCATGCGGCGTTGTCGTCGCCAGGTCTCACCGTTGGCACCGAAAACGCCGTTGGGCAGCCCCATTTCCATCCACACCTGTTCCAGGCGTGTGGTGCGGCTGTAGCCTTCCGGTCGGTCCCGCAGTGCTGCGGCCACTGCCTTGTGATCGGACACCACCACGATATTGCGTGGCCCGAGCTTCAATTTGTAAAAGGGGCCATATTGGCGCGCCCACTTTTCAAAAATTAAATGCGCCCGTAGGGGTTTGACCTGAAACGCATTGCCAAAAAACGGAATCCCCTGCGGTCCCGGCAGGTCTGCATACCAGCGCACCGGCGCTTGCGGATCAAGCGCTGGCGGTGTTTCTGCGCTGTTGGTTTCGGTTTGCATGGTGTCTGTTCCAATATTCGAGGGCGATGCGGTAGGTGCCCAGTTGCACTTGCACGGTTTCGGCAATATCAGTGCCATAGCCGCCGCCCATGGCGAAGGCCAAGGGTATGCCACGGCGGGTGCACCAGTCAAATACACAGCAGTCGCGCGTTAGCAAGCCATCAAAACTCAGCTTGAGCCGGCCCAGACGGTCCCGCTCAAACGGGTCGGCACCGGCCAAGTAGAGCACAAAGCCGGGGGTAAACCGGTTCTCCATGTCTTGCAGCGCTTGCTCCAGCGCCGCCATGTATTCCACATCGCCGGTGCCATCCGGCAGGGCAACGTCCAGATCGCCGGTCTCTTTTTGAAACGGGAAATTTTTCTCTCCGTGAATGGAAAGCGTGAACACGCTCGCGTCGTTTCTGAAAATGTGCGCAGTGCCATTGCCTTGATGCACGTCCAGGTCAATGATGGCAACCTGCAGCGGAGGACGGCGCAGGTTTCCGGCAAAACGAAGCCGACCCCACTCGGCCTGTATGACCCGTGCGGACACCGCCAAATCGTTGAATACGCAAAAGCCTCCGCCGCGGTTGGCATAGGCGTGGTGCGTGCCTCCAGCCAGATTGGCCGCAATGCCTTGCTTCATGGCAACGCGTGCGGCCTGCAAGGTCCCACCAACAGAGCGTCGGGCGCGTGCGGCCATGGCCTCACTCCACGGAAATCCGATTTCGCGCAACTGGGCAGGCTCCACCGATCCGTCTGCAATGGCCTGCACATAGGCCGGGTCGTGGGCGAAAGCTAACTCGCCGTCAGTCACAGCGGGGGCCTGCATCAGGCTGACTTGGGGAAGTTGCCGGGTCAGTGCATCGCGCAATAACTGGTACTTGGCCATGGGAAAACGGTGGCCTGTCGGGAGTGGAAGTACGAAGTTGTCGCTGTAAAAAGCCTGCATCCCCGCATTGTGGGGGAAAGCATTTGGGGCTTGTGGACGAGGGTCTTGGGAACCGGGTCAAAAAAATGTTCAAATATCGGGTTCGTACTTTAAATTTCTCTGGAACTCCAAATGGGCAACAAAATCGTTACCGAAGCCGACCGCAAGGCCACTCCCCGTCCTACAACTCTGCCTGGATTTACCCTGCCAACCGGTGGTCGCGGCCAGCGCGTAAGCTTGGAACGCGGTGTTGCAACCCGCAGCAAAAAGAATCCCGGCAAGCGCCCATCCAAAGGCGGCTAAGCAGCTGATTCCGGTGGCTTTCGGGTCGCCGGCCTCCACAAAAAAGCCCTCGTCAGAGGGCTTTTTTGTGGATTGGAGAAATTCGCCAGGTTTTACTTGGGCGCCTTTGCGGTACGCAAGTAAGGCAGCTTGATGTCGAGTGCGCCGTATTTTTCACGGGCTTGTTCGTCATTAAGCGAAAGTGCTACGACTACGTCCTGCCCAACTTGCCAGTTGGCCGGGGTTGCCAGGGGCACATTGAATGTCAGTTGTAATGCGTCCAGCGCGCGCAACACTTCAGCAAAATTACGGCCTACCGACATGGGGTAGGTCATGGAAAGTTTGAGTTTTTTGTCGGGTCCAATGATGAATACAGAGCGCACCGTTGCGGTATCTGCCGGTGTGCGTCCATCTGGCAGGTAGGCCTCGGCTGGCAACATATCGAAAGCTTTGGAAACTTCAAGTCCGATATCGGCAATGATGGGAAAGCCGGCCTTGGCGCCGCCATAGCTTTCGATATCGCTCTTCCACTTTTTATGCGATTCAGCGTTGTCGACCGACACGCCAATGACCTTGGTGCCGCGCTTGGCCCATTCGCCCGTGAGTTGTGCCACTGCGCCAAACTCGGTGGTGCACACCGGCGTGAAATCTTTCGGGTGGGAGAACAGAATGGCCCATTCGCTGCCGATCCAGTCATGGAAGGTAATACTGCCCTGGTCGGTTTCGGCGGTGAAGTTGGGGACGATGTCGTTGATGCGCAATGCCATAAGGTAATTTCCATTCGTTAATATTCGCCTTCGAGTTTGCCAGATTTGGCAGGCACTTTGCAATGACATAGTTATTCTTAGCTTATTGCTTTTCGTCAGACTGCGCTGCTTAGCGCACGTTGACTTGCCGCACAATTGCTTCAAGCAACGCAAAGGCCCCAGCCAGAAATAACTATGTTCCAGTCTGCAGAAATCGGTCACCGTATTAACAAAACGAAATACCGCGAAGCCGTGCCGGCGTTGCGCGCAGCGCTGTTGGAGGCGCAGGCCAAACTGTTTGAAGACAAAAGCACGCCGGTGCTGATTTTGATCAGTGGTGAAGACGGTGCCGGCAAGCGTGAGACCATTCACGTGCTGTACGAATGGATGGACCCTCGCTTTTTGTCCACACTGGCGTTTGAAGATCCTACGGATGAGGAACGCGAACGACCTGCCATGTGGCGCTATTGGCGTGCTTTACCGCCCAAGGGACGTATCGGGATTTTTGCCGGGTCCTGGTACTCGGATCCGATCCGGCGGCGCATCAAGGGCAAGCTGTCCCAAAAGGATCTGGATGCGCGGGCCGAACAGATCAACCGCTTTGAGGCCATGCTGGTGAACGAAGGTGCCTTGGTGCTGAAGTTCTGGATTCATCTGACCAAGGACGCGCAGCAGCAAAGGCTCGAAGACCTTCAAAATAACCCGCAAACCGCATGGCGCGTGACGCGCTGGAATTGGAAACGCCTGAAGACCTACGACAAATTGCAGGACGTTGCCGGACACATGCTGCGGCTCACCGACACTGCCTGGGCACCCTGGGTGGTCGTAGAGGGTACGGACGAGAAGTACCGCTCAGTGCGCATCGGACAGGTGATTGCGGCTGCACTGGAAGCGCGTGAAACAGTTGCCAAACCCGAAGTGACTGAGAGGCGGACGGATACCGCAGTGCCCATGTTGGCGGGTTCACCTATTGCGCCTTTCTTGCGGGTCGTCACAGATGGACGCAATGTGTTGTCGACCCTGAAGCTGGACATGCCAATGTCTGACAAAGCATACAAGCAGGAGCTTGCCCAACTGCAGGGCCGCTTGTCGGTACTGGCGCGTGATCCGCGATTCAAGAAGCTTTCACTGGTGTTGGCCTTTGAGGGCGCTGATGCTGCCGGTAAGGGCGGTGCCATCCGACGCATTAGCGCGGCCTTGGACGCTCGCCAGTTTGAAATCGTTCCGGTGGCCGCCCCTACAGAGGAGGAGCGTGCGCAGCCGCATTTGTGGCGCTTTTGGCGCAAGTTGCCGCGGCAGGGACACATCAGCATTTTTGACCGTACTTGGTACGGCCGGGTTTTGGTGGAGCGGGTAGAGGGATTTTGCTCGGAGCAGGACTGGCAGCGCGCCTACAGCGAGATCAATGACTTTGAGCACGAGTTGGTGGACTATGGCGTGATCGTGGTGAAGTTCTGGCTGCAAATCAGCCAGGAAGAGCAGCTAAAGCGCTTTAAGGAGCGCGAACAAATTGCCTTTAAGCGCTTCAAAATTACGCAGGAAGACTGGCGCAACCGTGAAAAATGGGATGCCTACCAGCAGGCCATCTGCGATATGGTGGAGCGCACCAGCACTGGTGAGGTGCCCTGGACGCTGGTGGAAGCCAACAATAAAAACTACGCCCGCATCAAGATCCTGCGGACTCTGTGCGAGCGACTGGAAGAAGCCTTAGGACCGATCAATAAGGCTTGAAATTTGAACTGCCAAGGCGCACCGACAACGGCCGCGACGCTATAAGGGATGGTGTGCTACGTCGTTGGGACGCCATATCGTGACGCGAAGGCACAATGCTATGCTGTCCTCCGGTTTTAAAGAACGCAATGCTTTGCTGCAGCTGCTCGGCTTGACCGGAAAGCTCTTCGCTGGTCGCAGCCAATTCCTCGGAGGCGGCGGCGTTTTGCTGCGTGGCCTTGCTCAGCTGCCCCATGGCACCGCTGATTTGCACTACCGATTCACTTTGCTCTGCACTGGATGCTGAAATTTCCTGCACCAGTTCACTGGTTTTCTGGATGCTTGGCACGATTTCATCGAGCAATTTTCCCGCGCGCTCGGCCGTGGACACACTACTGACGGCCAGATCGCCAATCTCCTTGGCGGCCTCCTGGCTGCGTTCGGCCAGTTTGCGTACTTCAGCAGCCACCACGGCAAAGCCTTTGCCGTGTTCGCCGGCGCGTGCCGCCTCGATGGCGGCATTCAAGGCAAGCAGGTTGGTCTGGTAGGCAATGTCGTCAACAATTCCGATCTTGGCGGCAATCTGCTTCATGGCGCTCACTGTGTCATTGACCGCCTGACCACCATCTACTGCCTCTTTGCTGGCTTTGCTGGCCATGCCATCGGTGACCTTGGCGTTGTCACTGTTCTGGCTGATGGAGGCGGACATGGAGTCCATAGTTGAAGTCGTTTCTTCTACGCTGGCAGCCTGTTCGCTGGCAGCCTGGGATAGCGACTGGGCTGTAGCGCTGACCTGATTAGCCGCGCCGGTGAGTGCGTCCGCAGCGGCATGCACTTCACCCAGCACACGTGTCAGATTTTCAGCCGTGGCGTTGGCGTTGTCTTTGACCTGCCCGAACAGACCGCTGTAGGGTCGGTCAATGCGCTTGGTGAGGTTGCCCTCGGCAAACGCGGTTAACAATTGCGCCACATCATTGAGACCTTGTTCATTGGTTTCCAGCAGCTGGTTCATGCCGGTTGCGAGATTGGCAAAGAATCCGGTTTTACCCTCTGCCGCAAGGCGGCCACTGAAGTCACCTACGGCCGCCGCTTGCACGATGGCATCGACTTCGCGTTCGGCGGCTTTCTGATCGGTCACATCGTCCCATTGACCGATGGTGCCCAAGCGTTCGCCGTCATCCGTTACTACCGCCGTCGTCGTCAGGTGGTACGTGCGTCCACCCAGTTCCATATAGGATTGCGTCGTTCCCACCAGATTGCGTAATCGGTTCAAGGCGGCTTGCTGGTCGGCGTAAAACACCACCACACTGCCATTCAGAATTTTTTCCGGGTCAAAGCCGGGTATTTGTTTCGCAAACGCATCCCGGTCACGACGCAAAGTTTGCTGAAGAGCACGGTTGATGTAGATGAGCTTTCCGCTGTCGTCAGCAATGCGTACCGGCAGGCTCACGTTATCCAGCGCGGCTTTGACGCGTGCGTTGTATCGAGCTGAAGCGTCAGCCGCCACCAACTGCTCGCGCGCACCTTCTGCCGCCTGCGTGATTGCCTGCTTCTCACCGGGCAGCGCGTCCATGCGTCCATTGAATTCGCCTTTGATGTACTGAGCAATTAACTCCACCAAGCGCGCGTTGAGTGCATTTTGGCTGGCTACCATCGTGTTGACGCTGCCGGCCATTTCGCCGAATACGCCGGAAAACTCCTTTGTAGGAATGCGATAGCTGGTTTCACCCAATTCGTCCTGACGGCGCACCAATTCCTGTTGGGCCTCGCCGAATTTGATCAAGGTGGACTGCATTTCCGACATGGACTGAAGCAGTTGGGCTGTTTCGTCACTGCCATCGGTGGCAAAGTTGTTGTCCAGTCGTCCTTGTGCAATGGCTTTTGCGACATCTACTGCGCGGCCCAAGGGTCGCAAAATACTGCTGCCAATTGTGAATGCCATGGCAGCCGTAATCAGTAATGCGAGCACAATTGCCCCCGCCACATCTTTTAGCTCAGTTAAAAAGTCATTGCGCAAGTCATCCATATAGAGACCTGATCCAATGACCCAACCCCAAGGCGCAAAGCCCGTTACATAAGATACTTTTTCCACCGGCTTGTCCTGACCGGGTTTGGGCCAGAGGTAGCTCAGGTAACCGGAGCCGTCTTTCTTGACCGTGTCCACAAACCGCGTGAAGACGGAATTCCCCTCGGGGTCCTTTATTGTGCTGACGTCTTTGCCATTGAGCTCAGGCTTAAAGGGGTGCGTTATCAAACGCACGCCCATGTCGTTGATCCAGAAATATTCTTTGCCGGAGTATCGCGCGTCATTAACGGCCTTAATGGCCGCCGCCTGTGCCTGGTCATGGCTGATCTGGCCATTTTTTTCTTGCAGATAAATGGATTCAACAACCGAAGTGACTACCTCAACGCTTTGCTTGATCGACGCCTTGCGGCCGTCATAGCTGCTTTGGTACTGCAGCCACAAAAGAAATGCACAGAGCGCAATAAGAACCAATGCACTAAATCCCACGAGAACGCCGAGCTTCCACTTGATCGAAAGCTTGTTTAAAAGTCCGTCCTTTGCGCCTGGCGCGTCTTGCATAGGGTGCCTCCGTTAAGCAGTTGCCATTTATTGGGTTTGCGAATACTTGCGCACTAATTATGTGCACAAATTGCGTTTGTCAAATGATGATATTCATAAATGCTGTGGCACACTCGCGCCGCTATCCTAGTTTTACATCCTCATGCTGAAAATCATCGCGCAAATCGCGCAAGAAATCCGAGTTCGTCCCAATCAAGTTGAAGCCGCAGTCAATCTGCTGGATGGGGGGGCGACTGTTCCATTTATCGCCCGTTACCGAAAAGAAGTAACCGATGGCTTGGACGATATCCAGCTGCGGGAGCTCGAAGCCCGCTTGGGCTATTTGAGGGAGTTGCGCGACCGCAAAGAGTCCGTGGTGAAGAGCATTGAAGAACAGGGCAAGATGACACCGCATTTGCTGGCTGCTATTGACGCCGCGCCCACCAAGCAGGAGCTGGAAGACATTTATCTGCCCTACAAGCCCAAGCGCCGTACCAAAGGCATGATTGCACGCGAAGCCGGTCTGGAACCCTTGGCAAACGCCTTGTTTGCCGACCCGACGTTAAATCCTGCTGAGCAGGCCCAATCCTATGTCCTGAAAGACAAAACCGAGGCCGGGGACGATTTCACAACGGTACATGCGGTGCTCGACGGCGTGCGCGATTTGCTCAGTGAACGCTGGGCTGAGGACCCGCTGCTGGTGCAGGACTTGCGCGAGTGGTTGTGGCAGGAAGGCCTTCTCCAATCCAAACTGATGGACGGAAAGGACGAGAACAATGCGGATGTATCCAAATTCCGTGACTATTTTGACTACGACGAACCCATCGGGCGGGTTCCGTCGCACCGTGCATTGGCCGTGTTTCGCGGTCGCTCGCTTGACGTACTTGACGCCAAGCTGGTGCTGCCTGAGCCACCCGTGCCGGTGTCTGCGGTATCCGCTGCGTCAGCGACTGCGAGCGGCGCGAAGCCTCGACCGGCCCCCGTGGTTTCGCTCGCCGAAGGCCGCCTGGCGCTCAAGCTGGGCTGGAGCCATCAGGGCAGGGCGGGCGATGACCTGCTACGCAAATGTGTAGCCTGGACTTGGAAAGTGAAACTTAGCCTTTCGACCGAACGCGACTTGTTTGCCCGCTTGCGCGAAGATGCCGAAAGGGTGGCGATTAAGGTATTTGCCGACAACCTGCGCGACCTGTTGCTGGCAGCGCCCGCCGGGCCGCGGGTGGTGATGGGTCTGGACCCTGGCATTCGCACGGGCGTGAAGGTGGCGGTGGTGGACTCCACTGGCAAGCTGGTAGAAACCGCAACCGTCTTCCCCCACGAGCCCCGGCGCGACTGGGAAGGCTCTTTGCATACCCTGGGCAAACTGTGCGCCAAGCATGGCGTCAACCTGATTGCCATTGGCAACGGCACAGCCAGCCGTGAGACCGACAAGCTCGCCGCGGACCTGATCAAACTGCTGGCCAAAATGGCGGTGCAAGCTGCTGCGCCGGAGATCAAGGTCGACAAAGTAGTGGTGTCCGAGGCGGGCGCGTCAGTGTATTCCGCCAGTGAATTTGCTTCGCAGGAAATGCCTGATGTCGATGTCAGCCTGCGCGGCGCCGCCAGTATCGCGCGCCGCTTGCAGGACCCTCTGGCTGAGCTGGTGAAGATTGACCCCAAAAGTATCGGCGTAGGCCAATACCAGCATGACGTCAACCAAAGCGAACTTGCCAAAACGCTGGGCGCCGTGGTGGAAGACTGCGTGAACTCGGTCGGCGTGGACCTGAATACGGCCAGCGTGCCGCTCCTGAGCCGGGTCTCCGGCCTGTCGGGCACGGTGGCCAAAGCGGTGGTGCGCTGGCGCGAGGCCAACGGCGCATTTAGCACCCGCCAGGACTTGCTCAAAGTCACCGGTCTGGGAGCCAAGACGTTTGAGCAAGCGGCTGGCTTCTTGCGCATTCGCGGCGGCAGCAATCCGCTAGATATGACTGGTGTACACCCAGAAACCTACCCGGTCGTCGAGGAAATCATTGCCAAAACCGGCAAGCCGGTGGCCGAAATCATGGGCCGGGCCGACATGCTGAAAACCCTGCGCCCCGAGTTGTTTGCCAATGCGCAGTTCGGTGTGATTACCGTGAAAGATATTTTGGGCGAACTGGAAAAACCGGGGCGCGATCCGCGACCTGATTTTAAGGTTGCACGATTTAACGATGGTGTGGAAGACATCAAGGACCTGCAAGAAGGCATGGTTCTCGAAGGCACGGTCAGCAACGTGGCGGCGTTCGGCGCTTTCGTGGATCTGGGCGTGCATCAGGACGGTCTGGTGCACGTCAGCCAATTAGCCCACAAGTTTGTCACTGACGCGCGTGAAGTGGTTAAAACTGGCGATATTGTGAAAGTGCAGGTGGTTGAAGTGGATGTATCCCGCAAACGAATTGCATTGACCATGAAGATTGGCGCGGCACCCGCCGGCGCCAACCGTGAACGTGGCGAACGCAGTGGAGACAACCGTTATCACGGCGCAAGCCGCAACGAACGTGCACCGGTACGCAGGGATGAGGGCTTCGCGGGTGGGTCGGCGATGGCATCGGCATTTGCGAAACTCAAGCGCTAAACAAATTATCGGTCCCAGGGCCGATAATGCAGCCATCCAGCCCCCTAAGCTCCATACGACCACATTTAACGGTATGACTCTCTCTGAAATGTTGTCCAGGCAGTTCAATCTGCCCAGTATTCCCAAAGTGGTGGCGTTACTACTTAGTGAGCTGGAACACAACGACGTAGATTTACAAAAAGTCAATCAACTCATCGGCACCGACCCGGCGCTGACGGCCAGACTGTTGAGACTGGCTAATTCCGATTTTTTTAAGCTCAGCGGGCGTATCAACAGCGTGTCCGAGGCACTGGCCTTGCTCAATCTGGAGCAGGTGCGGTCCATGGCGCAAGAGGCGGCAGAACACGCATCTCTTAAAGCGGTACCGGGTATCAATCTGACGCAATTTTGGGAATACAGCCTAAATGCGGCCAAGATATCGCGGTCACTGGCTGGCTTGGTGCGGCAAAACCAGCAGGCGGCATTTACCTGCGGGCTGATGCACGCTTTGGGAGAATTGGCCATGCATCTGGCGATGCCCGAAGAATTTGCCGAATTGGATGCGCAAATTGACCCGCTGGACCTGCGCAGAGCCGCTGCAGAGCGCTATCACTATGGCTATAGCTATTCCAACGTCAGCGGGGGATTGGCCGCACTGTGGCAGTTTCCGCAACCCATGATTGATGCCTTGGAGCACCAGTACGCACCTTTTGACAACAATGTGTATGAGCCACTGGCTGGAGTGATTCATCTGGCGGCCTGGCGCGCGCGCGCAACCCTTGCCAAGCTCAGCGAACGCGCGCTGGCGGTCAGTTTCCCCAGTGAAGTCGGCGGGATACTGGACCTCGATATCGATCTGGTTTTGCAGCAGGATCCGTTT
>CANBYM010000093.1 GCA_947373605.1 Comamonadaceae bacterium
AGCCGCTCCATGATTACCATGCTAGTGAAAGGCACAAGCGGGCTGGTTGACGTGTACCAGTTGCCGAGTTCATAGTCTGAGGTGATTTGCGGTTCTAGATCAAAGGCATATGCAGTACGCCAACCAGATGGCTGCTTCGCGCTTAGCCAGAACAAGCCGCTTTCCTCGGAAATTCGGAACGTTCCCATGGCTGTGCTGTGATCAATATCCGTAACTAGGGGGATCGGACTATCCATAAGGCAAGCTCCGAATCCCACATCGGCGAGGAAGGCGCCTTCTGGCAAATCGACCTTCAGTAGCATGTGTTCCTTGGGGCCTAGGGGGCTGTTAGGCGGTGACATCCATCGTACTCGCGCGGCCAGGCCAGTGACTTTAAAGCCTATATTTTCAAGTGCCGTCTTGAACAACATGTTGTGTTCGAAACAATAACCACCCCTGCGACAATCCAGCAACTTCGTTTGAACGGAGTCAATATCGAGTTTGACTGGTCGACCAATCAACGGATCCAAGCCCTCGAACGGAATTGAATTGACGTGCGCCAGATGCATTGCAGCAAATGTTGCGTAGTCAGACTTTACGGAGTCGCTAAAGCCAATGCGCCGAAGGTAATCCGTCATTCGAAAGGTTCCGCTCATCTAGAAGCTCCTATGTAGTCACCCACCTCGCACCATGTCGATTTAGACAAGCGAGGCTGGATTCCCTCGTCGACTTTTACATTTTAAAGTGAAGCCACTACCCAATTGCAGTGTCACGAATTACCCCCGATGCCTACGCCATCACGCGCTGATTTGGCGTCCCCGATCGGCCAATAGCCTATTTCGGCGGGTTTGCCTTAAGCAAAAGAAGTCATCAGGCTGTTCGCGCTACCTCGGGATATCCGACAACGAGATCGGCTGCACGGCCAAGTTCGCCAAATCGATGAACTTTGTTAGCAAATGAGCCACAGCGGTGGCGCAGAGCTTGGTCGGCAAGCATTTCGGCCACTGCACCTACGATCAACTGAGCTGGACAATCACACGAAAGCTCTCGTCCGATTCCAAGTGCTTCCAGGCGTTTGGCGTTGTCGTTTTGGTCCCGGCCGTTTGGCAGAACGAGAATCGGAACGCCCGCAGCGGCGCTGAACATTGCAGTGCCCAAGCCGCCGTGGCCTATTACCAGGTCGACATAGGGTAATACGGCATCATGTGGAATGAATTGGCGCGCTTCTAGCCCACCAGAAATTGGGAGTGAATCGGGCGAAATGCCGCGTCCAGTCGTCACAAGGACCTCTAAGGGCAGGGGAGCGAGGGCTTCGCAGACTTTCTGCAAGGTTCCCTGTTGCTCCTGAAAGACGCTGCTGAGACTAACAAGCACGAAAGGGCGATCTGGAAATCGACGAGGCCAAGGCGAAGTTGTGACTGGCTCACGAATGGGGCCCACAAAGTGGACGTTTGGCGCAACGTGCTTTGCTGTTCCAAACTCCGGATAGGTTGTTGCCAGCACAGCAGGTGCGCGGTCAAGGAGTTCGAAGAAGCCTGAACCTGTATGTACTTTTGCAAGATCACCTAGAAGTTTGGTAGCAGCACCTTCAAGGTTCCATGCAAGATGGTTGAGCGTGATGTAAGGTAGGCCGCGCTGCGCAACACTCCCTATTGTCTTGACAAGCATGACGTCGATTACGCTGATATCCGGGCGAAGGGCATCATGCAGCGCCAGAAAGTCTGCGGTGAATGTGGCCGAACCAGCAACTCCGTCAACGATGTATTCGCTTTCTGCCCCCGGTGCATGTGGCTGGGATCCATCCCACTGTGGTGCGGTTTCCAAAGCGTGGAAAGTGGCGCCATCGGATGCGACAGCCTTTGCAAGTGAATTGTGGGTCAGGACATGAACGTCATGGCCGCGCCTAATGAGTTCGCGGGCAAGTGCCCGTTGTGGCGGCACATTTCCGCCGCCATCCCAATAGGTTGTCAAAACCCTTCGTGATTTGTCGCGCGAACCTGGCAGTGTCAATTCCGTTTGTTTCATCGTGCACTCCTTTTGCTAATGTTGTTGACCATCCCCGCGATGAGTGCCGTAACTTCGGACCGCGTTTGACCAAAGTCGCGTCTCAGCAATTTCCAGGTGTAGAGATCAGTGGCAACGACAAGGCGCGTGATCTGCCGGTCGCGCTCCTCAGCGTCTAGGCCATCCAGGGCCTCTTTGAACTGCGCGGCGACCCAGGAACGATGTGCTTGCCTGCCGCGCGATAAATGTGGGCGGAGCAGCGGATGGCGTTCCTCTTGCGCAAGCAGCCGAAATGTCATGTCTCCAACGATTTCATAGTGCTTAACGACAGCTTCAATCGCAGTCAGGTCGCCAACATCCTCGGGCAGCTCAAGCCGAGGGGCAGCTCTAGCATGTAATAGGTCAATTACCGCGGATAGGAGGCCTTCCTTACTTCGGAACAGACGCAATATGGTCTGCCGCGAGGTTCCGGCGGACGCAGCAACCTCATCAAGTGTGATTTCATCAATCCATCTGACCAGGAGCAGTTGATTAAATGAAAGAACAATTTTGTGTCGCAATGCCTCTGTGGCCGCAGCGCGAGCGGTCTGGTGATAAGCGCGTTTGGCAACTACCAATTGGAGTGACTCTAAGTTATTCAGATAACTAATTGTAACACCAAATGTATTGGAACTGCATTTGTTTTAATCAGCGTGCGACACATTGCAAATAGTGCGTCTGCGCGAATGCCTGCAGTCCAGCAATAGGGCATCTTTCCCGTTATCCGTCATTTGCATGGTGAAGGTTGCGCGGCACAAGAGCCAGATTGCAGTTGGCCACTTGATCAGTTAATCGTATGACGGCTTTCCAATATCCGAGGTGTTGGAGAAAGACCACTCAGACTACCGGCGAACGACTGGAATGGGCAGAGGCTGTGTAAAAACGCCACGGGAAATCTTCCGTAAAAAAATCGACCGCATAGAACAGCCCACAAGCTACGATCGATATCTCGGGAATGGTTTTGGTACTCCCAATTTCTTTGCAAACCTGCTTGAATTTGAGTTTTTACACAGGCTCGGCACGATGCCGAACGTCAAGATCGGTTCCAAATTGGCGTTGAAGGGGCAACCCTACAGCCAACATTCCGAAAGTTAAATGGCAGCCCAACTCGGAACGACACGCCGGAGGCTCCATCGCCCGTTACCTGACATTGGCTGCACATGCCCCGCTCAGGCAGCGGCTGACCGAGTTGTAGCTCAAGTCGACGGTCGCGACAGTCCGGTGAGTGGACGTCCGGCGTGATGCCGGTTAGCGGTTGTAGGTGATCTCCTTGTTTGCCTCAATTGCAGTCGTTGGCCGGACGCCCGTGCGGCAGTTAGTCACGCAGACAACCCTTCAAATCAGGCCTTAGACCCGCTGCCCACAATGGCGGGCATTGGGATGTCAAAAAGTCCGTCAGCCGTCCTACAAGAGCTAAGTGCATCTTCAAATGCCGTAACAATGGTGTCAATTGTTTGGTCAGTCTGAGCCGCCAGGATGGCTCCGGTGCGCACGGTGCCTTCGCGGGCTGCTCGCAGAAAATGTGTGCCTGAGGGTAGCCGCCAGCTTTGTGCATGGCGTTTGTTCTGGACATTTACGAATCCTGCAGTGGATAACAACGCGTGCATATTGGCGAAAGTGCTGAACTGGAAAATGCTTGGCCCGTGGGGCATGGTCACGTTCATGTTCGCATGATCCATGATGGCCTTGAACAGTACACCCAACCCGCTGATGGACTCACTGTCCCAAACCGTCAGCGCCAACCGTCCTCCGGGCTTGAGAACCCTTAACATTTCGTGTAGCGCCCGCTCAGCGTCGGGGACATGCATGATGCCGTAACCACACACCACCGTATCAAAGTAGTTTTCATCAAACGGCAGATTGGTGGCGTCGCCACTCTGGAATTGTGCGGCAGGCACCAGTTTTTCAGCCAGAGACACAACGCCGGGAAAATCCAGCCCAGTAGCACTCGCACCACGTGCAACGGCCGCGGCGGATAACATTCCTGGGCCACAGCAGACATCCAGCATGCGACTACCCCGGCGCACACCACAGGCATCCAGCGTTACTTCTACTGACTGGCGTGTCACTGCGCCAAAGGTCTCATCGTACTTGTCGATCAGTGTTCCCCAGCCTTCGCTCTCGAATTCCAAGTACTTAGCGGGTTCAGTTGATTTCTGGATTTCCATGCTGAAATACCTTTCAAAAAAAGGGGTGGTGTGTTCACAAGGCTAATCGCTAACGATCTGAATTGTGCATTTCTTGCCACCAACCGGCCAAACGCTCGCTGATGATTGAAATTTGCCCCGCTGTCCTGCCAGGGACCAGTCACACAAACGCGCCGGTTGCAGCCGGAAAGAGACAGATCGGGGTGTGCTGAAATAAAGTCCAACCGACAATTCGATCACACCGAAATCAAGTGAGGGGCGATGAAAATGGCCCTTAGAGGTGAAGCGCAGTGTTACAAAAACAGGATCGGTGCGAATGGAACTAAAAGCAGCTTCTTGAAGTACATCCTTGCAGTGATCTTTGATTCGTCTGTGTTTGCCTCCGCTTTGGTCACGCAGTAAGAGCCATAACCAAACCAAAGAAACAGGCCCAATCCATCAAGCCAGGATTCCCCAGACAATGATAAATACTGAAGAGTCGCATCTTCATCAATGATTACAAAGGGAATTAGCCAGGCGCAGATTGAGAAAAAAAGCAGCATGCAGCTAAGCACTGCTGTTTGGAAAGCATCGTCTTCGTCGTTGTTCATATCCACTCAACTATCCACATCATCACCGGGGTCAACCAATTTCAGCTGGAACTGAAAGCCCTCGAACGCAATGAGCATGTGTCCAAATTCCTCCCAGCTAATATCTCTGCCATCAATGGTGAGCATCGGTACACGCGACGCAAATAGGTTCCCTTCCTCGGACATGTCAGCCTCAATGTGCCCGCGTACCTCCATGTCCTTGATCTGCAGACCAAGCTCAGAGTTTTCTAGATATCGGGTTGTCAGCGTGCGCCGGATTTTCTGAACCAACCGACCCAATTGGGAGAACCGCTCTTCTTCTGGTTCAGCAATCATCTGAAACCTGTACCCGGCCGGCGCGTCGTTTGCTAACTCAAACGCTTCCAGCACTACCATTTCAGGCCCCATCAACCGTGTCAGGAAGTGAAACGTGTGGCTCTCACCAGCTGCGTCAACAATTGAGATGGGATCAATGACGTTATTGTCAAAATCGTCGACGCCGAAACGTTTCGCAACGTCAACATTGAAGCACTGGGTACAAAGCTCCAGACTTCCTGACGCCAAGGTGTAGCTGATCAATTCGTGGTTGGGAACTTCTTTTCCACAACGCTCGCAATGGGCTAAATTCATATTGTTACCTTTGTCGATACTTGGCAAAGTGGCTTGCGAAACTCCAGAGGGATAGAGCGGTGCGTCAATTCAGTTCTCGTCGTCGGTATCAGTTGGATCCATTGCATTGGCCAGACGCGCTCCTTTGGCATTCACTTGTGCCCAGAACCCCACCTTTCGTGGATTTTTTGCGCGCACAGCCGATTCGTATTCGGCGTGGGATACCAAAGGTGCCAGGGTTTCGCACGCTACGTCAATTTCCTTCAATTTCCACCAGTAGCGGGCAGCATGCCCATAAGCGACACTGTTGGCCCGCTCCAATATGCTGTTCAGTAGCGCACGGTACATCACACTGGCACCTCTGAAGCAACGCTTTGCTAGCAAAGCTTCTGCCATTTTGGGCAGTTCGTCATATCGGCGACCATCGACAAGTGCAGCCGAACCGATCAATATGGTTTCAGCGTCCCGTGCTTCATCAATGGCAAGCAGTAACTGTGCAGCAACGTTTGGATCGGAATGGACCAAAGCCAGTTGCCGCGCCCGTTCGTGCGCCTCAGGGTGTGCGGCCTCCGGCAGGAGTTCAATCCAGCGCTGGTAGTCGTACACGGAGAGTGACTTCTCAAACAATTGCTGACGCAACTGCGCACCCTCCTGGCCGCGCCCCAACCGCGCGAGCGCGTCTGAAAGCAGGCTTTGGCGCCGGCCTTCAAACTGAGGCTCCCAGGAATCTGCGAGCCAACGCATCGCATCCTCGGCGCGGTTTTCTTTCAGGTACGCCACCACAAAGGACTCTTTTTGCAAGCCATTGGGCTGCGGACTGTAACTGCAGACAGACCTGACCAGCACATCCGGGTCATGCAAGGCTTCAGAAAGCAGACTGAGTGCACCTGAGAGTCTGTAGACGCCGCTGGGCAAACCCGCACGGCCCTTGATGACGCCAACAGCAGATGAGAGTGCTTGATCCATCTCCTTCTCAAATTCCGCGACTAGTAGGCGCAGGCCATCAACGCCTAGCAGCAGATCCGCGTGTCGCAACAGTGTTTCCCGGCCTCCATATTCGTCTGCACGGTAAAGAGCGACGATTCGTGGGGGCCACTCGTCCGGGGGGCTTTCGCAACGGCGCGCAGCTTCAAGCCAATGCGCACAGGCGCAACGCATGGCATCCCCGATGCAACCGTCCGAATCATCAGCGCGCTCGAACCATGAGCTGTCAGATTCAATAAACGATTCAAAGAGTGCCAGCGCAGCCGCAGGATCTTTGGGCCTCAGCTCTCCCGCCACCTGTGTGAGCCACCTCTCCAACTCCTGCCCGAAAGCGCATGACTCACGGTAGGAATAGAACTTCTTAGACCGCCGCCAGGCAGACAAAGTCTTACGGAAATCGGCAGCGAGTTTGTCCGGGCGGTCTGCTAACTGCAGTCGCTCCAGCCTGTCATTCACGCCCTCATATTGCCCAGCAAACTCTAAAAGAACGCCCACCAGCACATCCGACTTCTGGCGCTTTAAAAAAGTTGCGAGGTCTTCGGTTGATTTCTTTGCCATCTCGGAATTTGCCCTACGCAAAGCGTGCGGACTCTACTTGCGTGGGTTGTGCATAGGTTGCCTCATTCAGCATCCAGTTCTCCTTGGCTCTTGAGTTCGGCAAACTTCTGTGCCATCGTGGGATTGCCCCGCGTGAGCTTCTTGATCGTCACGTCTTGCGCTTTGTCGTTGGCCAGTCGCAGGTTCCGATCGGTACCCAGCAACGCATCCTTGGTTTTCTGCAGATGATCAATTGACTTGTCGATTTCATCAATGGCCTTTTTGAAGCTGTTGGAGGCCAGGTCGTAATTGCGTGCAAACGCTGTCTTGAACGTCTCCAGATTGGTTTCAAAGTTCGTGATGTCGATGTTTTGTGCTTTGACCAGCGCAAGCTCAGACTTGTACTTAAGGGAATTCATTGCAGCATTTCGCAGCAATGTGATGAGTGGCAGAAAGAACTGCGGCCGCACCACATACATTTTGGGATAGCGGTGAAAGACGTCAACAATTCCGGTGTTGTACAACTCGCTTTCGGGCTCCAGGAGCGTGACCAGCACTGCATATTCGCAGCCCTTTTCATTGCGGTCCTTATCGAGCTCCTTCAGAAAGTCTTCGTTTTTATTCTTGGTTGCGGTGCGGTCACTTTCATTCTTCATCTCGAACATGATGGAGACGATTTCGGTGCCGGCTTCGTCTGAGTCCCGGAAAATGTAGTCCCCCTTGCTTCCAGTACGAGCGTCATTGTCTTTTTCAAAATAGGCGCGCGGAAACGCCATTGCCCGGATGCGGTTGAACTCGGTCTCGCAGTGCTGTTCCAGGGTTTCTCCAACCATCTTGGTCGACAGTCGGGCCTTGAGATCCTTAAGCCTGTCGATGGCTTCGTCCCGGTCCCTGATCTGTGTTTCGTATTTGTCCTTGAGCGACTTTTCAGCGAGCTGCTTTTCCAGCTCTGCACGTTCCAGACTACTTTTGGCTTCATCGCGCTCTTTTTGGACCACACTCACAGCCTCAGTGATCGCGAGCTTTTGGGCAACTTCCTTGGCGTCCAAGGTTGCCCTTAGGCTCTGGATTTCTGCGTCTTTCTTGGCGGCCGCGGCCTGCAGTTCACTTAGGAGCTTTGCTTCGGCTAGCTGAGTTGCAGCATTTTGCTGATGTCTAGCCTGAGCCAGTTCGCTGGCGAGCGCGTCTCGTTCTTTTTCGACTGCACTGAGGGCCTGGGCCACAGCAAGTTGACGCTGAACTTCGCCGGCATCTATCTTTGCTTTGAGCCCTTGAATTTCGGCGTCCTTGGCAGCTGCCGCCCTTTGTAATTCGCTGCTGAGTTGGGACTTTGCAAGTTCTACCGCATTGCGCTTGTCCTGCTCTGCCAATTCCAGGCGTTCGTGCAGTTGCTGCTCAAACGCACTGTCTCGAACCTGCTTAAGAATGTCCGCGTAACCGGCCTCGTCAATCTTGAATGCTTTGTTGCAATGGGGACAAATGATCTCGTTCATAGTTGGGCTTCTCCCGTAATCGTTGAATTCTTCTGGTGCATCTTGGGTCTATACCGCTGTATCGCAATAGCCACGGGCTATGACTTCCCAAGGTCGGGCTTCAGCAATATCTGGTTGAGTGCAATATTGATGTAGTAGTTGCTGCGTCCGCCCTTGTGCTTGCTGACGAAGCCGCCCGCCACCAACTCTTCCAGATACTTGGTTGCGGTCATGCGCGATATCTGCAGGTCGCGCTGCACGAATTCGATCTTGGTGTAGGGGTGGGTGAACAGGTTGTTGATCAGGTCCTGGCTGTAGAACTTGTACCCGGCACGAATGCGGTGCTTGTAATCAAAAAGTGCTGCTTTGATGGCATTCACCGTGCTGATGGTTTGCTGCGCGGTGGTCTCTACCGCATCCAGCATGTAGAGCACCCAATCTTCCCAGGTATCATGATCACGCGTGGATTGCAGCAACCGGTAGTAGTCGGCTTTGGTGCGAACGATGTGGTTGCTCAGGTACAGCACAGGGATGTCCAGCAAGCCTTCCTTGACCAGGTAGAGCACGTTCATGATCCGACCGGTACGGCCATTGCCGTCATAGAACGGGTGAATGCTCTCGAACTGATGGTGAATGAGCGCCATCTTGATCAAAGGGTCCACGCCAAACAAATCATCCTGGTTGATGAAGCGCTCCAGGTCCGACATAAGTGCCACGATGTCAGTTGGATTCTGTGGTGGCGTGTACACCGTCGTCCCGCCACCATCTTTTAGCGCGGTTCCCGGTAACTTGCGAAAGCCAGCGTTGTTTTGCTCCAGCTCCGCTTGAATGCCCACGATGTGGTTTGCGGTCAGCAGACCGGATGCACGCACCTGCTCAAAGCCATAGCACAATGCCTGGCGGTAGCGCAGCACTTCTTTGGCCGCCGGATTGGCGAAATCCTCTGGATTGACATCATCTTTGAAGAGCTCGTCATGTGTCGTGACGATGTTTTCGATTTCCGAGCTGTCCTTGGCTTCTTGCAGCCCCAGCGTGTTGATCAGAATGCCTTGGTTCGGGATGGATGCAGCTATTCCCTTGAGTTCAGCAAGGCGCCGGCTACTAGCCGCCAGCTTTTTGAGAATGGCGGGGGTGTCAAAACGTGCGGGGTCTAGGCTTTCAAGGGGTTTCACGGTGGAGGCGCCTATATTTGGTGGGGTGACATGCTCAAATATTTGGAATTTCTTGGCATGTTAAACCGCATGAGCATAAAAATCGATCTTTTTTGAGCACGTCAGTGGCCACGTGCATAAAAAGGCAAACAGCAAATTGCCAGTTTCATCCCCAGGAACTGTGCGCTGACCTGTGGATAACTATTGAACAGTGGGGCCACAGGCGCATGCTTATTGGCTTTGCGTGTGATGCCTAAAGGGAAGGCAGTGCCTCTTAGCCAATGTGGTAAGTGTTGGGACTTTAAACTGCTGCGCCAGTTCTAGAATGAACTGCAATGGAGTGCACCATGGGTGGTGTTCCGCAAGTCCTGTGAAAAAACGATTTCCAACTCGTCCTGCCAACGCCGAGCGCCTGTGCTGGGGATGTGACACGTACTGCGCAGCGGACAACATGCTGTGCGGCAACGGGTCCGACCGCACGCAGCATCCATGTGAGCTTTGGGGTGACGATTGGCAGTCTTGGGGGAGTGATTTTCAGGAAAAGGACGTTGAGGATGCGGGCAGGCCAAGCAACGGATCGGTCGGCGATGGCCGACACTAAGCCTCTTGATTCATTTCCATATAAGCCGCTATGCAAATTAAGACCTTCACCAGTGGAAGAATCCGGGCAGCACATTTTGATCTGGGTAGCGGACAGATGGAATTGCACTGGGATAACAAGTCAGTCATTGCTTACAAGCAAGTTCCCCAGGAGGTGTACCGCAGGCTGTGCAGTGCCCCCAATCCAGCGGCATATTGGGAAGATCGAATAGCCGAGGAGTATCCAAAGGCGACGCCGCTTACCAAAGCGAACTCGGCGGCGGCGCAAAGGAAGTTCACTGACCTCTTCGGAGGCGATGACGACCTTGGCCAAACACATGACGACCGTTAAGCTCAATGGCTGAAGACACTTTGGTCTTTGCCATCCTGTATCAAGTCCCGCCACTGTTGCTTGGGCTTGTGCTCAAAGTGCTCATTCCTCATCCAGCGATCCGTGCGATTTTTGTGCTGCCAGGAACCTTTGTCCACGAACTTCTGCATCTTGTCGTGGGACTGATGTTGAACGGCAAGCCAGTGTCGATATCGTTGTGGCCACGCAAAGTTGGTCATGGCCAGTGGGTATTGGGCGCAGTGGGGTTTACCAACGTGCGTTGGTACAACGCGGTGTTCATTGCCATGGCGCCGCTTCTGGCAATCGTGGGGGCTTTGCTTTTTGCGCCATCTTTCAAGGGGTGGGCACCAAATGGCGCAGATTTGCAAAGCTGGTTGATTGCCACGCCGATTCTGGCGATGTGCCTTCCAAGCTCTACGGATCTCAAACTTACACTCAAATCATGGCCGATCTTTATTGTCGGACTGATCTGGACGGCCTGGCACCTGTACGGGAATTAGCCGCTGGACGGTGCTGATTTCAGGCAGCAGCAACATCGATCATTTTTTTGATGTGATATGAATGGCCTGATCGAAATCGACTTAGCCAATGACTTCAATTTGCTAGTTTCAAGTAGCCCGCCGTTTGCAGCGGGGCAAACGAAATTAGCAAGGAGTTTTCATGGAACCAACTGTTCAATCAGGTTTTCAGGTCGCAGCCAGTCCAGCCTACAAAGTGGTTATCTTCAACGCAATTAGCGCCTACGAAATCGGCAATCTGTGTCGGCGCCTCAATGCCATCGTCACTGCCCTGGGTTACAGAGTAGAGGACTGGCGTGCCAACCCGCTCTTTATCGTCAGTCATACGGGATGGGTTCAGCCAACTGATCAGGAAGCAATCAAAGAATGGGTCGGGCAGCAGGCCTGGTGCAAATACCTGATAACAGAGCGCGACAAAAACGATCGCAGGCAGACCATGGTGCTATGGCTACTTGATGAAGCGCGCAATCCCATCGACCTCCGAGGGATCCATTTCCTCTGAAATTCGATCCACAGAATCTATGTCAGATCCTGTGCAAATTGATACAAAAAAGCAGCCTCAATTGACCCATAAATAACGTGTCTTGAAGGCCTCGAACGGCAAATAGGCCCGCGTGGCAAGGTAGGCTGAGTCGTTAAGAAAAGCTAGGAAAAATAAATGCCCGTCACCCATCTTTTTGATCATCAGATTGACCAATTGGTCGCTGATATCACCCGCCTTGATCAGGCCGGCGGAAGCGATTCTGCTGCGCTGTTACGAATCCGCTCCACGGTCAGCCGTGAACTGCTGGAAAGCGACAGTATGGTGGTCACCACAGCCGCGCTAGGGCGCCTTAAAAGTGAATCGGCGTCTCAACGCCTGTTGGGAATCGTTTCATATTGCGCCGAGCACTTTATTGTTGGCTCTCAGGTATTGTCTGTCGTGGCATTCCCGATATCTATTCGAATGCTCAGCCTGAATCAGAAGCAGATCTTCATTCGTATAGGTGAGAGGGGGGCACTTAAAGACCTGGCGCAAAAAATCGGTGAAGCAGTCAGTGCAAGTAAAGTGACAATAGATACACGCCTTTACCAGGGGCAGTCACTGTTTGGAATGAAAGCGAAAGACATCCGATCGTTTTTGATCCAACTGGCTGACGGCAAAATTTATCCGCAAAGTGGTCCGCCGGAATTCCAGATCAGTGCGGAAGTGGACGGCCCTTGGAGACTGGCGTACTTCTTGGGCGTAGAGGTGATGGAAGCACCCAGATACCCCCAGCTCAATGACTGGCCTATTCAGATGCGGTCTCGCGGCTGGTTGGATGATGCAGGGGCCGCAATTGAATGCGCCGATGAAATCCTGTTCAATACCGAAGTTCAGACTGAGGCGCAAAGCCATGGCGCTTTTTATCTCAGCCGGGCACTTGAGGTCGGTACTAGGGCCAATCGTGCACTGCAAATTATTGAAACCCTGAAATGCCTTGGAGTGGATGGATTCGGGCTGAACATATACCTGACCAGTTCAGCTTTAGGCATGCAGGTCCGCACCTTGATGGTTTGCCCGTTACTGGTTCTTGAAAACAAATGGAACTTGCAAAAGGACGAATCAGTGTGGGACTTTCAATGCGAGGTCGAGCGTCACGCACTGGATCTGATGCCGGAGTTCGAGCCGCAAACGCTTCAACGCATTGAGCCTGAGGAATACGAGCGCCTTGCGCTCAAGCACAAGGCACCGCTTTTCAGGATTATCAATAAGGCATCATAGAAACTCACGTAAGAAAATGTGCAATTCAGACCATGACAGCAATAAGCTTGGTTTGGCGATTGACGCCGATAAGCGAGCGTGAGACAGAGTAAACATGTGGCCCACCTTGGTTGAAAGCGTATTGATCGCCAAGGTGGACCAACAAACCCAGCATGCCGGTTGAAAGACCAGCTGGCGGCACCAGATCTAGCAGATCTCTGCTGTATCGTCTCCCTCATCTTTTGGAACGGCCTTCGGCCGCCCCCTCACACGCGCACCCGTGTATGCACCTGTAATGCTCAAGCGGCTGTGGCCAAGCTCACGGGAAACGATTTCGCGGGCGAGACGGTCCTTCTCAGGATCAAACTTCTCAGGTGTACCCCGGACTGAGGATGGCATGCCAGAGAGTTCCTCGTACCTGTCATTGGCAAAGCCCGCGCGCAGCCCATGCGGTGTGATTTCCATCCCATTTTTTGTGATCCCAAACAGGCCGCAGATGTAGTAGGCCCGCGCCAACGCTTGTGCCAGAGTTTTGCCTGAAGGAATCAGGTTACGTGTTTCACTCAAGTGGGCTATAGACTTTGCCCGATTCAGCACATCACGCTGCTTAGCTGTCTGGATTTGGACAAGGCGCGAACGTCCACCTTTTGTCCCCATTTCCACCCGCAGGATTGAGCCGCCATCGGCTGCGGCCGGTTGCAGTAATGTTGCCTCCTGAATGCGAAGCCCAAAGGCATCCATGAGCTCGAGGCGCATGGAAACCCAAGGATCCTTGTCATAGATTTGCTTGATCAGTTCATCAAACGACAGATCGATTGCTGACCACGATTTATCTTTAACCGCCACGTAAACACGTTTGATGCTATCTGCAGGAATACCATATTCAGATGGCTCTTTGAGCATCCCATTTTTGCGGAGCTTCGTTGAATTCACTGGGATTTTTCAAGCCATAGCTAAATTCAGCTTGCCACAATGAAACAGTATCCTTGCCCGGTAGTTAGTGAAGTTGCGGAACCCGCGCGCATTGGCTTTGATAAGCTGGATGGCACTATTGAAGCCTTCT
>CANBYM010000094.1 GCA_947373605.1 Comamonadaceae bacterium
TTGAAGGCCTGCTGCCACGCAAATGCCACGGATGGCGACACCGGGAAGCCTTCCGCCGCCAGTTCAATGGCACCGGCCATGGCACTGGCCAGGGGCAGTCGGCCAAAGCGCTGGGACATTGCGGCCCACGCAGCAGGTGTACCCGGCACTGTGACCGGAAGCGGGCCGTACTTGGGCATCTCGGTATGGCCCAGTGCATTCATGGTCTGCAGGGAAAGGCTCTTGGGTGCCGGGCCGCTGGCATTGAGGCCATGCAGCTGGCCGTTGTGCCAGATGAGCGCAAAGGCATCACCGCCAATGCCGTTGGCACTGGGCTCCACCACCGTGAGCGCAGCGGCTGCGGCAATCGCCGCATCGATGGCATTACCACCCGCCTGCAGCACGTTGAGCCCGGCTTGCGCCGCCAGTGGCTGCGAGGTGGCCACCATGCCGCGCCGGGCATAAACCACGTTGCGGCGCGAGGCATAGGGGTAATTTAAAGCGTCAAAGGAGGGCATAGTTGTCTACCTATTTTTGCCGCGGGTCCAGCGCATCGCGCAGGCCGTCCCCCAGCAGGTTAAAAGAAAGTACCAACAGAAAAATCGATGCGCCGGGCCACACCGCCATCCAGGGCGCGTTGTCCATGTAGTTTTTTGCGGTATTGAGCATACTGCCCCAGCTTGGCAGCGGGGGTTGCTGTCCCAGCCCCAGAAACGAAAGACTCGCCTCGGCAATGACCGCTGCAGCAATCGACAAGGTGGCCTGCACAATCAGCGGCGGCATGACGTTGGGCATGATGTGTCGCAAGGCGATGCGCCAGTGCGGATTGCCCACAGCGCGCGCCGCTTCCACGTAGTCTTCGACTTTGGTTTGCATGACCTGCGCACGGGTTAGCCGGATAAATACCGGCATGGCCGATACGCCGATGGCCACCATGGCATTGTTCAGGCTCGGCCCCAGAAACGCCGAAAGCGCAATGGCAAGAATGAGAAACGGCACCGCCAGCATCGCGTCAGTAAAGCGCGAAATCACGCCATCCGTCCAGCCGCCTACGTAGGCGGCCAGCAGCCCGATCGGGATACCCAGCGCCATGGAAATACTGACCGACACCAGACCCGCCAGAATCGAAGCGCGTGCACCCCACACCACGCGCGAAAAAACATCGCGGCCGATTTCATCGGTACCAAACCAGTACACACCGCTGGGTGCCATACGCACATCACTCCAGCTGGTGGCAACCGGATCGTGCGGCGCCAACACCGGCGCAAAGAGCGCCATCACAATAAACAGCAGCACAACGACCAGCCCGAACATGGCCCCTTTGCGCCGCCACAGGCGGCGCAGCGCACGCCGTGCCGGACTGGCCTCGGGCGGTGTGTCCAGTGGTCCGATGGGAGTTGCGTTCGCCGCTAACGTAGTGCTTGTCATCGGCTTAACCCCGCAAGCGCGGGTTCACAAGGTAGTAAGCCATATCGGCCAGCAGGTTCAACACGATATAGACGCTCGAGGTGAACAGCACCACCCCCTGCACGACCGCATAGTCGCGGTTGAACACTGCGTCCACAATCAGTTTGCCAAAGCCGGGAATAGAGAACACCTGCTCGGTCAGCACGGCCCCCGACAGCAGCGTACCGAACTCTAATGCGCCCAGTGTGATGATGGGCGTCAGCGCGTTGCGCAGTGCGTGCTTGAGCACCACGGTCCGCTCACTCAATCCCTTGGCGCGCGCGGTGCGCACGTAGTCGGCGCTGAGCACTTGCAACATCGAACTGCGGGTATGGCGCATCAGCACCGCAGCCAGCCCGCCGCCCAGCACAAAGGCCGGCATGACCATGGATTCCAGATTACCCCGCAGGTCTTCCATAGGACTGATATACCCAGACGCAGGCAGCCAGCCCAGCGAAACCGAGAACAGCAGGATCATCAAAATACCCAGCCAGAAATTGGGCGTGGACAAACCCCACAAGGCCAGTATATTGGCCACATAGTCCCACACCGAATCCTTGGCCACCGCCGACACAATGCCCGCCGGAATGCCGATCAGCAAGGACACCAGCATGGCCATGGATGCCAGCTGCAGCGTGACCGGCAGCTTCTCCTTAATCAGCCCCAGCACTGGCTCCTGGATGCGCGCGGACTCCCCCAGATCGCCCTTAAATACGCCGCCGATCCAGTAGGCATAACGGATCGGCAGCGGCTCATCGAGGTGCAGCTTTTTTTGCAAGTAGGCAATGACCTGCGGGTCCTGGTCTTCACCGGCCAGAATCTGCGCGGCGTTACCCGGCAGCAGTTGTTGCAAGCCGAAAATAATCACCGTCACAAAAAACACGGTGGGAATGAGCGCTGCAAGACGCTTCAGAAAATGGCTCAACATCCGTAAGGCCCGCTGGTTCTGCCGCTACTACATCTTCAAACCTTGCACGCGCACCAATCCATCAGGAATGGTCCGCATGCCGGTCAATTTCTTGTTGTAGGCCCACAACCAGTTGCGGTGGTACAGGTAGATGATAGGCAGCTCTTTGGCGGATTCGGCGGCTAGGGTGGCAAACACTTTGATGCGGCCCGAAGTGTCCAGTGTGTTGCGCGAGCGGTTGAGCAAGTCATCCCACAAGGGTCGGCATTCGCCGCTGTAGTTCAGCGGCTGCTTGCAACCGTAAAAGCTGAACAGGTTGCCATCGGGATCGGCGCGACCACTCCAGGCCAGGACATAGGCATCAAACTGGCCTTTGTCGGCCATATTGAGCGAAGTGGCGAATTCAGTGGACTGAATCTTCACGTCAAAACCGGCGTCTTTGGCCATGGCTTGCACCACCTGCGCCACGCGTTGGCCATCCGATGTGGTGGGCGTCATCAGCGTAAAGCTGGGGTTGGTCACCCCCGCTTCTTTCAGCAAGGCCTTGGCACGGGGAATATCGCGCTTGGGGATAGGCACATTGTTGGCATAAAAACTGTTACTTGGCGGTACCCACTGGTTGCCGGGTGTGGCCTCGCCGTCCATGGCGACTTTCACAATACCTGCGCGGTCCAGCGAGAGCTCAAACGCTTCGCGCACTCGGGCGTCGCGTCCCAGCGGATTGCCCTGTGCCTGATCGCTCTTGTGGGTGTTGATGGTGATGCCCTGGTAGCCCAACTCGGTAATGCGCGACAAGTTCAGCTTTTTATCGGCCTTGATGGAGGCCACGTCGGAAGGCGCCACGCGTTCAATAAAGTCAAGCTGCCCGGCGCGCAAATTGGCCAGACGCACCGTGGAGTCCACGATGGGAAGGAACACCACTTTGTCAAAGTGAATCTCCGCTTTGTTCCAGTAGTTGGGGAAACGCTCCAGCACGATACGGTCCTGCGCCACGCGCTCGGTGAACTGAAACGGCCCGGAGCACACGGGCTTGGTACCGAAGTTGGTCGGGTTGGCGGTTGCGGCCTTGGGCGACACCATCATGCCGGCGCGGTCCGCCAGCACGGTAATCAGCGGCGAGAAGGGCGCACTCAGATTGATCTTGACGGTCAGCGGATCAATCACATCCACTGTGGTGACCGGCAACAATTCGCCGCGGCGGTTGGAGCCCGGCATGGTCTTGTGGCGCTCGATGTTGAACTTGACGGCAGCCGCGTCAAACTTCTCACCATCGTGAAAAGTCACGCCGCTGCGCAGCTTCAGTGTGAGCGATTTGTTATCCGCCGACCACTGGTAGGAGGTAGCCAGTTGCGGCACGGGATTAAGCTTTTCATCAATATCAAAAAGTTTGTCACAGAGCGAAGAGAACACGATGCGCCCGACAAAACTGCGCGCCAGCGTGGGGTCCAGAATGTCCGGGTCTTCCGCCAGGCCGATGCGCAGGGTTTGTGACTGCGCGATGCACGCACTTGCCATCACGGCCAGAGTCAGGAGCAACTTCTTCATTTCACGCTTCCTTCAGGTTGAACGCCTGTTGCAATTTCAACAGGCGCGGGTTTGCAAGTTCATTCGCCGGCACGGCGGGCGCTGCCGGAATCTCTTTCCAAAAATGGCAGGCCACCGCATGGCCCTGGTCGGACTGCAGCGCTGGCACTTCCTTGGCACAGCGCTCTTGCGCATAGGCACAGCGGGTGCGGAAGCGGCAGCCCGAAGGCGGATTGCTCGGGCTGGGTACGTCGCCCTGCAGGATCACCCGACGCCGGTTCAAGCCCGGCACCGGCAAAGGAATAGCCGAGAGCAGTGCCTGCGTATAGGGGTGACGCGGCGAAGCAAACAGCGTGCGCTTGTCGGCGTACTCGACGATCTCCCCGAGATACATCACCGCCACATGGGAAGCAATGTGCTTTACCACCGCCAGGTCATGTCCGATAAATACATAGGCCAGGTTCAGTCGTTGCTGCAAATCTTGAAGGAGGTTGATGACCTGCGCCTGAATCGACACGTCCAGCGCGGACACTGCCTCGTCACACACGATGAGCTTGGGCTCCACCGCCAGCGCGCGTGCGATGCCGATGCGCTGGCGTTGACCGCCCGAAAATTCATGTGGATAGCGCCCCAGGTATTGCGCGGGCAGCCCCACCACATCGAGCAACTCGGCAGCACGCTCGCGCTGCCTGCCCACGGCCAGACCGTGCAGCGCAAGCGGCTCCACCAGCGTCTGCTCAATCGTCATGCGCGGGTTGAGCGACGAGTAGGGATCCTGAAAAATCATTTGCATGTTGCGTCGTGCCGCGCGCAACTCCGCAGGCGGCATCGCCATCAGGTCCCGGTCTTCAAACCATACCTTGCCGGAGGTCGCGTCCAGCAGCCGCAGCAACAATCGGCCCAAAGTGGATTTGCCGCAGCCGGACTCGCCGACCAGCGCCATGGTCTCACCCGGATTGAGCGTGAAGCTCACGCCGTCCACCGCATGCACCACCACTTTGGAACGGTCAAACAGGCCCTGTTGCACCGGAAAATGCTTCACCAGATTTTCGACGCGCAGCAGCGTGCTCATGCCGGCACCTCCAAAGGGGCTAACCAGCATAAGGCCTCATGGCCGGCACCAAAGTCTTTCATGGGTGGCGGTTCCACTTTGCAGCGTTCCACCGCAAACGGGCAGCGCGGCGCGAAACGGCATCCTGCAACCTTGGCCATGGCCGTGGGCACCTGCCCCTCAATCGCATTGAGGCGACTTTGCTCAGAGTAAAGCTTGGGTATGGAGCCCAAAAGTCCGATGGTGTAGGGGTGTTGCGGGTTGGAGAACAGCTGTTCCACCGTGGCCCGCTCCACTACCTGCCCCGAGTACATCACCACCACGTCGTGGGCCAACTCGGCAATCACGCCCAGGTCGTGCGTGATCAGCACGATGGCGGTTCCGGTTTCCTCCTGCAGCGTGCGCATGAGATCGAGCACCTGCGCCTGCACGGTCACATCCAGCGCGGTCGTGGGCTCGTCGGCAATCAGCAGCTTGGGCTCGCACGACAGCGCCATGGCGATCATGACGCGCTGGCGCATGCCGCCCGACAACTTGTGTGGGTACTCCTTCATGCGCTGCTCGGGCGCGGGAATGCGTACCCGCTTGAGCATGTCGATCGCCAATTGCTCTGCCTCTTTTGTGCCGATGTTGCGATGCGCCCGGATACCCTCGACCAGCTGGTTGCCAATCGTAAAAGCCGGGTTCAGCGAGGTCATCGGCTCCTGAAAAATCATCGCCATGCGGTTACCGCGCAGCGCACGCATTTGCTTGGGTGACAGCGCGGCCAGGTCATGCCCTTCAAACATGACCGTGCCCGCCGATATCCGGCCCTGCCCCTTGGGCAGCAAGCCCATGATAGACAGGGAAGTCACACTCTTGCCGCAACCGGATTCCCCCACAATGCCCAGCGTACGACCGGCTTGCACCGTAAAGCTCACGCCGTCTACGGGCGAAAACTCCACGCCGCTTTCCTGCTTGAAACTGGTCCGTAGGCCCTTTACATCCAGCAAGGGCGTTGCAGTGCGGGTCATGCCTTGAAGGTTCTCGCTCACCAGGCCGCGACCGCACCGTCGCTGCGCGGGTCTTCGCCACCTTCGATCCAGCCCGAGGGGTGCAACACCAGCGCACCGGCGTGGCCCATGCGTTCATCAAAGTCCGCCACCACCTCCACTGGATGGCCCATTGCACGCAGTGCTGCAATGGTGTCGCTGGAGTAGCGCCCTTCCAGTTTGAGCGTGGTGCTTTGCTCGGCCCAGGTGCGTCCTAACAACCAGCGCGGCGCAGCAATGGCGCTGCGCACATGGTGGCCGCCCCACACGTAGCGCGTGAATACGGCAGCCTGCGTTTGCGGCTGTCCTTCGCCACCCATGGTCCCGTACACCAGAAGACGTCCGTCATTGAGCTGCGCCATGGCCGGATTCAGTGTGTGAAAGGGTTTGCGTCCGGGCTCCAGGCTGCGCAAACGGCCTGGGCGCAGATCAAACGAACAACCCCGGTTTTGCCACCAGAAGCCGCTTTGCGGCATGACCACACCGCTGCCGAATTCAAAATAAATGCTTTGAATCATGCTGACCGCGCGGTCCTGCGCATCCACCACACCCATCCAGGTGGTGTCACCCTCCGACGAGGGTGCGGGCCAGGCACTGGCAGTGTCGAGCGGCACGGCTGCTGCCATGCCATCAAGACGCGCCGCGGTGAGCAAAGACTGCGCATCCACCGGCATATGCAGCGGGTCGGTCACATATTTGTCGCGCTGGATGAAAGCCTGCTTGGTGGACTCGACCAGCGCATGAATGCCCTGCACGTTGTCGGGGCCCCAGCCGCTTTGACGGATACGGTCATAGGTGCCCAGAATCATCAGTGAGGCCAGCCCCTGGGTGGGCGGCGCCATGTTGTAAAGCGTGCCCGCCGACAGTTTAAGTTGCAGCGGCGGCTTTAGTTGCGCCTGGTGCGCAGCCAGATCTTTGGCGGTAACCGCACTGCCTACCGCCGCCAGGTCCTGCCCGATTTGTGCAGCTAGGTCTCCCCGGTAAAAGTCGTCGGCGCCGGCGCGGGCGATTTGCTCCAAGGTACGGGCGAGTTCGGGAAACACATGGCGCTGTCCGTACACCGGCACAATGCCATCGTGCAAAAACGTCTTTGCAAAATGGGGTTGCGACTGCAGCTCGCCCAGCTTGTTGCGGGTGTTTTCTTCCTGGCTATGCGTGACCGGAAAGCCGTGTTTCGCGTAGTAAATGGCGCTCTCCAGCAGACGCGCAAACGGCAGTTTGCCGCCCCATTGCGTGCGGCTGTGTTCATAGGCCAACCCCCAGCCTGACACCGTTCCCGCTACGGTATTGGCCGCCAGTGGGCCACGCCAGGGAATACTGTCGAGCCCGCGGTACAGGTCACGGTTTACCGCTGCACCGGCTGCGCCGCAGGCATCGATGGACAGCATCGCCTGACCCGGCTGGTGCAACAGCCAGAAGCCATCGCCACCGATGCCCGTCATGTGCGGGTACACCACCGCCAGCGTGGAGGCCACGGCAATGGTGGCCTCAATGGCGTTGCCGCCCTCGCGCAAGATGTCCAGACCGGCCTGTGCCGCCAGCGAATGCGGGGCCACCACGGCGCCGCGCGTACCAAGAATAGGATTCATCCAAAAAATCTCCGTGACGGGTTCTACTGTACGGCAGTCTGCGCACTGGCCCAGCCGTGTGCAATCCGCGATGTTGCCGTACGCGAGGACTGCAGGTGACTGCGCATCTGGCGGTACGCAGCAACCGAATCGTGTGCAAGAATCGCTTCCACGATGACCGCGTGCTCTTCAAATGACTCGCCCATGCGCTCCAGGTTGCGAAACTGCGTGCGGCGAAACGGCGAGACCCGGTGGCGCAGGCTGACCGCAAGTTCAATGAGCACCGGGTTGTAACTACAACGGATGATATTGCTGTGCAAGGCTAGGTTGGCCGTGTCATAGCGGGTGAAGTCACGCGCCTGCATGGCGGTACGTCCCTCCATCTGCAATTCCAGCAACAAGGCGCGGTCCTCAGGCGTCATGCGCAAGGCTGCATGTCGTGCGCACGAGGCTTCCAGCTCGCCGATGGCTTCATAAATCTGGTCCAACTGCACCGCGGTCATGGCCGCAACCACCGATCCCCGGTTGGGCCGGCAGCTCACCAGGCCCATCACCGCCAGTTGCTTCAGCGCTTCACGCACCGGCGTTCGCGACACCTTGAAGCGTTCGGCCAGCATGACCTCGTCCAACTTGGTGCCCGGTGCAAAGTGGCCCAGTGCAATGTCATCGGCAATGCGCTGACACACCGAGTCCGCCATGCCACCACGCGATGTCATGCCGACACCTGGTTCAAAGGATGCCAGCAGGCCACCGTGTGGCCCTGCATATCGCGCACCGCCGGTTGCTCCAGACATTGCGCCGAGGCATGCCCGCAACGCGCTGCAAAGGCGCAACCCACAGGCGGGTTGGACATGTCCGGCGGCGAGCCAGGAATCGCTTTCAGGGCATATCCCTTGTCCGCAGTGTCGACGGTAGACGCCAGCAGACCCGCTGTGTAGGGGTGCATAGGCCGATGCACAACATCGGCCACCGCCCCCTGCTCCACAATGCGCCCGGCGTACATGACTGCGATGCGGTCCGCCACCTCAACGGCTGCGCCGATGTCATGCGTCACAAAGATCACCGACATGTTCATCTCTTTTTGCAAAGCGCGCAGCAGCAACAGGATTTGAATTTGCACCGTGGCGTCCAGCGCAGTGGTGGGTTCGTCGGCCAGCAAAAGTTTGGGCCTGCAGCTGAGGGCCAAGGCGATCATGGCGCGCTGGCGCATGCCGCCCGACAGCTCATGCGGGTAAGCGTGAAAGCGGCGTGCCGCTTGCGGAATCTGCACCCGCTCCAGCAGCTCCAGCGCTTGCTGTGCGGCTGCGCTGTGGCTGATGGGTTCATGCGCGCGAATGGCTTGCACGATTTGCTGGCCGATGGTGTACACGGGATCAAAGGCGACGCCGGGTTCCTGAAAAACCATGGACACTGTACCGCCCCGGTACTGCTGCAGCGCGCGGCCTTGGAGGCTGAGCACATCTTGCCCGTCAATCTGAATGCGCCCGGCAGTTTGCGCGCTGCGCTGTGGGTACAGGCGAAGCAGTGCGCGCAAAGTGGCGCTCTTGCCCGAACCCGACTCGCCCAACAGGCCCAACACTTCACCATGCGCCAGTTCAAGATTGATCTGGTTGACGGCGTGGACCGTCCGTGCGCCAGTGAAGCGCAGCGTCATGTCTTGAATAGAGACCAGGGGTGTGTTCATGGGCTGACCTCCGGGTGTCCGCTGGCCGGGTCGTTGATGTGACACGCCACCTGATGTTCCGGTTGGTTGGCCACTGCCATCAATGACGGTGCGCTGGAGAGGCACACGGCGGCGGCTCTGGGGCAACGGTCGTGAAAGCGGCAACCCGCAGGCGGGTTAATCGGATTGGGCGGATCGCCCAGGATGGGCGCAGACGTGGTGCGGTGTGCCGGATCCATACTGGGCACAGCCGACAGAAGGGCTTGCGTGTAGGGGTGCACACTGTGGCCGTAAATGCGATCCACCGGACCGATTTCAACAATCTGGCCGAGATACATCACCATCACCTGATCGCTAATGTAGTGCACTACATGCAGGTCGTGCGAGATAAAGAGATACGTCAGTTGCCGCTCGGCCTTGAGTTCCTGCAGCAGATTTAAGACCTGCGCCTGCACGGATTTATCCAACGCGGCCACGGCTTCGTCCAATATGAGCAGACGCGGATCGAAGGCCAGCGCGCGCGCGATGTTGACGCGCTGGCGCTGTCCGCCCGACAGCTCATGCGGGTAACGCGCGCCGAACTGGTCAGGCTCCATGCCCACGCGTGAAAGCAAGTCGCGGGTCAGCGTGTTGGCGTCCGCGTCAGGCATGCCATGCACCTTGGGTCCGAATGCAATGGTTTGGGCCACAGTCATGCGCGGGTTGAGCGAGGCAAAAGAATCCTGAAACACCATTTGCAGATTACGCCGGAAATCTTTAAGCGCAATCCCGCGAAACTCCTCGACACCCTCGCCATCAAACACCATGCTGCCGCTATCGGGTTCCATCAGCTTGGCCACCAGCCGTGCGGTGGTGGACTTGCCGCAGCCGGATTCGCCGACGATGCCCAGCGTCTGGCCTTTGGCAACCGAGAAGTTCACACCGTCCACTGCGTGCACATAGCGGCGTTGCGCAGAAAAACCTTCGGCACGCACTGGAAAATATTTTTTCAAGTCACGCACTTCGAGCAAGGCCTGGCGTGGTCCGCCACGGTCCTGATGCACAGCGGCGTCTTGGGGGTGAATGCTCATCGGCGCAGCTCCATAGCCGAGCGCGCACTGTCGGCCAACACATTAAAAGCAATAGACGTCACAAAAATCATGGCGCCGGGCAGTGCCGCAATCCAAGGGTTGAGGTAAATCGCGGAGCGCAGCGTGTTGAGCATCAGCCCCCACTCCGGCTCCGGCGGCTTGACACCAAGCCCCAGAAACGAAAGGCCGGAGGCCAGAATCATGCTCACACTGAGCAAGCCGGTAGCGTACACAAATATCGGACCCAACACATTGCCCAGCACGTGCACGCGAATGATGGTGAAGGCACCCGCACCACTCATGCGTGCGGCCTCCACATAGTCCAATGCGCGCACCTGCGTGGTCACGCTCTCAGCGACGCGCACGACCTGTGGCACAAACACCAGCGTGAGCGCCAGCAGGCTGTTACTCAAGCCCGGACCCAAGGCACCGGCAATCGCCACAGCTAACAGCACCGAGGGGAAGGCATAAAAAATATCCAGCGTGCGCATGATCAGCATGTTGACCTTGCCGCCGACATAGCCGGCAAACAGGCCGATGCCTGTGCCCATCAAAAAAGCCGCCAGCACCGGTACGATCCCCATCACCAGCGAGAGGCGACCGCCGTACATCAGGCGCGTGACCATGTCGCGGCCCAGCTCATCGGTGCCCAGCCAGTGCCCTTCACTACCCACGGGCAGCAAACGTTTGATCATGCTGGCCTTGTAGGGATCGGCAGGTGCCAACCACGGCGCAAACACAGCCGCCAGAATGATCAGCAACAGCACCGCCGCGGCAGCGATCGCCACCGGGTCGCGGCGCAACTGGAAGCCGACCGTACCCCAGTAGCTGCGGTGCACGACGGGCGGCGCAATCACAGGTGTGACGGAAGTCATTGACAGTGCGTGTTCCATAGTGGGGGCTTATGCGCGAACCATGCGCGGGTCGATCAACGGCTGCAGGATGTCCACCAGCAGGTTCAAAACCACAAAGAACATGCACAGCACCAGAATCGTCCCTTGCAGCAGCGGCATATCGCGCTGAAAAATGGCGGTGTTGAGCAAAAAACCGGTGCCTGGCCATGCGAATACGGTCTCCACCAAAATGGAACCACCCATCAGATAGCCCACCTGCAAACCTGCCACGGCCAGCACGGTGGGTGCGACGTTCTTGGCAATGTGGCCAAACACCGCCACTTCGCTTAAGCCGCGTGCGCGCAGCGCCACGACAAATTCTTTGTTCAACATTTCCGACACCAGCGCGCGCACAGTGCGGGTGATGATGCCCATGGGAATGACCGACATGGTGGCCGCGGGCAGCACCAGATAGCGCATGTGCGGCCAGTCCCAGACCCACGCGCTGGAGCTGTCCGCGCCTGCGCCCATGGCGGGCAGCCAACCCAGCGTAATGGAAAAAATAATCGTGAGAATTAAACCCAACCAGTAGTGCGGAATGCTCACTCCGATGACCGACAACACAGTGGCAAACCGATCAATCGCTGCACCACTGTGATACCCCGCCAGCGCACCCAGAACGCAACCTGCCAGTACACCAGCCAGTGATGCCACACCGGCCAGCATGAGCGTGTTGCTCACGGCACTAAGCACTTCGCCTGCCACAGCGCGGCCGGACGCAATCGACGTGCCCAGATCACCCTGCAATGCGCGCGCCAGCCACAAGCCGTACTGCACCGGCACCGGTCGATCCAGCCCGTAGGCGCTTTTGAGGGCTTCGATCACTTCCACCGGCGCATCGGCAGGGGCGATGGCATTGAGCGCATCGCCCGGTGCCATATGCACCAGCATGAAGGACACCAGGGTCACTCCCAGCGCAATGGGCAAGGCATACAAGAGGCGCTTGATGGCGTAGGCAAACATCGTGTGGAATGCGGGTGCGAGGTGTTACATGCGAATGGTGGTCAGGTCCTGGAACCAGTGCTGTGCCTGCACAAATTCTTTAACCTTGGGCGAAAGGGCGTGCGGATTGGTGTCGTGCACCACCCACAGCATCAGGGCCTCATTGACCATGGTCTCGTGCACCTGGGCCAGCAGGCCGTCTTGCACTTTCACATCGAAGGTCGTGCGGATTTTGTCCAGCAACGCATCCACCTTGGGATCATTGAAGCCACCCCAGTTCACCCCGTTGGGGGCGACATAGCGGCTGTCGGCAAAGCGGGTAATGGCGTAAAACGGATCAGCGGTCACATAGCCCAGATTGATGGCCGTAATGCCTTTGCCCGCATTCATGTCGGACTTGGCACCGGCGCGCCAGTGCAGGTACAGGTTCTCCAGCTCCACCACTTCAAACGTGATCTGGATATTGATTTCGGCGAGGCTTTGTTGCACGAACTCGTTCATCGGCAGCGACAGCATTTGCCCGGTACCACCCTGGGCAATGATGACTTTGGCCTTGAACGGATTGGCCTTGGTGTAACCTGCCTGCGCCATCAGGGCGCGGGCGGCTGGCAGGTCGTAGCCCAGCTTGAACGTAGGTTTGCCGAACCACGGATTGGTTTCATCTACCTGGCCCTTGGCCACCGATGCCAGCCCGCCCATGAGTTTGACAACCGCATCGCGGTCAATCGCCAGATTGGCGGCTTTGCGCACGCGGATGTCTGTCCACGGCGAACCAGGCATGGTGGAGAAGTGGTACGGCCACACATGTGGCGTGACGTTTTGCACCAGCTTGAAGCCGGCACCGGTGAGCTGCGGCAGCACATCCGGCGGCGGCGTTTCAATAATGTCCACCTGCCCGCTGAGCAGCGCGTTGGCACGGGTCATGGCATCCGGAATCGGCAGCAGAACGATGCGGTCGGTCTTGGCCATACGGGCCTTGTCCCAATAGGCGGTGTTCTTCACCAGCTCTGCACGCTCACGGGGCACGAGCTTATCCAGCTTGAACGGGCCGGTGCCCGAAGCCTGGGTGGCGAACTTGCTCCAGTCTTTGCCGACTTTTTCCCACTGGGCCGGGCTGGAAATCAGAAACCAGGGCAACTGGTAAGGAAACAGCGCATCTACATTCTTGGTGGTAATTTCTACGGTGTAGTCGTCCACCTTACGGTAGCTGGCAATGGATGGAATGCGCGGGCGGACCTGTGCGCTTTGCTTGGCATCAAACTGCGGCGACTTATCAGCCAGCACTTTGTCCAGATTCCAGACGACAGCGTCGGCCTTGAAATCGGAGCCATCGTGAAACTTCACGCCCTTGCGCAAGGTGAAGGTCCATTTCTTCTGGTCCTGCGCGTCCGTCTTCCAGGCACTGGCCAGCCCGGGCACCAGTTTGCCGGGGCGCGTGCCGATGTTGGCTTCCCACGCCACCAGCGGGTCGTAAATCGTGTGTCCCGTGAACTGGTAGGCACCGGCACCACGGTCGGGTTGGCCGGTGGTCAGCGGAATATCGGCCATGGAGATGCCATAGCGCGC
>CANBYM010000095.1 GCA_947373605.1 Comamonadaceae bacterium
ACGACGCGAACATAAACTTTCCAAGGACTGCAACCCAAAGAGGCGGCCGAGTCCTCCAGACCTGGGTCCAGGCGTCGCATGGCTGCGGCAATGGGCAGGTACATAAAGGGAAAGTAGGCCAGTACCGCGACCAGCACTGCGCCAGACAAACCTTGCAGGCCGGGCGCAACAGTAATCCACGCATAGCTGTGCACAAAAGCGGGTACTGCCAGCGGGGCCGCCGCCAGCCAGGACCAGGTGCGTGCACCGGGTAGGTCACTGCGTTCCGTGAGCCACGCCAACGCAAGCGCGAGGGCAGCGCATGAGGGGATTGTGAGCAAAACCAGCCAGCCCGTGTTGACCAGAAGCTCTGCGATACGGGCGCGAAACACCAAGGCTACAACGGCTTGCCAGCCGGACTGAACCCCGACCCAGACGACAAAGCCCAGCGGCACCAAGGCAAGCAGTGAAATGAGTAAGGCCGTCGCGGCTAGCCACGGCATCTCAAACAAGTTCCCTGCGGTGTGTCTGCCCCGCTGCGGGGGCAATGTTTCGCTCAGCAAAATACGCGCTACATAAATTTTGGATTGTCTGTATTAGAGCAGGCCCGCCTGGGTCATCAGATCCGACACCTTTTTGCTGTTGAGCTTGGAGGGTTCAACCTTGGGGGCATTGAGTTCTGCCAGGGGTACGAGGTTGCGGTTGGACGCCGCACCATTACCCACTGCGTATTCGAATGAGTCGCCGGTGCGCAATATGTCCTGGCCGCCTTTGCCGGTAATCCATTTGATAAAGGCCTGCGCCTGTGCCTGATGCTTGCTGGATGTCAGCACGCCGCCACCGGAAATACTGACAAAAGCGCCGGGGTCTTCGTTCTTGAAATAATGCACACCTGTGTTGTTGCTGTTTTCACCGGTTTTGGCCTGGTCGGCAAAGCGGTAGTAGTGGTAAATCACTGCGCCTTCGGTCTGACCGGCATTTACCGCTTTCATGGCTACCCCGTTTCCTTTGTAGGTGATGGCGTTTTCTTTCATGGAATTGAGCCAGGCCAGCGTGGCAGCTTCGCCTTTAATTTCCAGCAAGGCACTGACAATGGCCTGAAAATCTGCGCCGGCTGGCGATGCCGCCCAGCGGCCCTTCCACTCGGGTTTAGCCAAATCCATCAGCGTTTTAGGCAGCTTGTCGACGGAGAGCTTGTTCCTGTTGTAGATAAATACGGTGCTACGCGCCGCAATGCCGCTCCAGCGGCCATGGGCCGGGCGGTAATTAGCCGGAACCTGGGCAATGGTGTCCGTCTGCAGAGGGGCCAGCAGTCCATTGGCGTCAACCATCGCTATGGCGGGCGAGTTTTCGGTCAGGAATACATCGGCCGGAGAGGCTGCACCCTCCTGAACCAACTGGTTGCCGAGCTCCGTGTCGCTGCCGTTGCGCAGGGTGACTTTGATGCCCGTTTCGGCGGTGAATGAGCTGGCCCAAGCCTGTGTCAGACTGACGTGTTGTGCGTTGTAAACCAGAATGCCGTCGCCGGACTGCGACATGGCACCGGCGGCGGCTGCGCATAGGCTAACGGCGAGGGCGGCATTGCGCAGGAGGGTATAAGTCATTTTTTTCATGGCAAATAGGTTAGAAGTACCTAAAAAGTGGTTTGACTGCACTTATTCTAAACGCGAATCATTCCCATTTAGAAAATAAGGAATGGCTGAGGTTGAGGTAAATCAAACAAGGATGAATCGGGCAAAAAGGGGTAGCTCTGTAACAATGCTTTAAGCCATGCCACATTTCTATAGCCTGCCAATTTCTGCCCCACGGGACTACGCGCATGACGGTGCGGTGGTGCTGCGCGGGGTTTTGAGCGCTGAAGAGGTGGGGTTACTGACCAGTGGCATAGAGCACAACCTCAGTCACCTGAGTTCGCTGGCCCAAGTCGCCAGTCTTCCCGATGACCCGGGTCGTTTTGTGGAAGACTTTTGTACCTGGCAAGCCAATTCGCACTACGCGGACATCATGCGCGGCAGCGCCTTGCCTGCCGTGGCCGCGCAGTTGATGCAAAGCGAAACGGTGCGCATTTATCACGACCACATGCTGGTCAAAGAGCCGGGCACGCGCCAGCCTACACCCTGGCATCAGGATCAGCCTTATTACAACGTAAGTGGTCGCCAGAATGTGAGTTTCTGGATTCCAGTGGACCCGGTAGCGCAGGAGAGCACGTTGCGGTTTGTGGCTGGCTCGCATGCCGGTACCTGGTACATGCCCCGCACATTCCGGGATCATCAGACCAAATGGTTTCCCGATGGCGCGCTAGCAGAGTTACCGGCGATTGATTCGCATCCTGACCAATTCCGGCAGTTGGGCTGGGAATTGCAGCCGGGCGATGCGGTCGCATTTCACATGCTGACCCTGCACGCCAGCAGTGGTGTTGGTCCGGACTCACGCCGCCGCGTTTTTTCAGTGCGCTATCTTGGCGACGATGCCCGCCACGCGGTGCGGCCCTGGCGTACCTCGCCGCCATTTGAAGGACTCGACCAACGCCTTGCCAACGGCGCGCCCATGGACGATGCATTGTTCCCCTTAGTGTGAGGTCGGTGCCTTGGGCCAAAGGCTGCTCTAAAGGGCGGTGCGCAGAGTCCAGATCTCCGGAAAAAGCACAACGTCGAGCATCTTGCGCAGGTAGCTCACTCCCCCGGTGCCACCGGTGCCGCGCTTGAAGCCGATTACCCGTTCCACCGTGGTGACGTGGCGAAACCGCCAGAGCCTGAAGGCGTCTTCCAGGTCGGTCAACTCTTCCCCGAGTTGGTATAGGTCCCAATGCGACTGCGGGTCGCGGTACACCTGCAGCCAGGCTTGCTCTACGTCGGGGTGGGCAGCGTAGCCTTGCGTCCAGTCGCGCTCCAGATGGCTGGCGGGCACCGGGATACCGCGCCTGGCAAGCAGGCGCAGTGCCTCGTCATACAGCGAAGGCGCTTCATAGGCCGCCTGCACCAAAGCCAGCCGTTCAGCACTGTGCGCGTGGGGTTGGAGCATGGCGGCATTTTTGTTGCCCAGTGAAAACTCAATGCAGCGGTATTGAAAGCTTTGGAACCCGCTGCTTTGACCGAGAAAGGGCCGCATGGCGCTGTACTCGGGCGGCGTCATCGTCGCCAGCACATCCCATGCATGGACCAATTGCTCCATAATTTTGCTCACCCGCGCCAGCATCTTGAAAGCGGGCGGTAGATTGTCATGCGCAATATGGCCGATGGCGGCATGCAGCTCGTGCAGCATGAGCTTCATCCAAAGCTCGCTAGTCTGGTGCTGCACGATAAACAGCATTTCATCGTGGGCGGGCGATAGCGGCTTTTGGGCCGACAAAATCTTGTCGATGTCCAGATAGTCGCCGTAGCTCATACGGCGGCTGAAATCGAGTTGCGCCTTTTCGGCGTGAACAATGTCCTGCGGCGTGGTCATGGTTCAGGTCACCGCGTGTTTGGCGTTGAAGTGCGGCTGTTGCCATTCGCCGCTTTGCAGCACTTGTAGCAAATGCTCCACCGCGTTCCACACGTCTTCAAAGCCGATGTAGAGCGGTGTAAAGCCAAAGCGCAGTATGTCCTTGTGCCTCGCGCCATCGCCGGCGCGGAAGTCGCCGATCACGCCGCGCGCAATGAGTGCCTGCACAATGGCAAATGCGCCGGAGCCGCCCGCTGCATGTTCTCGGGTCAAGCACACCTGCGAGCCGCGCACCTCGTGCGATCGCGGCGTAGCCAGGCCCAGGCCGTAGCCCTGACAGCGTTCTTCGACCAGCGCAATAAACAGGTCGGTCAGCGCCAGTGACTTGGCGCGCAATGCGGTCATGCCTCCAAGTGCTTCTGCGGCTTTGAAGCCGTCAAGTCCGCATTCCAGCAGTGACATGCTCACAATTGGTTGCGTGCCACACAGGTAGCGGGTGATGCCTGGTGCAGGCCGGTAGTCGGGGGTGAAGTCGAAGGGGGTTGCATGGCCCCACCAACCGGCCAGCGGCTGCCAGAAGCGCTCGGCGTGTTTGGGGTTGACCCACACAAAGGCAGGTGCGCCGGGTCCGCCGTTGAGGTATTTGTAGCCACAGCCGATGGAGAAGTCCGCATCGGCACCCTTCAGGTCGACGGGCACCGCACCCGCGCTGTGTGCGAGGTCCCACACCACCAGCGCCCCGGCCGTATGCGCGGCTTGCGTGAGGGCCTGCATGTCGTGCATGGCGCCGGTGCGATAGTTCACATGGGTGAGCATCAGCACAGCCAGGTCGCCATTAAGCGCTACCGCAATTTCTTCTGGCTCCACCAGCTTGAGCGTGAAGCCGCGCTCCTTGCACAGCGCTTCGGCAATGTAGAGGTCGGTAGGAAAGTTGCTGCGCTCACTCACGATGGTGCGGCGCGTGCTGCTGTCCTGCGCCACGATCGACAGAGCAGCTGACAGGACCTTGAACAGGTTGATAGAGGTGCTGTCAGTCGCTACCACTTCGTCGTTGCCCGCGCCGATCAAGGGCGCAATCATGTTGCCCAGGCGCTGCGGTAGGTGGAACCACCCGGCGGTATTCCAGGAGCCGATTAGGCCGGTTCCCCATTCCTGCCTCACCACGTGCGCGGCACGTGCGGCTGCTGATTTGGGCATGACGCCCAAGGAGTTACCGTCCAAATAAATCACGCCTTCGGGAATTGAAAAAAAATCGCGCAATTGGCGCAACGGATCTGCAGCATCGCGCTGCGTGCAGTCTTGCAAAGTGGTCATGGGTGTTACGTCTCGGTGTTGTTGCACAAAGCGCACCGAAGGTAACACCGCAAAAAATATTGCGGTGTCGGTTAATTCCAACAGCCGCCAAAAATGTGCGGACAGCATAGAATGCGCACTGGGCTGCAAAGTCCAATTCGCTAGGGGTGTTGTGTTTGGTCGCGAGGCCGTGCACGACTGAGAAAAACCCTTTGAACCTGATTGAGGTAATCCTCGCGCAGGGAAGCTTGTCCGACGCCTGAGGCGTCGGAGCATCGCCCACCTGCCAATCATCTGCATGGAGCAATGGAATGGCATCGACAGACAATAATCTTAAAAACCGCGCGTTAGAGCCCATTGCGGCTACGGAGCGCGTATTTCACTGGCACACCCACGCATCACTGTGGTTTAGCTTAGGCGTGGGCCTGCTGGTCATGCAAGTGGGTGCCTATCTGGTGCCTGCGGCGGGCACGCGCGATGCCGCGCTGGCCATTGTGCTGGGCTCGCTGGTGGGCGCAGGGCTATTGGCGTGGACGGCGAGGATCGGTTGTGACAGCGGCCTGACCAGCGCAGCACTCATGCATCGCACATTTGGCAGTGCTTTCGCGCGCTTGCCGGTGGTGCTCAATATTGCGCAGCTGATCGGCTGGACCACGTTTGAACTGGTCATCATGCGTGATGGCACGGCGGCTATTGCCGCACAATCGTTTGGCATGGCACCGGACGGCATGGCTGTGACTGTGATTCCTACTTTGCTGTGGGGCCTGGTGCTTGTGTTGCTGCTGGCCGGCTCCATGACCACCTTGGTTCGCCAAACCATCAGCCGATATGCGCTGCCGTTGGTGATCGCCTCCTTGTTGTGGCTGAGCTGGCAGTTCGGCACCCAGCTCGGTGCAAAGGATTTGAGTGCATTCTGGACGCGCGCTGGTGACGGCACCATGGGCCTGCCGGCGGCGATGGATCTGGTGGTGGCCATGCCCGTTTCGTGGCTGCCACTGGTGGCCGATTACGCACGCCACGGCAAGAGTGGCAAGGGCGCTTTTGGCGGCACTTTTATCGGCTACCTGATTGCCAATATCTGGTGTTATGCACTGGGCGTAGTGGTGGCTAATTTGTCAGCGCCGGATGTGGATTTGGTCAACGCGCTGCTGCTTGCGCAGGGCGGTCTGATTGCATTGAGTCTGATATTGGTGGACGAAATTGATAACGCGTATGGCGACGTGTATTCCAGTGCCGTCTCGGCGCACAGCATTCGTCCAGTGGTGTCCATTCGCCAATGGGGCATGGGTATTGCTGCTCTGTGCACATTGCTGGCACTGGTCCTGCCGATGCGCAGCATTGAACCGTTTTTGCTGACTTTGAGCTCGGTGTTTGTGCCCTTGTTTGGCGTCATTCTCGGCGGCAGTGTGGGCAACAGCTACAGCTCTTCAGGTCAGACACAAACTCCCAGTGTGCGCTGGCCCGCGGCAGTGTTGTGGGTGGTAGGCATTGGCCTGTATCAGGGTATTGCCACTTGGGCTCCGCAATGGGGCGCGACACTGCCAACGCTCGCGCTCACCTTTGCCTGCGCATTCGGGCTTCAAAACCTGAAGCCGCTTACAACGCAAAGCGCTGCATAACCTGCGGTGCAAAGCCGTGGTTGAGCGGTCCGCTGCCGCTGCCGGTGCGCACGTTTGCGCCGGCCTGCAGCGCACCGCGGATGTAGCTGCGCGCTGATTGCACGGCCTCTAGCAGCCCTTGCCCAGACGCCAAAAATGCGGCAATAGCTGATGAAAGCGTGCAGCCGGTGCCGTGTGTATTGGGTGTGTGAATGCGCGAGTCCCGCATCCAGGTGCGCGTGCCGTCTTCGCGGGCCAGCAGGTCCACCACCACTTCGCCTTGCAAATGGCCGCCTTTGAGCAACACGGCTCGGGCACCCATAGACAACAATTGCAAAGCGGCGCTTTCCATGTCGGCCTCGTTGTGCAGCGGTTTGCCCACCAGCAAGGCGGCTTCGTCCAGATTGGGCGTGATCACATCGGCGCAGGGAAAAAGTTGTTCTACCAGTACGGTAATCGCCGCATCGTCAATCAGCACCGCGCCACTGGTGGCGACCATGACCGGATCAAACACCACGCGCTTTAAATGGTGACGGCCAATCGCCTGCGCTACTGCGTTCACCACATCGGCTGAATGCAGCATGCCGATCTTAACTGCGTCTACACCGATGTCTTCCACCACTGCGTCAATCTGCTGCACCAGCATGGCCGGCGGCACGCCATGAATGGCGCGAACACCGGTGGTGTTTTGTGCGGTTAATGCGGTGATGGCTGTCATGCCAAAGCACCCCAATGCGCTAAACGTTTTTAAATCGGCCTGAATGCCCGCGCCACCGCCACTGTCGGATCCTGCAATGGAGAGTAGACGCGGGTAACGATAAAGGGCAGGGGATGAATCAGGAGGCATCACATATCGCTTTCAAATGTTTGGCCGCAGAGCGCGGGTCGGGCGCAGAGCAAATGGCGCTGACGATGGCAAGCCCATCGGCGCCCGCGGCCATTACCACCGCGGCGTTGCCTGTATGCACACCGCCAATGGCCACCAGCGGCAACGGAGTCGCCGCCCGCACCCGTCCTAGTCCGTCAAGACCCCAGGGGGGCGGAATGTCGGTCTTGGTTGGTGTCTCAAACACCGGGCTCACGCCGAGGTAGTCAACCGGCAGCGACGCGCTGCGCCATACATGGTCCAGCGTTTCTACCGACCAACCGATAAACACCTCTGGCGGTAACAGGCGGCGCGCCACTTCAGGCGGCATATCGCTCTGGCCCAGGTGCACGCCTTGTGCACCACAGGCCAATGCCAGGTCAATACGGTCGTTAATCACCAGCGGTACTTTGAACGGAGCCAGAACTTGCATGAGTGCGACTGCGCGCGCATAAAAGTCGCGCATGTCCATGTTCTTCTCGCGCAATTGCACGCAACCCACGCCGCCTTGCACGGCCTGCAGCACTACTTCGGTAATAGGCCGACCCTTGAGGCTGAGGTTGTCCGTCACCAAATACAGCCGCAAGCACTTCGGGTCTAGCACTGCGCTTCTTCCATCTTCAGGCGCTGCTCAAAAGTTGCGTAATCGAGCAATTGCAATTCATCGAGCAAGACAATCTGCATACTGCCCACACCCTGGCGGCGCACGACGGCCTTTTCGGCAGCGATTTCACCGGCAATTGCTATGAGCGACATCGCTGAAACGGTGGCGCGCCAGGCATCGGGCTGCACTGCGCAAAATGCACCAATCAGCGCGGTAGCGGAGCAGCCGACTCCGGTGATACGGGTCATCCACTCATGTCCGTTATGAAGACGCATCCAACGGCCTTTGGCGTCCACTACGTGATCCGTCTGGCCGCTCACGCACACGACTCCCTGTGTTCGTTGTACCAATGCGCGGGCCGAACCCAGCGCGTCGTTGGCGGCCGCACTGCTGTCGACGCCACGCGTCTGGACCGCAGCGCCTGCCACGCTCATCACTTCCGAGCCGTTGCCGCGAATCACGGTGGGCAGTGCCACTTGCATCAGACCTTCTATGCTGCTGTTGCGGTAGGCGGTAGCTCCGGCACCGACCGGGTCCAGCACCACCGGAATGCCGCGCCGTGCTGCCACTGGCAAAGCCAGCCGCATGCTTTCGATCCAATAGGGGTCCAATGTGCCGATGTTGAGCACCAGTGACTGGGCAATGCCCGCCATGTCAGCCACCTCTTCATGGGCATGGGCCATGACCGGCGATGCTCCAGCAGCCAGCAGCACATTGGCATTGAAGTTCATCACCACCAGATTTGTAATGCTGTGCACCAGCGGCGCACATTCACGCACGGCGGTAATGTCGGCCCAGATGTCAGAGGGGCGTAGCGTATCGGTCATATCGGTTTCCTGTAGATAAGGATGACACGGGTACGCAGCGTTGGATCAGGCTTCCCTCCGCTGGCATGACCCAGATCAGGTTCAAAGAGTATTTCTCAGCCACCATATTGGACGGCACCTCTAGCAGGCGCGATTATGGCAGTAGTATGTGCCTTGGCCTTGCCGGACCATTTCGCATCGGGTCACAGCGTCTCGGTATGTCCGTCGACCACAATTTCCTGTCCGGAAATGCGCGCGCCTTGCGGCGATGTAATAAACAAAATGGTGTTGGCGATGTCCGCCGCAGAAATAAAGCTGCGTAGTGAAGACGCGTCGGTGTACACCGTGCGCACTTGCGCTTCGGTTTGCCCCGTTTTCAATGCTTCGGCGGCGATTACACGGTCCATGCGCTCACCCTCTACTGAACCGGGGCAAATGCAGTTTACCCGCACACCTGCCGGCCCCAACTCCTGCGCCATGGTTTTGGTCAGTCCCCGTATCGCCCACTTGGCAGCCGCGTAAGGTGCGCGGCGCGGAAAGCCGTAGAGTCCGCCGGTCGACGACATGTTGACGATGGAGCCGCTGCCCTGCTTGCGCAGGAGGCGCGCGGCTTCCCTGGCACACAAAAATGCGCCGTCCAGGTTGACTGCCATACAGTCCCGCCAGTCCTGCAGGTGGATGTCTTCCAGCAAAGCCGTGGGACCGGAGACACCGGCGTTGTTGACCAGAATGTCCAACCCGCCAAGGGTACGGTGTGCCTGTTCGAACATGGCGATGACTTGCTGCTCGTTGGACACATTGCACAAGGTTCCCGCGAGCTGCGGATGCGCGTCCAATGCCGTGGACAGCGCGTTAGCATCCACATCGCAAATGAACACCCGGGCGCCGCTGGCGGCGAACGCCTTGGCAGTAGTCAGGCCTATTCCGCTGGCACCTGCGGTGACCAGAACTCGCATCGTTTGGTGCATACGCTGAACCTCCTTTGTCCGCCTAAAGGTCTAATGCGGGCAAGCCGTGTTTGCTGCGTGCACGCTGGCATGCATCGCTGCCTTCTTCAAATTCCCGGCAAGGGGAGGGGCGCCACTCGTAAATGCCGCAGCCTACTTTTTCGCCAACCTTGCCGGTCAACGCAGCGCAGCGGATGGGCACGTTGTCCGTGCCGCGCATGCGCGCGGTGCTGCCGTTGATTTCGTCCGCCAGTCCGCTGGGTACACTACCGCCCATATCGTCCAGTTCGTAAACCGCAAAGTCCACTCGAAAACAGGCGCAGCAGGCTCCGCAGGTGGTGCACGCGCTCATGGCAATGGCTTCAGAGCTTGCCCAGCAGCAGGTATTCCAGCAAAGCTTTTTGCACGTGCATCCGGTTTTCTGCTTCATCCCAGACCACGCTTTGCGGGCCGTCGATGACTTCGGCCTCGACTTCTTCGCCACGGTGCGCGGGCAGACAATGCATGAAAAGTGCATCCGGCGCTGCGGCCACCATCATCTTGCGGTCCACGCACCAGGCGGCGAAGGCTTTGCGGCGAACGTCGTTCTCTGCCTCGTAGCCCATGCTGGTCCACACATCGGTGGTGACCAAATCCGCACCGGCGCAGGCCTGCAAGGGATCGGTATAAGTCTTGTAGCTGCCCGAACCCATGGAAGCCGGAGCAGCCGCTGTTTTTTCGTTGACCTCGTACCCGCTGGGGGTGCTGACCCGCAAATGAAAGCCCAACAAGGCAGCGGCTTGCAGCCAGGTGTTGGCCATGTTGTTGCCATCTCCGACCCAGGCTACTGTCTTGCCCGCAATCGGACCACGGTGTTCGATGTAGGTAAAGATGTCCGCCATGATCTGGCATGGGTGAAACTCGTTGGTCAAGCCGTTGATCACCGGCACACGCGAGTGTTCGGCAAATCGCTCCAGCTTGCTTTGCTCGTAGGTGCGGATCATCACAATGTCGGTCATCCGGCTGATCACTTTGGCACTGTCTTCAATAGGCTCGGCGCGGCCGAGCTGGCTGTCGCCGGTGGTGAGGTGCACCACGCTTCCGCCAAGCTGGTACATGCCCGCCTCAAAGCTCACGCGGGTGCGTGTCGACGCTTTTTCGAAAATCATAGCCAGCGTTCGGTCTTCCAGGGTGCGGTGCCGCTCAAAGGCTTTGAATTTTTTCTTAATAAAGGCGGCGCGCTCCAGCAGGTAGACATGCTCTTCGGTGGTGAAGTCGGCGAACTGCAAAAAGTGCCGCACCGGCGGCGCGCCCTTGGGCAAGGTGCTGGGAATGCCGGTCGCCAAAACGGGTTGCACGCTCATGCTTCTTCTTTCAAAATGGCGGAGATGAGGGGACACAAAATCGCGACGATTTCGTCAGCCTCTGCCCTGGTCAATATCAGCGATGGCACCAAGCGCACCACGGAGTCAGCAGTCACGCTGATTAGCAAACCGGCATCCACACAACGCTGCACCAGAGCGCCGCAAGGCCTGGACAGGTCTACGCCCAACATCAAGCCCTGTCCGCGCACTTCTTTCACCGCGCCACTGGCAAGTTCGGAGGCGAGTGCCTTTTCGAGTGCTGACTTCAGGTAGGCACCCACCGTCGCCGCGTTGGCAATCAGTCCGTCTTCTTCCATGATGCGGATGGTTTCTACACCCGCGCGCATGGCCAACGGGTTGCCGCCAAACGTGGAGCCATGGTTGCCCGGTTGAAATATGTTGGCAGCCTTGGGGCCGGTTACGACTGCGCCCACCGGCACGCCGGAGCCCAGACCTTTGGCCAGGGGCATTACGTCCGGTTGTATGCCTGCCCATTGGTGGGCAAACCACTTACCTGTGCGGCCCATGCCGCACTGCACTTCGTCGATCATGAGCAGCCAGTCTTTCGCGTCGCACAAGGCGCGCACGTCGCGTAGGTAGTCCATTTGCATGGGATTGACGCCACCTTCTCCCTGAATGGCTTCCAGAAATACCGCCACCACATTCGGGTTGTTGGCGGTTGCGGCCTTGAGGGCTTCTATATTGTTGACCGGCACGCGGATAAAACCTTCCACGAGCGGGCCGAAACCGGCCTGTACCTTGGGATTGCCGGTGGCGCTTAGGGTGGCGATGGAGCGGCCATGAAAGGCCTTCTCATAAACCACGATTTCGGGAAACTCAATGCCCTTGTCATGGCCGAATTTGCGCGCCAGTTTGAGAGCCGCCTCGTTGGCTTCCAGGCCGGTGGAGCAGAAAAACACGTTGCTCATCCCCGAGCGATCAGTCAGCAAGCGGGCCAGTTCTTCCTGCAAAGGGATGTGGTAGTAGTTAGAGGTGTGGATCAGCTTGGTTAGCTGGTCTTGCAGCGCGGGTACTAGTTTGGCGTGGTTGTGCCCCAGCGTGTTGACCGCAATGCCGCCCAACGCATCCAAATATTGGCGGCCATGGGTATCCCATACACGGCAGCCTTGGCCATGCGAGAGGGCAATGGGCAATCGTCCGTAGGTGTTCATCACATGGGGTGAACTGGGGGCAACTGTGGCGGCGGCGCTGTTCATTCGGGTACTCCGGGTAATCGGGATAAGCTTAAAAACAAAGCGGCCCAACGCTGGGTCGGGCCGTTGAGCCGTGATTTTAGGCTGGTCAGAGTGCAGTTTCTATGACTGCCGGTATTGCAACGCAAATGTTGCACTGGCTGGGCATGGCTTTTGCTGGTATCTGTCAGTTCCGCGATGGGCAAGGGGGTAGAATTCTTGTGCGGTGCAGCACCTCCCGTGCTGTCGCTAACCGGTCGCCGCAATCCGCATATATCGATGGTCTCTCAATCCGCCAAAGAAATTTTTATTCTGGGTATCAACCACCAGGGCAAGGCATTCCGTCCCAGCGATTGGGCCGAGCGACTGGCGGGCGTGATGAGCCAATTCAGGCCGGGGGGGCCTCAACCCGGCAGCCATCTGGGTTATTCGCCATGGTGCGTCCCCACCTCGTTCGGTCAGACCAAATGCGTCATCGTGCACCGCGACCTGCGTGACTACGATGTGATGGCTTGGGACTTTTGCATGAATTTTGCGCGCGACAACGAATTGCAGGTCAGCGAGAACCGTCCTGTGGTCCCGGACAACAACGGTCAATGAACGACTTCGCGGTACTACGCAATCGATAGTGCGGGCCTGCGTTAGAATCCTAGGTTACCTCAATCGGCCTCACGGTGACTTTAGGATCGTTAAGACATTGTTTGCCGATTTGGGAAGCTCAGGGCGGATCTTTCGAAGGTTCAAGTCCCCCTCCCGCGCACCACTTCATGTATGTGAGATTTAGATGGGCAATGCAAGTCGTTTTGAGCGACTACTGCCCGCAACCCTTTAGGAGATAAGCATGGCTGTAACTGTTGAAACCCTGGAAAAGCTGGAACGCAAGATCACTCTGACCTTGCCCGTTGGCACGATTCAGACAGAAGTTGATTCCCGCCTGCGCAAGCTGGCACGCACCGTCAAGATGGACGGTTTCCGTCCAGGCAAAGTGCCCATGAACGTGGTTGCACAACGTTACGGATACTCAGTTCACTATGAAGTCATGAACGACAAGGTGGGCGAGGCCTTTGCCACAGCAGCCAATGAAGCCAAGCTGCGCGTTGCCGGACAGCCGCGTATCACTGAAAGCGAAACAAAGACTGAAGGCCAAATGGCATTTGATGCCATTTTTGAAGTTTTCCCCGAAGTAAAGATTGGCGACCTGACCGGTGCCGAAGTGGAAAAATTATCTACCGACGTGACTGATGCAGCCATCGACAAGACCGTAGACATCTTGCGTCGCCAGCGCCGCACCTTCGCCCAGCGCGCTGCAGACATGGGTGCTGCAGACGGTGACCGTGTGACCGTGGACTTTGAAGGCAAGATTGACGGTGAGCCCTTTGAAGGTGGTAAAGCTGCAGACTTTCAGTTTATCGTGGGCGAAGGCCAGATGCTTTCAGAGTTTGAAAGCGCTGTGCGTGGCATGAAGTCGGGCGAAAGCAAGACCTTCCCGCTGGCTTTCCCTGCCGAGTACCACGGCAAGGACGTGGCAGGCAAAACGGCCGATTTCATGGTCACTGTGAAAAAAATCGAAGCG
>CANBYM010000096.1 GCA_947373605.1 Comamonadaceae bacterium
CCGTCATTGCTGTAAACAAAAGTGACCTGGCAGAGCCATTTGGCCGCGCGTGGGAACGCATGGCCGCTTACCGCGCCATGGGCTACGAAGTGGTGTCGCTGGCGCTCAAACCGAAGGCAACTGGCTCTGTGCAAACGGACCTAGACCAACTGATGCCTCTGATGAAAGGCAAAACAACACTGGTTCTGGGTCCGTCAGGGTCCGGCAAAAGCACACTCATCAACCGCTTGATTCCAGATGCCCGCGTACTTACCAACGAGATTTCACAAGCGCTGAATTCGGGCAAGCACACCACCACGAGCACCAGCCTGTATTGGATTGAAGCCGACAAAAAGTCCGCGGTTATTGATTCGCCTGGCTTTCAGGAATTCGGGCTCAACCATATTGACCCCATGCATTTGGCGGGCCTGATGCCCGATATCAAAGCGCATGCACAGGACTGCAAGTTTTATAACTGCACCCACCGCCACGAACCGGGGTGCGGTGTTTTGCTTGCGATGAAATCCAATGCCGGCACGAATGTCATCACTGACACACGCTACAAGATTTACAGTGACTTGTTTACCGAGCTGTCCCAGACTCGCTACTAATTTTTCGGCTAGCCCAGCAATCTGGCTAGCGTAAGCAGTAACAAAACCACCATCCACATCACAACGGTGCGCCAGACCAGACCCACCACTGAACGCAAGTGCGTCATCTGAGGCACTTCACCCGAGGCATGGTCGACTCCACTACCCAGACGCACGTTGACCGCGCCGGCGGTAGCCGCGAGTACTACCCCATCGTTGTCGTCTGGCGCGCGCGCATCATGCCTGCGCCAACTCTCAATCGCATCTTCAAAACTGCCGACAAATGCAAAGCCCACAGCGGTTATGCGAACCGGGAACCAATCGATACCATGCCATGCCTTGGCGCAAAACGCCTTCAATGAATCGCTGACAGGTGTGCTGTCTACACGCATCGGGCGGCTTACCCACCGTGACAAATATTCACTGATCCGGTAAATAACGGCACCCGCCGGGCCCAGGCCCAGAGCTGCCAATAGTGAGTACCAGGCAAGTACGCCGAATACATGCCGGTGGGCAGACAACACCGAGTACTCAATCACGTGGCGAACAATTTCACTTCGTGGCAATTCGCTAACGTCCATGCGCATCCACTGCGCCAGCTTCTGGCGAGCCAACGCTTCATCGCCTGCGTACAGGGCGTCGCGAATTTGGGTGAAATGGTGGCTGAACTGGCGGAATCCGAGCGTCACGTACAACACGGCAACATTCCAGAGAATCGCAGCAATCCATCCCAGCGTTTCAAGAAGAGCCCAATGAATAGCACACGCCAAAACGGCCGGAACCAGCACAGTAACACACCAAACCAGCCAGCCGTGATGCTTCTTGCCCGCATCGAAGCTTATGACGACCCATCGCACCCAGCCACGGTTGGCGTTATGCACGGGATTCAATTGCGCCAACGGTCGGGCCTGTTCCAGCAACAAGGCAAACATGATGGATATGAAACTCATAGGGTAATCATAGCGAGGCACCTGACATGCTCTGATTAAGCACGCAAAAAACGATACAGGTTGCGTAACATGCCAGCGGTTGCACCCCAGATAAAGCGCTCGGTCGGACCATCCTGGTAAGCCATTGACAACCAGTGGCGCGATGCACCAGCCCACTCATGCCTGTGATGGCGGTGATTTGATGGGTCCATCAAAAAATCAAGCGGCACCTCGAACACATCCGCAACCTCATCCGCATTGGGTGCTAATACGTGATCGGGCTCCACCAGTGCAACAACCGGGGTGATGAGGAACCCGCTTCCCGTTGTGTATATAGGAAACGTACCCAGCACTTCGACATAACGCGAATCGAGACCGACTTCTTCCTTTGCCTCACGCAGCGCAGTTGAAATTGGATTGTCATCTTCCGCGTCAGCCTTACCGCCTGGAAAGGCCACCTGGCCGGAGTGGCTTGAAAGATGCGCGGACCGGGTAGTCAGCAACACCGTGACATGCTCACGCAAGATCAATGGAATCAATACGGAGGCATGGGTTGGCACACGGTCTGAAAATCGCTTTTCCATAGACAACTCGGGGCTCCATTGCACCGGAGTGGAGAAGCGCTGCCTGAGCCCTTGGGCTGATAAAGCGCGGGCCTCTAACTTGCCCAAATGCACATCGGTGGAATGCACCGGCACACTTCGCGGCTCAAAAATAGTGGACTGCGTCATATAGGAGCCGTAAAAAAACCGCCCAAGTTAAACACAGGGGCGGTTTTTCGGAAACACACAACAATTTGTTACGCGCTTGCCTTTTTAGCAGGCAATTTTTCTTTAATACGAGCCGATTTCCCGCTACGGTCACGCAAGTAGTACAACTTGGCACGACGTACATCACCGCGACGCTTGACTTCAATGCTGGCAATCAACGGGCTGTAGGTTTGGAACGTACGCTCAACGCCTTCGCCGCTGGAGATTTTACGAACGATAAAACCGCTGTTCAGGCCACGGTTGCGCTTGGCAATGACAACGCCTTCGTAGGCTTGCAGACGCTTGCGTGTGCCTTCAACCACGTTAACACTCACAATTACGGTGTCGCCGGGAGCAAATTCGGGGATAGTTTTACCGAGGCGGGCGATTTCTTCCTGCTCGAGAGTTTGGATAAGGTTCATGATTTCCTTCGTGATCGTGAGAGCGCCGCTGCCGGAATTGACAGCAATCCGGTCGCATTAGCAACTGGACGTGGCCTCCCAGAGGATCTGGTTAGCCTTCTATTATAACAATATCAATTCTGCGCGGCAATAAACGACTCGTCGGCACTACTGAGTAGGCCATTGCTTCTCGCCTGCAAGATCAAATCCGGGCGATGTTGCATTGTGAGTAACAAGCTCTGCTCGCGACGCCAACGGGCAATGTTGACATGGTGCCCTGACAAAAGCACCTGAGGCACCGGCATGCCGGACCAATCTTCGGGTCGCGTGAAGTGCGGGCAATCCAAAAGCCCATCCAGCGCGGGGTTAAAACTGTCTTGAATGTGGCTATCTTCGTCGCCAAGCACACCCGTTTGCAATCGGGCCACGGCATCGAGTAGGACCATGGCCGCAACTTCCCCGCCGGACAAGACAAAGTCGCCCAAACTGATTTGCTCGTCAACATGTGTGTCAATGAAACGTTGGTCCAGACCTTCGTAACGGCCACACAGCAAGATGGCCCCGGCGCTACCGGACCAGCGTTGCACCTGCGCATGATCCAACCTTTTTCCAATCGGGGAAAATAGCACCACCGGTACAGCATCGTCTTTTGGGCGACCTGCGCGAATGTGGGTAATCGCGCGCTGCAAGGGCTCGGCCATCAACACCATGCCTGGTCCGCCACCAAAAGGACGATCATCTACGCGTTTGTAGTTGCCATCCGCAAAATCTCTGGGGTTGGTGAATCGCACATTCACCTGACCTGCTTCAAAGGCCCTGCGGGTAATTCCAACCTTCAGAAAGTTGTCGAAAAGCTCGGGGAACAGGCTGATGACGTCAAAGCGCATGTGAAGCCTTTAATAGTCTGCCAGCCAATCTACGCGGATAACGCGGGTGGCTAGGTCAACGCCATCGACATACGCAGAGACAAACGGAATCATGCGTTCTTGCGTCTTGCCGTCCTGCTCAAAATCCAACACCAGCACTGTCTGCGGCCCGGTAGACAATAATTCGCGCACCGTTCCCATGCTGTCGCCCTGCCGGTTCAGCACTGACAGGCCGATCAAGTCGACCCAGTAGTACTCATCTTCCCCAGCTGTTGGGAAGCTTGATCGAGATATAAAAATTCGAGCACCACGCAACGCCTCGGCAGCATTGCGGTCGTCCAATTCGTGCGCGCAGGCAACCACGGAGTCGGAGTGCTCTTTGGCTTCTTTAATGGCAATTTTTACGCAGCCATCAAAAGTTTGTTTGCCGCGCTCTGTTGGCAACAAAAACCACCGCTTGGAGGAAAAAAGCGCCTCAGGATTGGCGCTGTAGGGAAGAACCTTGAACCAACCCTTGATACCCCATGCGTCGGCTACACGCCCCACCTCGATAGCATCAGCCGGCATTTCAGCGGGGTCAAGGCCGTGCAACATGGCGTAATTCTTGCAAACGATCCGCTCGCCCTTCCAGGCTAGCAGACCGGCTTTGCAATCAGGCTGCCTTTTTAGCGGCTTGGTTAATCAAGCGCTCTACTGTCGGAGACGCTTGCGCACCCACTTCACGCCAGTATGTCAGGCGGTCTTGTGCAATGCGGATGCTTTCTTCTGCACCTTTGGCGATCGGGTTGTAAAAACCAATACGCTCAATGAAGCGACCGTCACGACGGGTGCGCTTGTCAGCAACGACGATATTGAAAAACGGGCGTGCCTTAGCACCGCCACGAGCGAGTCGAATAACGACCATGGTATATCCTTTGGGTGACCGGCGAAATTCGCCAGCCATAAAATTCGGAGTTGAGACACGCAACTGACCACCCGGCCAGTGACACTCTGAATAGCCTTCCATTATATCTTTTTCTGCATTCATGACAAAAATCCGACCCGCAACTGAGGCTGACCTGCCACGCATCACGGCAATTTATGCCCACCACGTGCTGCACGGAACCGGAACTTTCGAGACCAGTCCACCTTCTGAACAAGATATGGCTGCACGCCGATTGGATGTCATCAACAAAGGGCTGCCCTATCTGGTACTGGAAGATGCCTCTGGCGTGATCGGTTTTACCTACTGCAATTGGTTTAAGCCTCGCCCTGCATACCGCTTCTCTGCGGAAGATTCGATTTACTTGGCAGTGGAGGCGACTGGCAAAGGATTGGGACGCCTATTGCTGCAGGAACTAATGGCGCAGGCCGAACGTTGCGGCGTTAGAAAATTAATTGCTGTTATCGGCGACTCTGCAAACAAAGGGTCGGTCGGTGTGCACCGTTCAAGCGGGTTCCGGCATGTTGGTGTGCTCAGCAGTTGCGGCTGGAAGTTTGATCGCTGGCTTGACGTTGTAATGATGGAATGCGCTTTAGGTATGGGCGATACCACTGCTCCGGTGCAAAGCGCCGCATGAAAAACAAAACAATTACAGTGTGGTTAACACTACTGCTGGGTCCGTTTGGAGCACACCGGCTTTACCTCAAAGGCAAATTTGACAGTATTGCCGTTGTACTTTTAATAACCAGTGTGGCGGGAATTTATGGCGTACTAAGGGCACGGGCAAATGGTGTGGATGACCAGATCAGTTGGCTATTCATTCCATGGGCAGGGTTAGCAATTGCTGTCTGCGCATTGACAGCCATCGTCTATGGTTTGATGGACAAGGAAAAGTGGAACCGGCAATACAACCCCGATGCAAGTCCGGAAACATTGGCCGGCCAATCCAACTGGTTCACCGTCTTCGGCTTGGCTGCGGCATTATTCATTGGCGCAACCGCACTGCTAGCAAGCATTGCGTTCACATTTCAGCACTATTTCGAATACCAGGCCGATCAAACCACGACGTCAGCGCAAGCTGGCAATGTTGTTTCAAGCGCTTCGAAAAATAAAGTAAACAGCACCGACCAGACATAGTCCTGCCCATACAAAGTCAATCTTAAACGGCTGGTCCATGTAGACCATGGCGAATGGCACAAACACGCAAAGTGTTACCACCTCCTGAATGATTTTTAGCTGCGCCAGCGTGAAACCTGCTGCCTGAAAGCCAATGCGGTTGGCCGGCACTTGCAACAGGTACTCAAAAAGGGCAATTCCCCAACTCACCAACGCCGCAACAAACCAAGGCGCGGTAGCAAGATTTTTGAGGTGCCCGTACCAGGCAAACGTCATGAACAGATTGCTGGCTATCAGCAGCAGCACCGTCTGTAACGACAAGGGGAGGTTAGAAATCATTTGCATCATGCGGGTCTTGGAGCTTTGCTGTGGGACAAAAAAAAGCCCCGACGCTTGCGCGCGGGGCTTCGTCGTACGCATGGGTGCTTATGCAACTACACCATCTTTCACAGTCGCAGCGGAGTCTGTGTAGTCACTGATTTTGTCAAAGTTCAGGTACTGGTACACCTTGTCGCTGGCAGCAGTCAACACGCCCATGTCAGCCAGGTATTCCGCTTTGTTCGGAATACGTCCCAGCTTGGAACAAATCGCTGCCAACTCGGCGGAGCCTAAGTACACATTGCTGTTTTTACCCAAGCGATTCGGGAAGTTACGAGTGCTGGTGGAGAACACCGTGGCGCCCTCTTTCACTTGCGCCTGGTTGCCCATGCAAAGGCTGCAGCCCGGCATTTCCATTCGGGCTCCGGCGCCACCCAACACACCGTAGTGGCCTTCGTCGCTCAGTTGCTTGGCATCCATCTTGGTGGGCGGTGCGATCCACAGCTTGACTGGAATGTCGCGCTTGCCTTCCATGAGTTTGGAGGCGGCACGGAAGTGCCCAATGTTTGTCATGCAACTGCCGATAAACACTTCGTCAATCTTGGTACCGGCAACTTCGGCCAAAGTCTTCACATCATCCGGATCGTTCGGGCAGGCAAGAATAGGCTCATGAATGTCAGCCAGATCGATTTCGATCACGGCAGCGTATTCAGCGTCTTCATCACCCTGGAGCAACTCTGGATTTTTGAGCCAGGCTTCTTGTGCGGCAATGCGGCGAGCCAAAGTGCGCGCGTCCGAATAACCATTGGCAATCATCCATTTCATCATGGTGATGTTGCTGTTGACATATTCCTGAATCGGCTCTTTATTGAGGTGCACAGTGCATCCGGCAGCAGAGCGCTCAGCCGAGGCATCGGACAACTCGAATGCCTGCTCCACTTTCAGATCAGGCAGTCCTTCGATTTCGAGAATACGACCGGAGAAAATGTTCTTTTTGCCCTTCTTCTCAACGGTCAGCAGACCAGCCTTGATGGCATAGAGAGGAATTGCATTTACCAAGTCACGCAGGGTAATGCCGTTTTGCATTTTTCCTTTGAAACGCACCAGAACGGACTCGGGCATATCCAGAGGCATAACACCGGTAGCAGCAGCGAACGCCACCAGACCGGAGCCCGCAGGGAAGCTGATACCAATCGGGAAGCGGGTGTGACTATCGCCACCGGTCCCCACAGTGTCAGGCAGCAACAAGCGGTTTAGCCAGGAGTGGATCACTCCATCGCCGGGACGCAGGGAAACACCGCCGCGGGTACTAATGAACTCGGGCAATTCGTGGTGCATCTTGACGTCCACAGGCTTGGGGTAAGCGGCGGTGTGGCAGAACGACTGCATCACCAAATCCGCACTGAACCCCAGGCATGCAAGATCTTTGAGCTCATCGCGGGTCATCGGACCTGTCGTGTCCTGAGAACCCACAGAAGTCATTTTGGGTTCGCAGTAGGTTCCAGGACGTACGCCCTGACCTTCGGGCAGACCGCAAGCGCGGCCCACCATTTTTTGCGCAAGACTGAAACCTTTTTTCGTGTCTACAGGATTTTGCGGCAGGCGGAACAAGGTGGAAGGCTTCAGGCCCAAAGCTTCGCGCGCCTTGGCCGTCAAGCCACGTCCGATGATCAAGGGAATACGGCCACCGGCGCGCACCTCGTCAAAAAGCACTTCGCTCTTAACCTGAAAGCTGGCAATTTCTTTGCCGTCTTTGAGCGCTTTTCCCTCGTAAGGACGCAGTTCAACCACGTCACCCATGTTCATCTGGTTTACATCCAATTCAATGGGCAACGCGCCCGCATCTTCCATGGTGTTGTAAAAAATAGGGGCTATTTTGTTGCCCAGGCAAACGCCACCAAAGCGCTTGTTAGGAACAAACGGGATATCCTCACCGGTAAACCACAACACCGAATTGGTAGCCGATTTACGGCTGGAACCGGTTCCCACCACATCGCCTGCATAGGCAACCAGGTTGCCACGGGCACGTAGGTCTTCGATGAATTTCACAGGGCCACGTTTGCCATCTTCTTCGGGCGTAATGCCATCACGCTTGTTCTTGAGCATGGCCAATGCATGCAAGGGAATATCAGGACGGCTCCATGCGTCAGGCGCCGGTGACAGGTCGTCGGTATTGGTTTCGCCAGTCACCTTCAGGATGGTGACAGTGATGGACTTTGGCACGTCAGGACGGCTGGTGAACCATTCTGCGTCAGCCCAGCTTTGCAACACTGCCTTGGCATGTGCGTTGCCCTTATCGGCCTTTTCTTTGACATCGTGAAATTGGTCAAACATCAACAAGGTCTTTTTCAGACCTTCCGCCGCATGCGCAGCTACGGTTGCATCGTCCAACAAGTCAACCAACGGGCTGATGTTGTAGCCACCCAGCATGGTGCCCAGCAACTCCGTGGCCTTTTCGCGCGAGAGCAAAGCGCACTTTTCAGTGCCATGTGCTACTGCAGCCAGATAACTGGCCTTGACCTTGGCAGCGTCATCCACCCCAGCCGGCACGCGGTGGGTAATCAGCTCAATCAGCAACGCTTCCTCGCCCTTCGGGGGGGCTTTGAGCAACTCAATAAGTTCGCCAGTTTGTTGGGCAGACAGCGGCAGCGGCGGAATGCCCAGAGCTGCACGTTCGGCCACGTGGGCACGGTAAGCGTTCAACATATTTCTCTCCTTCTTTGACAATAAAACGGGGTGCTGTGCTTCGAGGTACAGCGGCTTAACTTAACTAACTGGTTACTTGCTTGCAGGCTCCGCAGTGGAGGCTACTTTGGCATTCGTGCCGTTGTTCAATTCATTGCCTGCACGCATCAAGGCAGGCGCATCAAGCAAGCTTGGTGCCGGGTTACGCTCCAACTCCTTCGCAACGATCGCTTGATCCGCACTCACACACGCATCCGCCAAGCGTCGTCCTGCTTTTTGATCCATCAACATGGACTTGTTACCCAGCTGAATCCATACGGCGCCAGCATCCTGGTCTTCCAGTCGCAACGCGCCAGTGAGTGAAACCACTGGAACCATATGAAACTTCTGCTTTCCTGTTTCCAGAATAAACCGGCCAGCTCCGCTCGGGTCGGGCTTTACGTGCACAAAGGCCGACAGCTCGCAGGGCATTTTTCCCAAGGCGACGCGATTAGCCAGTTCCAGTTGCTCCGGAGTCAAATCGCGAGAGGTTGCCAACTGGGACACCGGTGTAATCTTTTTGAGGGATTTGACTGGCGGCTTTGCGCTGCCGCTACTTACCGACTGGGCTTGGGCCATAAAAGGCAATGCAACAAAAACTGCTGCTGCAAATGCTAAACGCCGGGTCGAGTACATAGTCAATTCCTAATGAATCTGCCGGTCGGCAGCAAAATACATTTGCATCGAGGCCGGCAACTCGCGCCCGGTTTTGAATGCACGTTCGATCAGCTGCCAAAAAAATCGGTAGCTGGCCCTATCATGCAACTTTCCGTCCACGGATGTGGGGGCCCAATCCTGACGAACCGCTTCTTCGATGATGCGCACCGCCATGTCCACCTCATCCTGCGCAGGCGAAAAGGCCCGCAGAATCGGTCGAATTTGATCCGGATGAATGCTCCACATGCGGGTGTACCCAAACGCCTGTGATGCATGCCTTGCAGACCTTTCCAAGGCAATCGCGTCGCGAAACTCAGTCACAACGCAGTGCGAAGGCGCTTTACCGAAAGCATGGCAGGCACTGGATATTTCCAGTTTAGCGCGAACGACCAAGGGGTGATGGAACTGGTCCAAACTATGAACATCAGACTCGGCACGCACGCCCATGGCCTGCGATCCGATAGCGCCCCCATGCGATGAAACAAAATCCATCAAACCGAAGCTCACCGATTGAACACGCGGATGGGCTGCGATTTCAAACACATTTCGAACAGCACCTGGCGACTCAATTAAAACATGCAAGGGCAACGCTTCGTTGAGGCTGGAAGCGCCTGCGCCATCTACCGCCGAAACGGCACGCTGTAAGTCCGATAGCGACTCCACCTTGGGAATCATGATGTAACTCAATGCGGCGGCAGCCTGCCCCACAATGATTTGGACATCCGATTCAAAGGAAAGGTGATCAACGGGGTGCAACCGTGCACCCACACGTGCCTTCACCAAGCCGGCCGTGCCGGACTTTTGCTTGGCCTCGATTGCCAAAGCTGCTACGAGGTAGGCTTGCTCAATTTCGCCGCCGGCAGGCGCACCGTCTTCGCAGTCCAGCGTCACGTCAAAGACGCAAGCGCCAAACTCCTCAATCATCTCCGCCTGCAATTGCAGGCTTTTTTTCATCCGCGCTTGCACACCGGAGTAATGATCACAGACCGGCAAGAGACCGTCTGTACTTTGAGCACCTGCCAGAACGTCGCGCGGATGAAGCACTTCAATTACAAGAGGTGTGCAACACCTGCTTGCTCATCTTGCAACTCTTTGAGCGTCTTGTTGATGCATTCCTGACTGAATGCGTCCACGGGCAAGCCTTCAACCAGCTTGTATTCGCCGCCTTCACAGGTCACTGCAAAGCCGAACAAAGTGTCTTTGGGGATGCCGTATTGGCCGTCCGAAGGAATGCCCATGGTGACCCACTTGCCATTGGTACCCAATGCCCAATCGCGCATGTGATCGATAGCAGCATTGGCAGCAGACGCCGCCGAGGACACACCGCGCGCAGCGATGATGGCCGCACCACGCTTGCCCACGGTTGGCAGGAAAGTGTTTGCATTCCAGTCGTGGTCGTTAATCAGGTCCTTAACGCTTTGTCCGTTGACCGTGGCAAAACGGTAGTCAGCGTACATGGTGGGCGAGTGATTTCCCCAAACCGCCATCTTCTCAATGTCAGCCACTGCTTTGCCAGTCTTAGCGGCCAATTGGCTCAACGCGCGGTTGTGGTCCAAACGCAGCATGGCGGTGAAGTTCTTGCGCGGCAGATCCGGCGCACTCTTCATAGCAATGTAGGCGTTGGTGTTCGCAGGGTTACCGACGACCAGCACCTTCACATTGCGGCTCGCAACGGCATTGAGTGCCTTACCTTGGGCAGTGAAGATTTCCGCATTAACGGCGAGCAACTCGGCACGCTCCATACCGGGGCCACGGGGGCGTGAGCCGATCAGCAATGCGTAATCCACATCTTTGAATGCGGTAAGCGGATCGCTATGAGCTTCAATGCCGACCAGCAGCGGAAATGCGCAGTCCTGCAGTTCCATGATCACGCCTTGCAAAGCTTGTTGGGCCTTTTCCACCGGCACTTCCAACAGGCTCAATACGACAGGTTGGTCCTTACCCAACATTTCGCCCGATGCGATGCGAAACAGAATGGCATATCCAATTTGACCTGCAGCGCCGGTAACGGCAACACGGACGGGCTTCTTGCTCATGGGTAAAACTCCAGAAAGGTTGTGAAAAAAGTCGCTAATTAGACGCTCAAGCCAACGGCTGGAGGCCCTCAGAATCCGATCGAGTTTACTCTTGAATTTGTGTGAACGTCAATTTGTCTTATGTCTTATATAAGATATGATTGTCGAAATAATTGAGTCTGACTTGAAGCTGACCAAATGGAGACTTTTATGGCCTGTTTTTACCGTTGTGATCCATGAATAACGCACCAACATCGCCAGCCGAACTCGGGGACCCACTATTTTCAGAAGGAAGCTCCACGATCAGTGTGCAGCAATCCCCGGCTTTCAGTCCGCTCTATCAGCAAATCAAAGCTTTGATACTTCAAAGCTTACAGTCCGGCGAATGGAAGCCCAGCGCCGCCATTCCCAGTGAAATGGAATTGGCAGCGCGGTTCAAGGTCAGCCAAGGTACCGTGCGCAAAGCAATTGACGAACTGGCGGCCGAAAATTTATTGGTGCGTCGGCAAGGCAAAGGCACTTTTGTTGCCACCCACGCGGAACAGCATGTGCAGTACCGATTCTTGCGCCTGTTTCCCAATAGCGGCAACCTCGACAGTGAAGGTCCAGCACAGCGCGAAATCATCGACTGCAAACGCATACGCGCCCCCGCCGATATCGCCAAAGCTTTGGCCGTGCGCGCCGGTGATCCCGTATTGCAAGTACGTCGTGTGCTTTCTTTCGTAGGTATCCCAACTATTTTGGAAGACCTCTGGTTGCCGGGTACCCCGTTTAAGGGACTCACTGCGGAACGGCTTCGCGAGTCCAACGGCCCCATGTATGCGCTTTTTGAAAGCGAATTCGGCGTGCGCATGGTGCGAGCCGAAGAAAAAATTCGCGCAGTGTTGCCCGACACCGACCAGTGTTCACTGCTCAAAGTAAAGCCTGCCGCACCCTTGCTAAGCGTAGAGCGCACCGCGTTTACCTACAACGATGTGCCAATGGAACTGCGTCGTGGCATGTACCTGACTGACACACACTACTATCGCAATACATTAAATTAGTGCATCCTTTTGCAAGTGATGCGTCAGATTGATGCAGTGCAATAGAATTTGCTGACACCTCACGGTAATAACCAAGTCACTACATACAAAAAGGCAATTCATGACTGAGCTTGTATCTTCCGCCCGCGCCAAACGGCCCGAATTCCGCAATATCAACGCCCTGAGTGACTTGCCGACCTACCGGTTGCCACCCGCAGGCATCGTCTCCATCCTGCACCGCATCAGTGGTGCCATCATGTTTTTGCTGATGCCCTTTATCATTTGGATGTTTGACACTTCGGTTTCCTCGGAAATTTCATTCGCCCGATTCACCAGTGTTTTCAGCATCGGCGTTGGATTTATTCCTGGCTGGTTCGTGAAACTGGTGGCGCTGGCGCTCATCTGGGCCTATTTGCACCACTTCATCGCAGGCATGCGTCACCTCTGGATGGACGTGAATCATGCGGTTAGCAAAGAGTTCGGGCGCTCATCGGCACTCGTTACGCTCGGGCTGGGAACCGCATTGACAGTGATTCTGGCGCTCAAACTATTTGGCGCTTATTAATTTTTCGAATTGCAGACAAATAAGGACACACAACATGGCAGTTAATTACGGCTCCAAACGTATCGTCGTTGGCGCGCACTACGGTTTGCGGGACTGGCTTGCACAACGGGCAACAGCAGTGCTGATGGCCTTGTTCACCTTGATCGTGCTGGCGCAGGTCATCTTCTCTAAAGGCCCAATCGGTTACGACAAATGGGCAGGCATTTTTTCGGCACAGTGGATGAAAACACTCACCTTTGCAGTCATTGTTGCCATGTTGTACCACGTGTGGGTCGGTGTACGCGACATCTGGATGGACTATGTTAAGCCCGTTTCCATTCGCCTGTCACTACAGGTCATTTCCATTGTCTGGCTGGTCGGTTGCGCCGGCTGGGCCATTCAGGTTTTGTGGCGTCTGTAAGCCCACAACAACGCGAATACGCAAACCTTTTTTAGGCTTCTATACATGTCTTATCCCGTATCTAAACGCAAATTTGATGTCGTCATCGTCGGTGCCGGTGGCTCCGGCATGCGCGCTTCCCTGCAATTGGCACGCGCCGGTCTCAATGTCGCCGTGCTCTCCAAAGTATTCCCAACCCGCTCGCATACGGTCGCCGCACAAGGCGGCATCGGTGCATCGTTGGGCAATATGAACGAAGACAACTGGCATTACCACTTTTACGACACCGTCAAGGGCTCAGATTGGCTCGGTGACCAGGACGCCATTGAATTCATGTGCCGAGAAGCACCCAAGGTGGTGTACGACCTGGAGCACA
>CANBYM010000097.1 GCA_947373605.1 Comamonadaceae bacterium
CAGGACCGCCCAGGGCACCTTCGTGCCATCCATAACAGGCACTTCAATTCGATTCAAAGGAAGTTCAAAGAAGCCGACAGGCTCAGTGGGTGAACACGGCCGGTTGGTTGTCGCCGCCAGATTTACGCGGAAACCAATAGCCGTTCACAGTTTACCTCCCTTGGTTTGCAGCACCATGATTGGACTGGGTGCCATCATGCACTACACCGGTATGACTGCTATGCGAATCGAAGGCACTACGTGGTACGACCCAAGTCTGGTTGTCCTATCGCTTATAGCGGCTATCGCATTGGCATATGGCGCTTTGCGCATTAAAGACGGAGATTTGCGACTTGCCGGCTATCAACGTGATGCGCTAACAGCCCTGGTTTTAGGCGTTGCTGTATCAAGCATGCATTACACCGGCATGTCATCGGCCTACTTCGTACGCGGTGACAGTTTGGTATTCCCGCCATCTACCTTGACGCCCGACACACTTGCCGTTGTTATCGCCACCTTTACAGCGTTCGTGGCTCACACACATGTGGCAAGAAATAACCTGCAACGGTTGTTGGCGTGGACAATTGTGGAATCGTCGCAAAAACGGTGAGATTTATCCCGAGCAGATGAGCATTACTGAGGTTAGAGACCCAAATGGCGCTGTCATTAGATATGTGGCAGTGTCTAATGACCTCACTGGCATTTGGCGCGAGGACGAACACGTTAGGCATCTGGCGTTTCACGATGCACTTACAGACTTGCCCAACCGTGCATTACTGATGGAGCGGCTCAACCATCAAATTGCCCTGGCGTTACGCGAAAATCGAAAGCTAGCCCTTCTGTTTCTTGACCTTGACGGATTCAAGCTGGTTAACGATACGTTGGGGCATAACGTGGGTGACAGCGTATTAAAGGAGGTTGCCCGGAGGCTGCTAGGCTTGGTCAGACATACTGACACAGTAGCCCGATTAGGTGGTGATGAGTTCGTCATCATTCTTGATAATCCCGAAAGCCGGAGCGAGATCGAGAACATCGCCGGTCGTGTCGTAGCTGCTGTGAACAGGCCCATCAACTTTGGGCCAAAGTTCGCTCAAGTTGGCACGTCCATTGGAATCTCTGTTTTCCGCGCTGACGGGAACACACCCTCAGAACTTATTAAGAGTGCCGACACTGCTATGTACTCGGTAAAAGGCGCTGGAAAGAACCATTTTCGTTTTTTCAACATAGAAATGACCGCACGCTAACTAAGCAGTGTGTCCATCTGAATACGGCATAACACCTGCCCCGATTTCCGGGCCCACATCAGCTCAAGTAATTGGGTTCGATGTCTTAAGAAGAGTGTAAGGTCACCAAACTATCCTTTTTCAACACTTCCATCATTTTTAGCCTTTATCTATGCCAAATTCGTTGCACAGCACATCTAGGCGGTCCAAATGATTGGAAGTCTTGCCCGCTTCGCATCCAGCTTCGCTGGCATTTTGAGCGAGTCCAACGAATCTGACGTTAACGGTCGCACGGAAGATATTCGGGATGCTATGCAGGAAGCGATGTCCCCATTTATTGGAAATAAAGCCGCAATACCACTGATTTGGAAAAGCATTGCTGTAGCACCAGATATTGATTCCTTGTGGTACCTCAGGAGTAACTTGTTTGCTACGCTTGCAGCGCACTGTGGGGAGCGTAGTGCACAAAGAACTCTCGCAACGATAACGGAAATGTTCAGAGGTGCAATACCCGATAAACAGATGCCCAAGCAAACTCGGTTCAGTTTGCGTTAAAGCAAGGCACCTGGTCCGTACCGTTGGTCAAGAATGTTGCTAAACGAGAGGGCTTCAACTGATGTTCAATTTATTCAAAGCTGAAAAGCAACTCCACCCAACAGGTGTTGAGGCACGCAGTGACCTTGCGACACAATTCAATTCGACTACGCGGGACCATCCAAACATCCAAGAAGTTGCCGAGTTGGTTCTAGCAAGTGCGCTAGATACTTACGGTATCCCGAAAGATTGGCTCAACGTGGAGTTTTTTGAAATCAAAAGGGGGCCAGGTCTTAAAGAGAAGCACCTGCATTTCATAATGAACCGTTGGAGTGATCAGTTGCTACGCTACAGCGCCGCGTTTCAACAACAATTTTTGGCCAAGCTGAGTCACTTCGATCCTAATGTTGATCATTCCATGCATGTTGTTTCCTGGCGCTTTTCGGATTCTTGCGAATTGCCCAGCACAATGATTCCAGATGGAGTAGCTTGGCACGTGTCTAGCCACGTAAAGCCTGATCCGCAAGATCCAAACTAAGGTGAAAAGCAGGGCAGTGGAATTAAGACGTTCACAGGTCTAGTTCCAAAAACGCTGGTGAGTCTGTTGACAAGCCGGGCACTAAGCCTGATGCGGATTCAGCGTTTCGATGCGATTGCATCAATGCGCAGATGATATAAAAAAAGGGGAGAACTTGTGACTAAATTATTAAATTTTAAAGATGGCTTATCACTACCCACTCACCACGTGGTCAATTTGCTGAGAAAACTTTGTCTTTCTGCCGTCGTTTTTATCTTTGGGACATGTGGGCTAGTGTGGGCCGAAGATGGTGTAGCGCCACAGAGCATTCGTATTGGTATGACTTCCCCATTAACTGGCCCCAATGGAGCCTACGGAATTACCATGCGAGACACCATTGAAGTTTATTTTAAGAAGGTAAATGAATCGGGCGGTATCAATGGGCGCCAATTGAAATTGGAATGTTTGGACGATGGCTATGAAACCGATCGTGCTGTAGCGAATACCCATGCGCTTATCCACGACAAAAAAGTATTCGCACTCATCGCTTCCTATGGATCAAGTCCAACGACTGAGGCAATGAACAAAGAGTTCGGTCCTGCAAAAGTGCCGCTTGTTGGAACAATTTCGGGGGCAGATAGCCTGCGCGGCCCCATTTCTAAAAACCCAAACTTACGATACATGTTTAACGTGCGAGCCAGCTATAAAGCGGAGACGCAAGCAATCGTTACGCAATTGGCCTCATTGGGGCTAAGTAATATCGCAATTGTTTACCAAGATGATGGGTTTGGGCTATCTGGTTTTGATGGTGTCAAGGCAGCTATGGCCAAAGTCAACCTACAACCGTCGGCAGTGGCGAGCGTACCTCGCAATTCAGTTGACTTGCGTGCCGCGGTTGAAACCATTAGCAAAGTGCATCCGCAAGCCGTAATTTTGGTTACCTTGTTCAAGCCGACAGCGGAGTTCGTACGGGGGATTAAAAAAGAGGGACAGCACCCTCAGCTTATTGCATTGTCGCCTGTCGGTGCCGATCAACTAATGAGTGAACTGGGTGAGGGTGCAAGAGGTATAGGTATTTCCCAAGTTATGCCCTATCCGTGGGGCGCTCGTCTGAAAATAATTCGAGATTACCAACAGATGATGAATAAGAAGGAAAGCGATTTTTCTTACTATGGAGTGGAAGCTTTTGTAATGGCCAAATTAATGTCGGAAGCCATACGCCAAGCTGGCAAAAATCCCACGCGCGAGGAGCTTGTCAGTGCCCTGGAAAATATGAGCAATTTGGATATAGACGGATTCAGTATCAACCTGAATCCTCGCGAGCACACTGGTTCGAGTTTTGTTGAAATTAGCGTAATTGGCGATGGTGGACGTGTGCTGCGATAGGAGACCTTCCCTAGGCTGTCTTACCTGTATTCCTATGGAAATCACATGTTTAGATACCAGTTAAGATAATTCCAAACGAGAAGCAACTTTTCTTGGCAATAGCTCACCAAAGGCATGTTGGCGCAAGAAAAGTTGAATGAACCTCAAAAATAGGAGGCGCTAAAGCGGCAGGACAAGCCGGACGGAATGCGTGTCGGGGAATCCTTGAGCAACGCTCGTAAATTTTTTTGATTCAGATGATCAGTAGATTCGAAGAGGCTTGCACTGCAACCAAGGCTGATTCCCGCAGTGGTGGTCAGAAAAATCCTTTGGGTATAAGACCACTTTCATAAGCGATTCGATCCAGCTCCTCACGGAAATCAGGGTGTGCGATGGAAATCATGGCCTTTGCTCGCTCCGGCACAGATTTGCCCTTCAGATTCACAATCCCGTATTCAGTCACCGCAAACATCATGTCACTGCGCGTTGTGGTGACTACGTTACCCGGTGTAAGGTTCAGAACGATGCGGCTTTTACGAACGCCATGCCGCTCGTAGGTAGAGGACATGCACATGAACGACTTTCCGCCCTTGGACGCATAGGCTCCCCGCACAAATTGTGACTGCCCACCGGTTCCGCTAATATGGCGATGTCCATCAGACTCGCTCGCAGCCTGTCCTTGCAAATCCATCTGAGTGGTGTTGTTGATGGCAGCCACGCAATCGTTTTGCATGATTGTGTGAGGCGGGTTGGTCAACGTAAGCGGATGACAAAGAATATCAGGATTGCGGTCTAAGGACGCATACATATCCTTGGAGCCAAGGCCAAAACTGCATACGATCTTGCCAGGTTCCAGTTGTTTGCGTGCGCCGGTGATGATTCCGGCTTTGTAGAGATCCATGATGCCATCCGTAAGCATCTCGGTATGTATGCCTAAATTGCGTACACCAGTATTCAAAAGTCTGGAACAAACAGCGTTGGGCATGCCACCAATTCCAATTTGCAAACAGGCGCCATCATCGATTTCGTTGGAAATCAGTTTTGCCACGACGTTATCAGCTTCGGTGGGCGGCGGATTGGGCAATTCGGGAGTAGGACGATGGTCACCTTCAATGATGTAGTCCACCTCGCTGATGTGTACACCATTCTCGAACCCGTACAGGTACGGCTGGCCTTCTGAAACCTCGACGATAACAGTCTTGGCGCGCAATGCGATAGCGCGATTCCATAAATTGGCCGCACTAAAGTTGAAGTAGCCGTTCGCATCAATAGGGCAGGTCTTTAGCACGACCAGTTCAGGAGGCTCAATGAAGCGCGTGTAGTAGTCAGCTATTTCGCCGAGATTGCTGGGAATGTAGCTTGCGCGGCCGGCGTCTGCCTTTTTTCGGTCATAACCACCGAAGTGCCAGCTGAACCAATGGAAGTGCTCGTTCAGTGGGTCAGCTTCCAGGATCGCGCGTGGACGCAAGCTTAAAGCGGCGCGAACTTTCACGCCATGCAATTCATTGACACGCTCAGCCAAGGCTTGATCAAAAACGTCGGGTTGGCATAGCGTTACGCCGTAGTCGATCCACGTGTGCGATTCCACCATTCTGGCGGCCTGTTGCGCAGATATTTTTTGTGCCATTTGCTTACCAGACTGAATTTGAATTGCCTTTTGAAAATCGTCAAGCGCTATCGGATGTCATTGAAATCAGGCGAGGACATCCAGTTCGCGATGGAAGTGCCAATCTCTTGGCCGGAATCCTCCTGCAAAAAGTGAAGTCCCTTTACTGTGACCTCGGTCTGATTGGGCCATCCCCTGCAAAAATCTCTTTGCCGTCCAACGAGGATGGAACCGGGTTCTGCGTTAATGAACAGCTTGGGCATCGAAGTGCTGCTGAGCCAGTCCGCATATTGCTGGACCAATGTAACCATCTGTACCGGCTCCCCATCGATCGGAATCTGGCGAGGCCAGTTCAAGATCGTTTGGCGGTCGGACGTGGTCTGAAATGGGGCACGATAGTGATTCATCTCCTCATCGCTAAGTTTGCGCAAGATCGAATTAGGCAGTACCGCTTCGATAAACAGATTGCGATTAAGGATCATGTCTTCACCCTTGGAAGAGCGAAAGCCTTGAAAAATTCCTCTGGCCTTTTCTGGCCAGTCATCCCAACTTGGAATGGGCATCACTATGCCCTCCATGTAGGCAATGCCCCTGACTTGAAAGGGATGCAGGCGTGCCCAATGGAATCCTAGTGCGGTGCCCCAGTCGTGCAATACCAGTGTGATCTTATCGCTCGGGAATAATTTATCCAGCATTCGCTCCAGGTAGTGGTACGCAATCTCAAAGGAGTAGCGTTCGGGGCCATCCGGACCCTGCAATTTATCGGAGTCACCATGACCAATGAGATCGGGGACGATGACCCTTGCATTTCCAACCAGTGATGGAATGACATTTCGCCACAAGTAGCTTGAAGTGGGGTTACCATGAACTAATACGACCGGCGAACCAGAACCTTCATCCACGTAAGCAATGCGATGCCCGTCGACATCGCAATATTTCTTGGCAGGCAGGGTAGTCTCTAGCGTCATGCTATGGCACTCCGGATAAGGCGAAATGCAGATTCAATCGGTGCATGTTGCTGCTGTGCAGTCAGCTTTCGACGGCTTGCAACACGAACGCCCTCATTGACAAGCATGAGCAATTCGGCCATTTCTTCGGCTTGTGCAGTCGTGCATCCAGCATCGAGTAAGCACTCACAAAAAACGGTTTGCATAGTTGCGAGGTGCATGCTTGCCCTAGCGCTTAGCTCTGCATCGACTTCGGCCATTTCCAAAACAGTGTTGACCAACATGCAGCCCCACTGGTTTTTTGAGGAATTGGCCCCGAAAAAGCTGCATTCGAGAAAATTCTGAAGTACGTCCAGTGGGGGCTTTTCTGAGCGCGAGCGCATCACAATGTCCTTAGTGCGTTCCCCAAACAGGTCAAGGCATTCCAGGAACAGGGTACGCTTGTCAACGAAAGCTGCATAAAAACTGCCTCGCCCAATTCCAGTCACCTCAAGGAGGTCCGAAAGTGACGTTGCCTGATACCCCTTGCGCCAAAACAAGAGAAGCGCTTTGTCACGTGCTTTTGATACGTCGAATTCAATAGGTCTTGCCATGAAAGTAATTCTGTACCCATCGGTACAGAATGTCAACTCAACCTAGAAAATATTGATGTTCGCTGATCGCTAAGCAGGTACTGATCTGAATAATTGCATCGGAATGAAATCATTGAGAAACACGGGGTATTCTCATTGCAGTCGTCTGGCGCACAAGTGACTTTTGCGTAAGGCTCGGGGAAATGGGAAGCCGCAGTCAGACTAGCTCTCTAATGCATATTCCAGTCAGATCAAACACTCAAACCTTCGTGGCCCCTGCAAACAACGACTCATTTCGTGAGAAGAATTTGATTAACCCATCAACTACCGCGCTGACACGCGCCGAATTGCGCATGCTCTCGTGATACACAATCCATCCTGAGTTGACACCAATGGGTTCAGAAAATACGCGTTTAAGCCCTGAAATGTGGTCGCCGATAAACGTCGGCAGTACAGCAATACCCTCTCCTGAGCCAACCATGCTGCCTGCGAGAGTAAGGCTGTCGACTCGCGCGGCCTCCTGATTTTTGGTGTGATACTTTTCCATCCAGCTGAGCGGTGATACAGAATGCATTTGCTGAACGTACAGGACGAGCCGGTGATGACGCAGTGCTTCGTGATCAACTGGTTGGCCCTGCTCATCAATGTAACTTTGTGCGGCGTAGACAAACCAGCCAACATCCGTAGCATGCCGCCCTATGAAATCGGGTTCTTGTGGACGGGCGAAGCGTAATGCTAAGTCTGCCTCCCCGCGTGCCAGATCAACCCGATTAAAGGCACCCCAAAATTCAACGTTAAGTGTTGGATATGCGGAGCGCAATTCTGGAAGCACATGCTTTACCAATATGGGCACTAAACTAGGTGCAGTCGCAACACGTACCGAACCAGAAACCTCGTCTTTCCCCGAAGCAACAGCCCTGATCGTTTCTGAGACAGCAACCTCCATTGATTTGGCAGTTTCGACTGCAGCAAGTCCGGTGTATGTCCAGATGAATTCACGACTGTTGCGGATCAGAAGTTGCGTACCCAGCGATTCTTCAATCGCTGCCAATCGCCGAGTAATCGTAGTGTTATCGACCTGCATTTCGCGTGCTGCAGCAGCAACAGACCCGCCACGCGAAAGTGCCAATATGACTTTGAAGTCGTCCCACTGAACTATCACCTAAAGTCCCTCCAGCCAGAAATTTTGGCAGGAATTGCAGGTATTTGGTACATCCCGGCAATTAGCCTGCATTGACATCGGATGTCTGCATTTATGCAGATTATGAATGCAGCAATATCCATCGACATCGCTTATTGGCCTGATTAAGCTTGGTGCTCCCAATGAACCACTGTGGAGACACGCAATATGAACAACAAGCACGAAGACTCAGTCACGCCTTCATTAACACCTGAACACATTCTGCATACGGGAATGGCGTTCTGGGCCAGTAAAACGTTGCTCAGTGCGGTGGAGCTTGGTGTCTTCACAGAGCTAAATGCTCACCCACTTAGCGCGGACGAATTGGGACTACGGCTTGGCTTGCATGTGCGTGCCCGACGTGACTTTCTGGATGCGTTGGTATCGATGGGGTTCCTAAAAAGGGAAGACGGGAAATACGAAAACACTCCGGAAACCGCATTGTTTCTAGACCGCAATAAGCCTTCCTATCTTGGCGGAATACTCGAAATGTCCAGCGCACGCCTGTATGGATTCTGGGCAAATCTCACCGAAGGCTTGAGAACAGGTAAGCCACAGAATGAAGTGCGGTATGGACAGCCGGAGCTGTTTGAAGTCTTGTATTCGGATCCGGCGCGACTGGAAGGATTCTTGGGCGCTATGACAGGCCTTTCTCATCCGGCCAATGTGCAGATTGCACGGCAGTTACCTTGGAAAAACTGGAATAGCTTTGTTGATGTGGGTGGAGCACAAGGGGATCTTGCAGTGCAAATTGCAACTGCCAATCCGCATTTAACGGGCATAGGCTTTGACTTGCCGCCGGTCCAACCAATATTCGAAAAATACGTCGCTAATTCAGGCGTCTCAGATCGGCTCAAGTTTATGTCCGGTGATTTCTTTAACCAGAAGTTGCCTACTGCTGACGTCCTGCTTATGGGCCACATCCTGCATGACTGGGATCTGCCGACAAAACGCATGCTCATCGCAAAGGCATTTGATGCATTGCCGATGGGTGGTGCATTGGTGGTCTACGATGCCATCATTGATGATGATCGCCGCCAAAACACATTTGGATTGCTGATGAGTCTGAATATGCTAATTGAAACGCCAGGTGGCTACGATTACAGCGGTGATGAGTGTGCCGGCTGGATGCGCCAAGCGGGATTTCATACCATCAGTGTCCAACACCTGGCTGGTCCGGATTCCATGGTCGTCGCAATTAAGGACTAGTAACCACTGCAAATGTAAAGTAACCAGCTATCAGTAGATGGCATGGTCACCCACCTACACCGGTGCTGTTGAGGCGAGGCAAAAACCTAATCAGAGTTGGGGCCTCGCAGTAGCGGCATCGATGTGCCAGAGTGGAGGTGTCCGTAACCACTCAAACTTGGAGGCCCCACCATGCAAGCTACTGATCCGTACCAAATCCTCCGGATTGGATGGTGGTTCAAAATGATTCCATTTCAGCGGAGACTTAAGGAGCATCCGCTGCACTTAGCAGCGTGCCATCCTTAAAATAGGATTCCAAGTTGTCATACACACGATCTGCCATTGCCTGTCTGGTTTCAACGGTGGCGCTTGCAATGTGGGGAAGCAGCACGACGTTTTCCATTTCGAACAACGCGGTGGGTACCTGAGGCTCGTTTTCAAAAACGTCCAAAGCAGCTCCTGCGATGCGCTTCGCTTGCAGCGCCTTGATCAGTTCAGTCTCATCCACCACGGACCCCCGGGCGACGTTAATGAGAAACCCTTTAGGCCCCAACGCGCTAAATACGTCGGCGTTGATCAGGTGCCGAGTTCCCGCACCGCCTGCCGTGATGACAACCAGGAAATCCGCCCAATGCGCAAGTTCTAGAAGATTGGGTTCGTAATGCCATTCGACATTGCTCACCGGACGGCGCGCGTGATAGCGAATTGACATGTCAAAGCCCAAAGCCCGCTTGGCAATCGTCCGGCCGATTCGGCCCATGCCCACAATTCCAAGGTTTGCGCCGGAGACCTTGCGCGCAAGCGGGAGCGCGCCTTTTGGCCATTTCCCCGCGCGCACAAAACGATCAGCACTGCTGATTCCGCGTGCCACATCCAGCATCAGGCCAAAGGCGATATCGGCTACGCAGTCATTTAAGACGTCGGGCGTATAGCCGACGGGGATTCCACGCGAATGCGCCTTTGCCAAGTCAATCTTGTCCAAACCCACGCCAAAGTTGGAAATTACTTTTAAATTTGGCAGACGGTCTATTAATTCAGCGCTTACACCCACTGCTGCTGAAGTAACCACCGCATTAAATTCCGCAGCGTGTTCTTGGAGAAATTGATTCGTGTCCTGCTGTTGTGGCAACGTGGTGAGGTGAAAGGCACCTGCCAGTCGCGCTTCGAGTGCTGGTGGGAGCTTGCCGACATTGAGGAGATTTACCATTGATTTTCCTTGGGTTGATGGGTGCATCTTTAGTCCACCGTGATTCCACGGTCCTTGATGATTTTTGCGTACCGCTTGCGATCGCTTTCAATGATTTGTGCAAACTCGGACGGTGAAGTGCTGTGTGGTATACCGCCCAGTTCAGTAAGTCGCGTCTTCACGTCGGCACTCGCAATAACTTCGCGAACATCGACTGCGATTTTCTCGACTATTGCAGCGGGCGTTCCGGCGGGTGCGAGAATTCCGATCCAACTGATGGAATTAAATCCAGGCGCCACGGTCTCCGCCAAAGTGGGTACATCGGGCAACGCGCTGACCCGCTGACTACCTGTCACAGCCAATGCGCGCAGTTTGCCTGCCCTGATGTGGCCGATTGCTTCAAGTACCGTCATAAATGAAAGCTGTACCGTACCGCCCAGCAAGTCACTTATTGCAGGGCCGCCGCCTCTGTAGGGTACATGAACCACAAAGGTACCGGTAGCCTCTTTGAACATTTCCGCTGCCAAATGCGGTCCACCACCCGCGCCCGAACTGCTGTAGTTGAACTGTCCCGGATGACTTTTCACCAGCGCTACGAATTCTTTGGCTGTTTTTGCAGGTACGCCGGGGTTGATCATCATCGCCAGTGGTAGATCAGCTACCAGCGATACGGGTGCAAACGCATTGCCCGGGTCATACATCATCTTGGGATACAAGGACGGGTTGATGGACTGGGTACCGATGTTTCCCATCAGAATCGTATAGCCATCGGGCTTTGATTTGGCGACGAACTCAGACCCGATTTGGCCGGAAGCCCCGCCCTTGTTGTCAATCAACACCGGTTGCCCCCATCGCACACTCAACTTTTGGGCAATGATGCGTGCGCCGGTGTCCGTTCCTCCACCGGGAGGAAACGGCACGATCAAAGTTACCGGGCGGGTGGGAAACGCCGATTGAGCCAGCGTTGATATGGCTAACAACAAAAGGCCGGCCGCAGTAAGCAAAGTTTTCATTCCAACATCCTGGCGACTGCAATATAGGGAAGCGCTGACTTCAGCGCTTTGCTCTTAGGGTTGGCGAACCAACTCCGCACCAATGTTGGCGATCTCCTGATCTTGCATCGGCAAAAGGCCGCTGACGCCGATGCCGCCTATTACGCGGCCGGAGCCATCCGTGAGCAACTCGCCACCCGGCAATGCTGTTAGCAATGGATCACAGAAGTAGCTGATGGGAATGTCTTCGTCACGCAACCGTTTCAGAAATGAAGTGGTACTGGAGCCCATGCGGGTTGCGGTGTAGGCCTTTTGCTGCGCCAAGGCAATGCTGCGCACCGGTGCACCGTCAGCGCGAAAGAAACCTATCAAGAAGCCGTGTGCATCGCACACGGCAACACACACCGGCTTTTCAAATCTTGTGAAGGCTTGACTGATGACGTGATCCAGCAGGCCCTGTGTTCGCTTTAAATCCAGTGACAATTTGCGTACTCCGCAGAAAGGATTATTGCTACGACCCGGACTTCGTATCCGTCCGATTTTTGTTACGGCGGTACATATAGGCCGTGAGCATGGGCGTGAGAAGCGCAGTTACGATCACCGAGGCGGCAACCTGCACTGTCGCCATTGGCGCAATTGCGGCAAAGGAAGGATCTGCCAGCGCCACGGCCTGGGGCGTGCCGGCCGCATTGCCCGCCGTGCTCGACGCTGCAGCACCGGCTACTCCAGAACCGCCAAGCAGACGGTCCGCGATGATGCAGACGAGGCCGGTAATCACGAGCACTGATACACCCAGTGCGATGCCAGGCAGACCTGCCGTTGTAACCGCCTTCAGATTAATGCCCTGACCCAGCGTGAAGGCCATAAACGGAACAATGATGGGCTCATGTTTGCCGAAAAATTCGCGCAAATCTTCGTCTAGATTTCCAAGAATCGCGCCGGCAAAAATGGGGGCGATCACCGATACCATGGTGAGCCACGGGATCACCGCAAGGCCCGCGCCAACCAGCACCAGCATGGTCAGAAACGGACCTGTTTCTATGCTCTGCGGCACGTAGGTGCCAGCGTCCTCCTTGTTGCCAAAGGTACTTGTCAGCGCCATGAACATGCCTCCATTGGTGTCGTTCATGGCAGCGAGGACGGCAAGCGTGGTCAGGCCAAAGAAGTCACCATTAAAAAAGTGCGAAACAGCCAGTGCCAACAACACGGCGATACCAACCTTGGCACCCATGATGCCGAAGCCGCGCGTAAGCATCGCGGGGGCTGCGCGCAATGTCATTTTGGTTCCGACGGTGAAGAGATACATCGCCAGAAATGTCGGGTATCCGGCATTTGTCAGCGCCTGTGTGAAGCCGCCTATCTTGAGCGCGTTGGGAATGAAGGTGTTGATCAACATGCCGATGAACAGCGGCACCACCATCAAGCCGCCGGGAACCTTGTTGATTGCTTGAAGAATTTTCATTGTGTGTCTCCTCGATTCAATTGGAATGTTGTGAAGGTGTTGCACTGCCATCGCAGACTTTGGGGTGGGCGCCCTGGACCAGATTTATGGCCTTTTCCGACGGCCAAAACTCCCACGAACAGAACTGATTCCGGTACTTTGCAGAGTGTGTAAATAGTCTAGGTATCGCATGCGATCGTTTTTACTTGAATCTTATTTTTGCATTCAAAATTCATTTTTTGGTTATCGCAAACCCTAGGGCATGGACTCCACCAGACATTGATTGCAATTAAAATTGGCAACTACCATGCAATATTGAACTTTCGTTAAGTGTGATGGCTTTTTTGAATTCAAAATGGCATCCTGAATATCAATGACCGATCTCCCGGAAATTACACGCCTGTCCTTGCATGACCAAGTGGCAGTAAGACTAAGAACATTGCTCATCGAAGGGAAGATTGAGCCTGGCGCCAAGCTCAACGAGCGAGAGCTCACTGGCCTATTGCAGGTATCGCGTACGCCTTTGCGAGAAGCGATTAAGTTGATCGCTGCCGAAGGCTTGGTGGAATTGATACCGAATCGCGGGGCGGTGGCAGTGAAGTTGACTGAGACCGACATCATCAACACTTTTGAGCTGTTGGCCGGCCTTGAGGCGATGTCGGGTGAACTTGCCGCGCAACGAATTTCCGACCCTGAACTGGCTGAAATCACCGCCATGAACTACGAGATGCTCGGAAGCTTTGCGCGCAGGGACCTCTCCAATTACTACCGACTGAACTCTGCCATCCACGAAGCTATCAATCGGGCGGCCAAGAACCCGGTACTTTCGCGCACCTACAACAGCATCAACGCACGCGT
>CANBYM010000098.1 GCA_947373605.1 Comamonadaceae bacterium
GCCCTATAGCTTTTGCAGCGTCGAAGACGGCTTTCGGATTCACGAGCAAGAGGGTGATTCGGTTGTTGCTAGCGCACTGCGAAAGATGCGCTCCGCACTGGTGCACGGCGTTATTGACATGCGGGGTTCTCACGATTGTCTGTATGCAATATTTAGCCAAAGCCCGGATGGAGCGGATGCCGGGCGCAATGCATTGCCAGCTGTCTTGCCGTACCTTGACATCGCACTTCGCCAAGTAGCCCATTTGCCTCATCAACTGCCAGTGGACAATTCTGTCGCACAAGAAATTCTTGAGCAGGCGGTCCAGGGCAAAGGGCTCACTGAACGTGAGCTGGAAGTTTTGCGATGGGTCACGCTGGGCAAGACCAACCCTGAAATCGGGACCATTCTGAATCTGAGCGAATTCACCGTTAAAAACCACCTCAAGCGCATTTTCAAAAAGCTCGATGTCATCAATCGAGCCCAAGCAGTCGGCAAGTTTCAAACTTGGACATCCAATGTTTAAAACCCGAGTGCCAGATTCGCCGCCTTCTGCGTTCCATCAAGATGCCCCAAGCGCTTTAGGTAAAGACAACTTATTGAGTGTCTTTGACAGTTTGGTGACGCCAGCAACCATCGTTGGCACGCTGTGGGTGCTGGCATTCCAAAGAGATGGGGAGTTGCTGCCACAGTATCTAATGCTCGCAGTGATCATTTTTGCGCTGACCTTTCCCGGCAAATCCCGCCTAACCAGTTCACTTTCCAGTTTGTTTTTTGATGTGCTTTTCAACTGGTCCTGGATTGCGGGACTGCTGGTTATTTGTGCGATTACAACGGGATATGCGCACGATTTCTCAAGGGGGGTATTCGAAAAGTGGGTTTGGCTTGCTCCGACGCTGGAAATTGCCGCAAGCCTCGCATTGCGGGCCAGTGCGCCATATTTGGTTAAGTTGCAAGGACCCCGTCAGCGTGCGATTGTCGTTGGCATGAACGCGCAAGGTATGGTGCTGGCTAAAAGACTTGATGCGTCACCCTTACACCGTATCGAATTTGTTGGATTTGTCGACTCCCGCAACCCCGAGAGGCTGCCCTCCAACACCAAACTGAAGCCAATAGGCAAAATCGACGAACTTGCGCTGGTCGTAAGGAATCTGGACATCAACATCATTTATCTGTCCTTGCCCATGGCATCGCAGCCCAGGATTTTGCACATCTTGGACGAGTTAAAGGACACTACTGCGTCGATCTATTTTGTACCTGACATGTTTGTGACCGACCTCATACAGGGGCAGGCAGGCAACGTTTGTGGCATGCCGGTCATCTCCGTTTGTGAGACGCCTTTTCATGCGTTCAATGGTGTTCTCAAGCGAGCGAGCGACATTTTTTTCTCGCTGTCGATTTTGGCTCTTATCTTTCCCCTGATGTTCGTTATCGCTCTGGCAGTGCGTTTGACATCTTCCGGCCCCATCATCTTTAAGCAGCGACGCTATGGGCTTGACGGCCAAAAAATCCTTGTCTATAAATTCCGTTCCATGACGGTTACCGAGGATGGAGGCGTGGTGCCACAAGCAAAGAAGAATGATGCACGCGTGACCCGCCTTGGAGCCTTTTTGCGCAGGACGTCGCTGGATGAGCTTCCTCAGTTCATTAACGTTTTGCAGGGTCGTATGAGTATTGTGGGCCCCCGCCCTCACGCAGTGGCACACAACGAGTTGTATCGCAAGCTCATCAAAGGGTACATGGTTCGCCATAAGGTAAAGCCTGGCATTACCGGTTGGGCACAAGTCAACGGATTTAGGGGAGAAACGGATACGCTTGAGAAAATGCAGGGTCGCATTGACTATGACCTAGACTACCTTCGCAACTGGTCGTTGGCACTGGACATCCAAATAATTCTTCGTACGGTGAAAATAGTTGCCAAAGATTCAAAGGCCTACTGATATGCGATTTCTAATAATTCCGGCATTGGCATTCGCCTCCCTGCAGTGCTGGGCGCAACAAGACACCCCGTTGGTTTTGAATGCGAGCTACGCCGTTCAGACAGACAGTAACCTGTTTAGGCTGCCGTCGGGTACCGATACGCAGACGCTCATTGGCAGGTCCAGCGCTGCAGAGCAAATTGGCGCTGCAACCTTGGGTCTTCGGTTTGCAACAACCCAGAGCTTACAAAAGTTTGAGTTCAACGCAAGCATTGTGGACTATCGCTACCAGAACTTTGACTATCTCAATTTTGTTGCTACCAACTATGACGCAGCGTGGCGCTGGGCACTGACTCCTCAGTTCACCGGCAGCGTCACAAGTGAGCGCACAGAGACGCTTAACAGTTTTGCGGACTTTCAGGGCTTCAGGACGCGCAACCAGCGCACTGACACCAGCCACCGCTTTGACTCTGTTTACGAGTTGCAGGGGCCCTGGCGCCTGCTGGGGGGCGTTGAACAAACTGAGCGCAGCAATGAGCAGGCCTTGGTGGCCGGTGGCGATTACAGATTTAACAGCGTAAATCTTGGCGTGCGACATGATTTCGGCAGTGGAACCACCATCAGTTTGCTGGGTCGCACCAATTCAGGTGTCTACCTTAACCAATCCGTGCCCAACACCGGACTGGTAGACGACAACTTTCGCCAGTCAGAAACTGAGTTTCGCCTGCACTGGGTTTACAGCGCAAGCGCCCTGTTCGATACCTATTTCACGCCACTGAGCAGGAGTCATCCAACTTACAGCCAGCGAGATTTCAGTGGGTACAACGCCGGTGCGAGTTTGGGCTGGGCACTGAGCGGCAAAACACGTTTGAACGCACAGTACAGCCGCCAACTCGACGCCTACGCTACGGGCAATTCCAACTACAGCCAGACGGATGCCCTGCGCACAGGGCTTCAATGGAGTGTTGGCAATAAGACGACGCTTGCTGCAAACTATGCAGTGTCAAAAATTGAATATTTGGGCAGCCCCACAGCAGTGCCAACGAGCCAGCGTAAAGATACCCTCAATGAATCGAGTCTTTCGCTCACTTGGGAGGCCTTGCGGGGCTTAACCGTAGGCACCAGCGCGTCATTGTCCAGTCGTAGTTCCAACCAAGTTGGTCTTGACTACGAGAGCACTGGTATTTCGCTTTCAGCTCAGTACAGCTACTGATAGAACGAATTGCGCTTCTTGCCGCTTACCAGCACCGCATCAGTACAGCAAAATCTTTCTCAAAATCCTAATTAAAAGTATCCCTAACGGCACTTCAATATGTACGCGAAACAACAACGATTTACTGCAATTTGCCTGACGATGGTGATATGCGCAATCACTTTAACGGGTTGCGGAAAAAAAGGGGACTCGCAGGCTTCAACACAGGTAGCCGCCAAGGTGGGAGACGATGAAATATCTATCCACCAAATCAATCAAATGCTGGGCCGCGTCAATTTGGGTGACAACTCGCCCGAGGCCACGCAAAAAGTCAGCCGCCAGATTCTGGAAAACCTGATTGAGCAGCAGCTTGCAATCGATCAGGCTACAGAACTCAAGCTGCACCGCTCGCCGGAAGTGGTGGCCCAAATCGAAGCCTCAAGGCGCGAAATTCTGGCCACCGCCTACCTGCAGCAGTTCACCGCAAGCTTACCCAAGCCCAGTGCGGAAGAAGTTAAAAAATACTATGCAGATAACCCTGCATTGTTTGCGCAACGTCGGGTGTTCAATCTGCAGGAAATCATTGCCAAGCCTGGTGCAGAAACCTCTGCTTTGCTCAAAACCATGGGTGACGCTGGTAAACCACTGGACGAGATCGCTGGGGCCCTCAAAGCCAAAGGCATTGCGTTTAACGGCGGCAATGCGACGCGAAGTGCTGAGCAGCTTCCGTTGGAAATTTTGCCAAAAATAAGCGCGCTCAAAGATGGCCAGAATTTGAGCTACGACAGCGCGCAGGGTGCAAGCCTGATTCACATTGTGTCCTCACAGTCGGCGCCAGTGACAGAAGAGCAGGCGCTTCCACGGATTGAGAAATTCATATCCAACCAACGCGCGACAGCGGCTGTCAAAGCGAACCTTAAAGCGTTGCGGGATAAAGCGAAGGTCACCTATATGGGTGAGTTTGCCAAGCCTGTTGCTACAGCGGGCACAGAAGCTGCTGCTCCTTCTGCGCCTTCAGCAGCTTCAGCTCCAAGCCCCTCTGCTATCGAAAAAGGAGTGTCGGGTCTTAAGTGAGTCCGCCCAAAATGACGATGTTTTTAAAGCCTTCAAATTCAATGCCTGACATGCGCAATTTCCACAATAGGTTACGCACGTACTCGCTGCCAGATATGCCGCGCGCGCTAACCGTATCCGACGCCATGACAGCGGCTCTGCGCAGAACGTTTTTGTCGACCACATTGGCGATAGTAGCAACTATAGTAAATCTCTCGGCGGTACTCGGTGCCGAACTCCTGCTGGCTCCCAATGCTTTTGCCCAAGCAGCCACCGATAGCAAGCCCCAACAAGACTATCCCCTGGCAGCCGGTGACACCATCCATATTCAGGTTTTTCAAAATCCGGACCTGACCCTTGACACTCGCGTAGGCGAGGGCGGCACCATCACCTACCCCCTGATCGGAACGGTAGAAATTGGCGGCCTGGCGATTTTTGCTGCCGAGAAAAAAATTGCAGATGCGCTGCAAAAGGGCGGCTTTTTGCAAAAGCCACAAGTCACCATTGGCTTGCTGCAAGTACGCGGCAATCAGGTGTCTGTGCTGGGGCAGGTTGCCAAGCCAGGGCGTTTTCCATTGGAGACTGCCAACACGCGCCTGACTGATATGCTGGCCAACGCAGGCGGTGCCATGCAAACCGGAGACGATATTGCCATCGTGACCGGTGTGCGCAACGGGCAACCATTTAGGCGGCTCATTGACATACCGTCCATCTTCCTTGCAGGTCGCATTGCTGATGATCTTGTTCTGCAAGGTGGGGATACGATTTATGTTCACCGCGCTCCGGTCTTCTACATCTATGGTGAGGCACAACGCCCCGGCTCGTTTCGCATTGAGCGAGATATGACCATCATGCAGGCGCTTGCCCAAGGCGGGGGACCCACTCAACGTGGATCTGAGAAGCGACTTCGGCTGAACCGCAAGGGTAAAGATGGCAGCTTGCAACAGATTGAGCCGCAACTCACCGATCTCGTACAGCCCGATGACGTCATTTACGTCAAAGAAAGCATTTTTTAAAAATCGCACCTATGACACTGCAACAATTTTTGCGCATTCTGGCAGCCCGTAAGTTGGCGGCATTGCTGGCCTTTGCCATCACGGTGGGCACAACGTTGGTTGTGAGCCTGATTCTTCCTAAGCAGTACACGGCCAGTACGGCGATCGTGCTCGACGTAAAGTCGCCTGATCAGGTCAGCGGACTGGTATTGCAGGGCATGATGGCGCCAGGCTACATGGCCACGCAAATTGACATCATCAACAGCGACCGGGTGGCAGGCGCCGTCGTAAAGCTACTCAAACTCGACACCAACGCTACCATTCAGCAACAGTGGCGCGATGACACCCAAGGCAGAGGCGACCTCAATAGCTGGCTGGCTACCCTGCTTCAAAAGAAGCTTGATGTGAAGCCAAGCCGCGAGAGCAACGTTATCGCGATCAACTACACCGGTAATGACCCCACATTTGCCGCTGCCGTGGCCAACGCTTTTGCGCAGGCTTATATCGATGTTAATCTGGACTTGCGTCTTGCACCAGCGCGTCAATATGCAGCGTTTTTTGAAGGGCAGACCAAAACGGCTAGAGAGCGGCTTGAAGTAGCCCAAAAGGCACTGTCGGATTACCAGCAAAAAAACGGAATTACCAGCGCAGACGAGCGCCTTGACTACGAAAACACCAAGCTGAGTGAAACAAGCAGTCAACTCACGGGCGTGCAGGGCCAAACGACAGACAGCCAAAGCAAACGAGGCGCGCGCGGTGACACTGTGGCTGAAGTTATTCAAAGCCCGCTGATCAATGGCCTCAAAGCCGACATTGCCCGCATGGAAGCCAAGCTCAATGAGAGCAATATTAATCTTGGTAAAAACCATCCGCAAACCCAGCGCTCGGAAAGTGAACTTGCAAGTTTGAAGGCCCAACTCGAAGCCGAAACCCGCAAGATCAATAGCTCCATCGACACCACGTATCAGGTGAACAAACTGCGCGAGCAACAACTGCGTGGTGCCCTTGCCAATCAGAAAGAGCGTGTACTGCTACTTAACCGCCAGCGGGATGAGCTCAACGTCCTACGCCGCGACATTGAGTCTGCTCAGCGTGCCTTTGAGCAAGTGAGCCAGCGTTCATCCCAGACCACCATGGAGAGCCAAACCAACCAGACCAACATCTCGGTGCTTAACACTGCCTCGGCGCCTGTGGACCCGTCAAAGCCAAAACTATTGCTCAACGTGCTGGTTTCTATCTTTTTGGGCACGCTGTTAGGCGTTGGTTTGGCACTGATGTTGGAGCTACTAAATCGGCGCGTGCGCTCCGGTGAAGACCTGACAGAGGCGCTACAGATGCCCCTCTTGGCAAGCGTAAGCTCTGCCCGGACCATCATGAGCCGTCGGGGGGCCGCAGCATGAGTGAATCCAACGCACCCGTGCCAAGCACGCCAAAGGGTGTTCCCCCAAAAGTGAAGTCTGGCGTGACATCTGATATGAGTGCAGATATGAATTCTGATGTGACTGCCGGCGCCCCTTTAAGTACTTCGCCAGGCACCACTACAGGTGCATCTACCGGTGCCAACCCAATAGCTAATCACTCCATGTCGTTGGGTGACATTTTGGTCTCCAATGGATATTTGCAGCGTGCTGACCTGGAGGGTATTCTTGAACTGCAAAAAGACAAGGGGCTTCCGTTTGGTGAGGCCGCCATGGCACTCAATCTGCTCAAAAAAAGCGACTTGGACTTTGCGCTTAGCAAGCAGTTTGACTACGCCTATCTCTCAGAGGAAGACGACAGCCTAAGCCCCCAATTGGTTGCCGCATATCAACCGTTTAGCAGCATCGGTGAAAACCTGCGAGCTCTTCGCAGCCAGCTGATGCTGCGCTGGTTCAACGGCGAGCCACAACACCGCATCATGACAGTGGTGAGTGCAGCAAAGGGTGATGGCCGCAGCTTTCTGGCAGCTAACCTAGCAATCGTCTTTGCTCAGCAAGGTCAACGCACTTTGCTCATTGATGGCGACCTGCGTGCTAAGCCGGAAAGTGGCCAGCAAGCGCTATTTCAACTAGACCGTAGCGGTGGTCTGTCGGGCATATTGGCAGGACGAGGTGGTATGGAGCAGTGCAAGGCAGTGCCTAGTCTGCCCGGACTTGGGGTGTTGCCGGCTGGAGCCGTGCCACCTAACCCGCAAGAGCTACTTGGCCGCGCGATATTTGGCAAGTTGCTTGCCAAAGCTGCCCATACGTTTGATGTGGTGCTGATCGATACGCCAAGCGGCAGCGACTATGCAGACGCTGAGATCATCTCCGCGCGCGCGGGAGCCGCCATGATGGTTGCTCGTAAAGACGAAAGCTTGCTGCAGCAGACCACCAGTTTTGCAAACCGCCTGCAAATTAGCGGCGTGACGTTGGTAGGTTCAGTCTTGAACGACGCGTAAGCGACGCTGAAACACATGTCCGCGCACCAGACCCCTGCCTAAAACGCGCATGAGCTTCAGTGAAATCGTTGGGGCACCCCCACCATGCAATGCTGGAAGAGCACTTCAAGCTGGTGCGGCCGGAGCTTCATTGGAAGTCACCTATCGAAGCAGTAGTGCCAGCGGGAGCGGACCTGAATTGCCTGGAGTCTGCAATTATTTATTTCACCGGGTTCAGTGGCGAGTTCATCAAAAGAGGCAATTCAACTTTGGTAATTGCGCTAGGGTATTGGTCGAGTCAGGGCTGAGCGCGAGCCTGCCAATAAAGCTGCTCAGGGTTGTCGATCAGCACTTGATCCATGAGGTCAGCGCCTACCCAGGATTCGAGCTGCTTAAACAAGTTTGAATAGTCGGCTTCTTGCTCGTGCCGCGTGCAGGGCCAATCGCTACCCCAGAGCAAGGACTCCGAACCCAGCCGTGCCCGCCACAAGTCGCTAATGTGCTGTGGGGATCTTCCTTCAAGCCGGTAGCCGCCGCTTAACTTGATATGCACTGCTGATGTTGAAGCTCTTCTCGAAGCTGCCAGAAACGTAGGATCGTTGGGCTTTGCAGCTTCCGGCTTAGCCATGTGGTCAAGCACTACCGGAATATCCGCTGGTAGTTGCGTCAACACTTCCGGTAACCTTCCGACATCCGTGTGGATCTCCAAATGCCACCCCAAGGCATGCATGGATTGCCAAATACTATCCGCCAGGCTCCATTCGCGCAAGTCATGCGATGTGCCGGCCAGGTTTAGCCGAATTCCACGTACACCTGCAGCGTGCCACGCGGGAAATTGTGTCGTGTCGTCGTCTGCTGCAACGACTACAACACCGCGTAAGTTGTCGGGATCCTTGGCCAGTTCGCATAGCAAGCGCTGGTTATCGGTTCCCATGAAGCTGGTCTGCACCAAAACCCCACGTAGTATTCCCGGGGCGGCACTTGCTGCCCTCCAATCGGCCATGGTGGCGTCATAGTCAGGTCGGTACCGTGATCCGGCAAGTCCATCCCATGCATTGAACACATGGAAATGGCAATCAACAAATTTCTTCAACATGCTTATCATCATAGAACGGAGACCCATATGAAGATTAAAACCAACAGCGCAAGCAGGCGCTTATTCTTTACGCTGGCCGCACTGGCTGGTGCAAGCGCAGTAACCACCGCCTGGGCTGACAGTGCCTGGCCCAACAAGCCGATTACCCTGGTCGTAACGTACCCGCCGGGTGGCGGCGCAGACGGTATGGCGCGCCTTATTGCCCCCAAACTAAGTGCTGTGCTTGGGCAGAATGTGATTGTTGACAATCGCCCCGGGGCCGGTGGTCAGCTTGGGGCCAATGCCGTGGCTAAAGCACCTGCTGATGGCTACACGCTGCTATTTGACGCGTCATCTTTTGCAGTGAATCCGTCCCTCTATTCCAAACTGCCCTATGACAGCAGCAAAGCATTCAAGGCAATTGGGGTGATTGCACTCTTCCCCAATGTGGTGCTTGTAAATCCCCAGTTTCCCGCCAAGAACGTTGGGGAACTTGTAAAACTGGCAGGTGCCCAAAAAGACGCTCTGTCATTCGCATCCTCGGGCAATGGTTCAGCGCAACACCTGGCTGGCGCACTGTTCGAATACTCCACCAAAGTAGATATGGTGCATGTCCCCTACAAAGGCGGTGGACCCGCACTCAATGACGTGCTTAGTGGGCAAGTGCCATTGTTTTTCGGAAACATTGCTTCCACACTTACGTTCATTCAATCCGGTAAGTTGCGCGCTCTAGCGGTCGCATCCTCAAAACGATCGGCTGCGCTTCCGGATGTGCCGACCTTGGAGGAGAGCGGCATCCATGGCGCCGAAATTAATGAGTGGAATGCGATGTTCGCGCCAACGGGTACACCCGATGCAGTGGTCGAGAAAATATCGGATGCCTTGCAAAAGGCAATGGACACCCCAGAAGTTAAATCGCGAATCGCACAACTCGGCGGTGACATCCAAAAAGGCGGGCCTAAGCAAGCAACGGAGTTTGTGCAGGCGCAGATGCTTCAATGGGCAAAATTAATCAAAGCCAAAAATATTTCCATTGAATAACGGCTAAATCTCACTGCAAGCGCTTGCCATTGAATGCGCCACACATTTCCCGGAAGTCAATTTCCACCATGTTGCTGGAGTCTTTCTAACCGTTTGCCAGCGGCCGAAATACCGCGACTTACCAGGAAGAAAATCAGGCCTACAAACACATAGGCTTCCAGGGCCTGCTTCTGCCATTGCGCGTCGCCGAAGGACATCTTGGCGGTGGACAGTAAGTCGTGTAATCCCACCAGAACAATCAGGGATGTGTCCTTGAAGCCACCGATGGCGGTGTTGGTCAGGGCTGGCGTAGCCGCCGTGCCGACTTGCGGCAGGATGACCAGCTTGAGCGACTGCCAATGGCTGAGCCCCAGCGCCTTGCCGGCATCCCATTGTCCTGTTCCCACAGACAGAAAACCCGAACGCAAATCTTCGGCCACGTAGGCAGCATGAAAGGCGATCAACACTATCAGGGCCGCATGTACCGGCGAAAGGTGCCAACCGGTAAACATCAGCGGCAACACAAATACGCCAAAGAACAAGACCGCCACCATTGGAATGCCGCGCAAGGTTTCAATAACGATGACGGCAGGCCGTGCCAGCCATCGGCTTTTTGCCTGGCGCGCCAGGGCCAGAAGCAGGCCCACTGGCAAGGCACAGGCCAGGCTGCAGGCACCCAAAAACAGCAGCACGGGCAAACCGTTCCATTGGGTGTCGGGTACCGCGGCAAGGCCGGCCACGCCGCCACCCATCAACAGCCCGAAGCCACCGATAGCCAGTACCCAGATTGCCGCTTGCCAACGCCAATGCAGCCACTGAAACAGCGTGACAAGGCTGGCGCTTGCAAGCATCAGGCTAACCAACGCAGGACGCCAGCGCTGGTCAAATGGAAAGGTTCCAAACAGAATGAGTGGCATCTTCTCCGCCAGGAATGGCCAGCACGCGCCACTGGCATCGCTGCAGCGACCGGGTGAAGCCCACGGAGGCACGGCGTCAAAGAAGACCCAGGCCAGGGAAAGCCAGCTCACCAAAATGGCTGCCAGTAAAACCAGCACGTTTATTCCAACGACGGGCCAGCTGGCGCCCAGATGTTGCTTCATCCAGCGTCGCAGATTGTGACTACGACCGGAGTGCAAGGCGGTTGCGTCGCTCATCGCAGCCCCTTGCGCAAGCGATTCGACAAACCGTTGAATAGGCTGGCTAAAAGGATGCCGATCGACAGATAGGTGCACATGATGATCACCATGACCTCCAGCGGTTTGAATGCCTGATTAATCGTGGTGCTGGCAACCGACATCAAATCGGTAAACCCGACGGCCAGGCCGATTGAGGTGTTCTTGAGCAAATTAATGAACTGACTGATCAACGATGGAATGATGCGTCGCATGACCTGGGGCAAAATTACCAGGCGCAAGCGCAGTTGCAGCGGTAGTCCCAATGCGATCGCAGCTTCCCACTGACCCTTTGGAATGGATTGCAGGCCCCCGCGCACGATCTCGCCAACTTGTGCGCCGTGGTAGACCGTCAGCGTCAGCCATAGGGCGACAAACTGCATCGGAATTTCCCAGCCTCCGTCGATACCAAAGCGCCCGACTTGTGCCAGAAGTAGTCCGCCGCTTTCCAAATCAAAGCCTGGCAGTACCAGCCCCTGATTTGACAGGTAGACACCCGTCAGGGGATTCCACGCCTGTTCCACTGCAGGTAAGGTGTTGACCATGACGATGTAGATGATCAACAACCAAAGCAGTTTGGGCAAATTTCGCATCAGCTCCACAAACACCATCAGCGCGCCTTTACTGGTGCGGTTGCTCACCACCAAGCCAACACCCACCAGAGTTCCCAAGAGCATGGCACCCACACCAGCGCTAAAGCTCATCGCCAGGGTGTTGATCAAACCCACAACAAAGGCGCGCAGGTACGTGTCGCTGGCCTGAAAGGCGATCAGCGCATCGCCAATGTCAAAGCCGGCCGGTTGGAATAGAAAAGCGAAGTTCAGAGGCAGGTCTTTCAATTTCTTATTCCTTCACGGGTCACGGCAGGTGCAGCAAGTAGGCTTTCTGTTCAGCCGTTTCGATGGCACCGGGCCGCGCCTGGCGCACACAGCGGATGGCATCGCCGGCTGACATCCCTCTTTCCACCAGGATGCGTGCAGCCACCGTGCCGGTACGCCCGAGGCCCGCGCGGCAATGCAGCGCCACACACTGGTCGGCATTGAGTAAGGCATGCAGGGCCGGCGCCACGTCTTGCCAAGCTTGCTCAAACACGGGGCCGGGAACAGAAAAGTCTTCAATCGGGCAATGTGCCCAGGTCATGTTTGCCGAATCGCATTGCTGGGGCAACAACTGCAATCCCAATGCGCTCATTTCGTGATCCGGCAGCAAAGACACTACCAGCCTGACGCCGGACTGGCCGTAACTGGCCAGCGCCTGCTCCACGCTGCCAAACTTGGCAGGCTGTGCCGAAAGGAGCAGCACGCCGCCGCGCGGAACGCGCATAGAGTTAAACAAGACAGTCACCAACTTAAAAGGCAAATAAGCGGCGCTATCAGGTAACGCCGCAACGGCAAGAGCTACCGCCTTACCGGATCGGGTTGGCGTAGAGCAGGCCGCCGTCTTTGACAAGACGGTTGGGCGTCTTGGATCGATCCATTGCGAGCACCGAGCCCTTGCCCAGATTGCGCTCAAACACCTCGCCATAGTTGCCGACTGACTTGATGATGGTGTAGGCCCACGCCGGGTTGATACCGAGCTTTCGCGCCATATCTGCACCGGCCTGATCTTTGGCGAAAATATGTTGTACTTCGGGTGCCGCCGTGCCGAGACTGGCCATGATGTTGTCCACATTGCCGGAATTAACTCCGTACTCTTCTGCCAGCAACATGACTTGCAGTGACCAGAAAAGCGTGGTCTCAAGTTCTTTGTCCGGGCGACTGACCAGCGTCAAAGGCTCATTGGAAATAATGTCCTGCAAGATGGTGTAGTCCGCCGGATTCTTGGCCAACTGGCGGTCCGATGCTAGGGCGCTGAAGTCTGACGACATCACATTGCATTTGCCGTTAAAGAAAGCTTGCAGGCGCGCTGATTTGTCGGCAATGTTCTGCGCCTTGTACTTGAGTTTCAGGCGACCGAAATAATCGGCCAGGCTTTGCAGCGTGGTTGTGCCGTCTTCGGCGCAAACGGTGGCGCCTTTGAGTTCACTGGCCTTTGTGATCTTCAATTTCTTGGGCACCATGAAGCCTTGGCCGTCGTAGAAGGTGGTAGCGATGAAAGCCAGTCCGGGTTCGGTATCCCGCGTCCCGGTGCGGGTGATGGAACGGGAGGCCATGTGGGCATCACCCGCGATCAGGGTCTTGAGGCTGTCGGAAAATCCAACACCACGGATTTCCACCTTGTTGGCATCACCAAAGATTGCGGCAGCGGCCATGTGGCAGAAATCTACATTGAAACCTTGAAAAACGCCTTTGCTGTCAGGCACCGAAAACCCGGGCGAGTTGGGGTTGACGATACAAACCAATTTGCCCGTGCTCTTGATCTGATTCAGTACCTCCCCTGCACTGGCAGTCGCGACAGCGCCAAGTAACAATGAAGTAGCAACTACGAGTGTGCGAATGTTCAATGCAGTCCCCTTTAAATAAAGTTAACTTTAACCGTTCCTAAAAACATAGTCATTGATCGCAGCGTCTAAAAAGGTACCCACGATAGTTGACGCAGCGCGTAGGAATAATATTTCTGACGATTAGCGCACAACTAGCCTGCTTGAAACATCAAAGAAAATCGCAGCAATCCTGTGCCAACTTGATGATGGAAGTTGTCAGTGTGCTGCGTTGCTC
>CANBYM010000099.1 GCA_947373605.1 Comamonadaceae bacterium
TTCATTCTGGTCGCTTTTATTCATTGCAAAAACACACTCATTCATACATATTGCGTTTCACCAGTGAACGACAGCATCGAAAATCCGCCCTATGAAAACGCGATTGGATAGCTATTTGAGATTCAATAGTCGCTAGTCGGCGGTGCGCCGGTCAGGCTGAAAAGAAAACTCTCAAAGGCCGCTTTTACCTGCAACATGGGCGCTTGCTTATAAGGGAACTTGTCCGGAGTGTCCATCGCGTGTACCACCATGGCGTGATCGATTTCGAAGATCAACAGTTCGCCATCGCGGGTTTCAGCACAGTCGATAAACACATAGTCCAGCCGGGATCGCAGGTGGATTGCGCTCAGCGCTTCGCTATGTTTTTCGGCAAACGTGGCGAAATGGGCCATGAAATTTGCCTCCTCGGCGCGCTTGCCCGCATCGTCATACATGCCGGCATTGACATAGTGAATCATCCAATGGGCAGAGATTGCCAAATGGCAGGCATAAGCTCGTCCGGCGATTAGTGCAACGCGGAATTTTCGGAACAGTCCATCCTGGCAGGAGTAGTCGACAAAGCGAGATAAATAGAGCGCGGCATCGGGCACCCTTTCTAAATAGTAGCCAATATCCTTGGCGTTATTGATTTTGTCCAGATCGCGCCCCGCATGTGAACCGACCGGGCGCAAGATGATTGGAAAAACACAATCGGGATGGGTCTCATGAAGGCGCATAGCGCCCGTCGCGACTGCTTGCAACGTCTCTCGCTGAATTTGGTAAGTCAGTGGCATCATCAAACCGGGAGCATTCTGCAGGATTGCACTGGCCGTATTGCGTTCCGTGTTGTGAATATTCTGTGGTGCATTGATCACTGGCCTCTCCCAGTTGCGCAACAAGTGATTCAACGCCGCAAGAATGGGCCGCGTATCCCTGGTGTCGGACATGGCCACCATTAAGGCGTCGTGCTCGGGTTGTGGCGAGGGCAGCGGCTCAGCGACTGTCGCGTAGTAGCACGTCAGACTGATACTACTGTCTTCGAGCAGGCAGTCCAGCGGTGTATTTTCGGCCAGGTCCCCTGCGGCCATCACCATCAAAAGGCGGAATTTTTCCGGTTGCCGGGTGGCGGGCAGGTGATAAATGTTCTTCATCTGCAGAGCTTGGCGTTGAATCGCCAAACCCAAATCCCGTTGGCTCAGCGAGAAAAAGGCGGTCGCCAGATTCATCCACAAATTAGCGTTGTCCAGTTCCTGATAGGCCTTACCCAGCATGCCCTGAGCGAGCTGGTACAAATTGCCGTCGTTAATGCTCATCCGAAGAAAAGGTGCAAGCCCCAAAAAGGGAGTGCCTAACCCCCCCGGGAGGATTTGCGTGGAGAACTGCGTCCAAACCGGATTGGGCGTGCGTGGTGTCGGCTCTGTAGAGAAAAACGTCTCTAAAAACGCTGCCTTTTTGCGGCTGCGCAGAGTTGACCAATAGTCGCAGGAACACAATACCAATTCGCCAGCCTTGAAGATATTCACCTCATGGCGTTTGCCCAGCATCACACAGTGGACATAAGTCGCGAAACATTCAGCAAAGTCCTCATAGACATTATTGGATGCATAGAGGGATGGGAATGTGGTCTTTTCCAGCTCGGCGTACACCGCCGGTATGTCTGCCCCGGATAGCTTTGGCTCTACATAGTAGGCAATCTGTTGACGCAATGAAAAATCCTCGCTCGCGAGCGCCAAGACCTGTCCGTCGTCGTTAACTTTCCAACTTAGCGACAGAAACCCCAGATCCGTGCTGGCTTTGATCTGGCTTGCATCGAGCCACCACCCGGGAATGATGGTGTTACCCGCTGTAAGGACATGACCAAATTCGTGCAACAGCAGAAATTGCAAGGCTAATTTCCGGTTGTTGTCCACCGGGTGGGCAATCCAGAGCTCGAGTCGAATGTCGTGCACCGGCGTGAAAGGCGTGTTTTCTTTCCAGGTCGCCCAATCATTGGCATTACGCACCAGGAACGCATCGATGTCGATCGCGACAAATGAACCTATCACTTCACCGTTCGCTTGGGCGATGACGTTAGTGATCGCCGATGCACCGATACCCTGCATGAAAAAAATGCCGATCAGGTGCGGCTTTACTTTCTCAGTGACGGCAACTGGCAATTCATGGATTGCGCACTGAAGATCGTCAACAAAATCGGCCGGCGCAGTTGCGGCGCAGGGTATTGCGAACGTGCCATTAGTAGCGTTGTATTGCGCTACAAAGTCGACCAAGACGGCCGGTGCCGGGGAGAGGCGCATGGCCAAGGGCTTATCGAGAAACGATTGCCAATAAAAAGGGTCTGCGGTAAAAATCAATGTGCCCAATTATCACATCGCTACCTCATCGCAACACTATCGACTGTGCCGCATAGGTGCATTGCAAAAAGCCCATATGCACCAGTCTGTTTAGATAATTAAGTTCTAATTCGTTGATGACATCTCAGACTCAGACGATAGAGCTTGACCGCACAGAAATAGCTGGCTCCTTAGTGACACTCCTTGCCGTCGGTGCCGGCTTGGGTGCGGCGGCACTCTATTACAGCCAACCGATGCTTGGTGTACTGGGTCAGGAGTTGCACGCCACGCCGAACAAAATCGGGTGGATACCTACACTCACCCAACTTGGTTACGCGATTGGATTAATTTTCCTGATTCCGCTCGGGGACCGATTCGACCGTCGCACCATTATTTTGTGCAAGGCGGCCGTGTTGTGTGCTGCCCTGTTGCTGGCTGCGACCGCAAATTCGTTAGACGTAATGCTTTTCGCCAGTTTGGCTATTGGTCTTTCAGCCACGATCGCCCAGGATCTCGTACCCGCCGCCGCCGCACTGGCTGCCGAAGCAAATCGGGGCCGCACCGTTGGCAGGGTGATGACCGGACTGCTTTTGGGCATCCTGCTCTCGCGTGTCGTCTCAGGTTTTGTAGCAGAGCACGCAGGATGGCGCAGCGTGTTTGTGGGCGCTGCGGTGAGCGTTGCTCTGCTGGGAGTGGCAGTTTGGCGAGGTTTGCCGCGCTTTGCGTCGACCATGCAATTGCGCTATGTAGCGTTGTTGGGCAGTGTTTTCCGCCTTTTACGACGCTACAGCGAGTTGCGACGTGCTGCGCTGGCGCAGGGCTTATTGAGTGTGGCCTTTAGCGCGTTTTGGTCAACGCTTGCGGTCATGCTTCACGCGGAACCTTTCCATTTGGGTAGCGCATCGGCAGGCGCGTTTGGGTTGGCCGGCGCAGCAGGCGCTTTGGCCGCGCCGCTTGCGGGCAGGATGGCAGATCGAGAAGGCCCTGAATTGGTGACGCGAATCGGAGCCTCGCTCGTTGTTGCGTCATTTGTGGCCATGGCCCTGCTAAGTTCGACGGATGTGGGCGCGCTATGGGTGATTGGTGCGGGTGCGGTTGTGTTTGATCTTGGTGTCCAGGCAAGCCTGATTGCGCATCAAACGATTGTTTATGGCCTAGAGCCTGCAGCCCGCAGTCGTTTGAACGCAGTGCTAATGGGTAGCATGTTCATTGGTATGGCGAGCGGCGCGTGGCTGGGCAGTCAAGTATTGAGTGCGTTTGGTTGGCAAGGTGTGTGCAGCCTGGCCGCTCTAGCTGGCACATGCGCATTGACAGTGAGGTTCTGGCCGGCGAACAAGGCATGAGGCAAGCGCCGACTCTTAACCTCTGACCAACTCGATGCCTGCGTTGTCGCGCACGGTGCATGCCAAGGCGCTCTTTTAAGCAGGCACCTTTCGGCTGGTGCCGCACACCAGATAATTGGGCGTCGCAGTCGGCTTCCATGGATTTAAAGGCACGCTGGGGCTCCTGCGTTTTTGGCGGACGGATACAGTTCACCAGAGATTTTTAGAGAGCACTACGGATTGATAGAAAAAAATGACTATTCCCTCTGAAAAGCAAGTAACTATGGCCTCGTCTGTGAAAGTGAAAAAAGATTTTTCAGAGCACACGCCCATGATGGCCCAATACTTGGGACTGAAAGCAGACTTTCCGGACACGCTGCTTTTCTACCGCATGGGTGATTTTTACGAGATGTTTTATGCCGATGCCGAGAAGGCGGCGCGGCTGCTGGACATCACGCTCACGCAGCGCGGGCAGTCGGCCGGACAGCCGGTAGTCATGGCGGGTGTGCCCTTTCATGCGATGGAGGGATATCTTGCCAAGTTGATCCGTTGCGGCGAATCGGTCGCCATTTGCGAGCAAGTGGGCGAAGTGGGTGGCAAAGGGCCGGTGGAACGCAAAGTAGTGCGTGTAGTCACCCCCGGCACTCTAACTGACGCCGAATTGCTCAACGAAAAGGCCGAGTCCATGCTGATGGCCGTGCATCAGGGCCCGCGCAATCGCTGCGGACTGGCGTGGCTGTCGGTCACCCAGGGCATCGTGTATCTGGCGGAATGCACGCCAGACGAAGTGGCCGAATGGGTGTCGCGTGTGGCACCCAGCGAGCTGGCCTTCAGTGCGGGCGTTACACACGCTTTTGAAGACCGCATCAAGCGCCTGCGCCAGCAAAGCGCTGTGTTTCTGACCGCGCGGCCCGAATGGCAGTTTGACAGTGCGCTGGGTCAACGCAAACTGCTCGAAGCACTGCAAGCCGCCAGCCTAAGCACCTGGAATGCGCAGGAACTCATGCAGGCCCACGCGGCTTGCGCCGCGCTTTTGGGCTATGCCGAGCACACGCAGGGCCGCACACTGACGCACATCAACAGCGTACAAGTGCAGCGCGACGATGCGCTGATCGACCTGCCGCCCGCCACGCGGCGCAACCTGGAGCTCACGCAAACGCTGCGCGGTGAAGACTCCCCTACCCTGTTCTCACTCCTGGACACCTGCATGACCGGCATGGGCAGCCGCGCACTCAAGCGCTGGTTGCTGGAACCGCAGCGCGATCGCACGCAGGCCCGCACCCGACTGCGCGCCATCGGCGCTTTGCGCGACCGGTTGTGGCAAACCCTGCGAGCCCAGCTCAAAGGCTGTTCTGACGTGGAACGCATTACCGCCCGCACCGCACTGCGTCAGGTGCGCCCCCGCGAACTGGTCGCGCTCTTACAAACCCTGCAAAAAACCCATGAGCTGGCGCAGCACCTGCAGGGACAAAGCGCATTGCTGGCTGAGCTGGCCGCGGCGCTAAATCCGCCGCTAGCGTGCGCAACGCTTTTGCAGGCGGCCATAGCGTCTGAACCAGCTGCGCTGCTGCGCGACGGTGGCGTGATTGCCAGCGGATTTGATGCCGAGCTGGATGAACTGCGCGCTATACAGACCAACTGCGATGCGTTTTTGCTGGACCTGGAGGTGCGCGAAAAGGCGCGCACCGGCATTGCCAATTTACGCGTGCAGTTCAATCGGGTACATGGTTTTTATATAGAGGTGACCAGCGGTCAGGCCGATAAAGTGCCCGAGGACTACCGCCGCCGCCAGACCCTGAAAAACGCCGAACGTTTTATCACCCCTGAGCTCAAGGCGTTTGAAGACAAAGCCCTGAGCGCGCAGGAACGCGCGCTGGCCCGCGAAAAGTGGCTGTTTGAGCAAGTGCTCGACCAGTTGCAAGCCTTTGTACCCGAACTCAGCCGCACCGCGCAGGCGCTTGCCACTCTGGACGCTCTGTGTACCCTGACCGAGCGCGCGCTTACGCTGGACTGGAGTGCGCCGCAGTTTGTAGAACAGCCCTGTATTGATATCGAGCAGGGCCGCCATCCGGTGGTGCAGGCGAGGCTGGCCGAGCTATCCAGTGGAAATTTCATCGCCAACGACACTCGCTTGTCCGCCCGGCAACGCATGCAGATGATCACCGGCCCCAATATGGGTGGCAAGTCCACCTATATGCGTCAGGTGGCGCTGATCGTGCTGCTGGCCAGCATCGGCAGCCATGTGCCCACCAGCGCCTGCGTGCTCGGGCCAATTGACGCCATTCACACCCGCATCGGTGCCGCCGACGACTTGGCCAACGCCCAATCCACCTTCATGCTGGAGATGACCGAAGCGGCGCAAATACTGCACAGCGCAACGCCGCACAGCTTGGTACTGATGGACGAAATCGGCCGTGGCACATCCACCTTTGACGGGCTGGCCCTGGCCTGGGCTATCGCCACCCAGCTGCATGACAAAACGCAGGCGTTTACGCTGTTTGCCACCCACTACTTTGAGCTGACCGAATTTCCCGCCACCCACCATGGCGCGCTCAACGTGCACGTTAGCGCCGCCGAGGCCGGACGCGACATTGTGTTTCTGCACGCCATCGAGAGCGGCCCCGCCAGCCGCAGCTACGGCATTCAAGTCGCGCGGCTGGCCGGCATGCCCGCCGCTGTGCTGAATCAGGCCCGCCACACGCTGGACGCGCTGGAAGCGCAAGCTACGCAGAATCAGGCGCAGGTGGACCTGTTTGCCGCGCCACCGGCGCAGGAATTCGCCCCGGCCAGCGCCGTCGAAGCCGCCGTTGCCGCGCTCAACCCGGACGCCATGAGCCCGCGCGAAGCCATGGATGCGCTGTATCAGCTCAAGGCACTTGTTAAAACTTGAATACAGGCGCTGTTCACGCTAATTGACACCATCAAAGCTCTGCCCTGTAGCGCTTCAGCATTTCTTTCTCGGTTTCTGCCGGGTTGGGATGTTGAATCTGATCCTTCAACATCTGCCCAATGGCTGGCAACACCGAGCGATCCCTGACGGAGGCAGGCTCCCGGAGTTGTGACCGCATCAACACTTTGGCACAACGGAGAATGACTGAGGAGATGGTGATTTTGAGCAAGGAGCGCGGCGTGCTGCCATTCTCTTCAAAGGGTAGCAGTACTGACGCGTCTTTAATGATCCTGGCGTGACCTTTAATCCGCAGGGTTTCGTTTATGCCCGGGATCATAAAGAACAGCGAGATTCTGGACTTCACCAGGACATTGCGCAGACTGTCCAACCGGTTGTTACCGGAACGATCCGGCAAAAGAATGGTGTGCGCATCGACTGCCCGGGCGAAACCGGGCGGGCCACCACGCGGGCTCACGTCGGGAATTCCATGGGCATCCGTACTGGCGACGATACAGATGAGAGAGAGTTCCAGAAACTTCAATCTATGACGATCCAGCGCCTTCATTTCCTTCAAAAACGGCTCGCGTTTTGACCTCGGGATAGTGAGCAAGTTGCTCAGGCTTGTTCAGGTCTCGACTCATTGGTTTTTCCTTTGCGAAGGTGGTCTGACGTTTTTCGTAACTGATTGGCAACACTGTTTCGATCTGATTAAGTTTCATTCACTTAACAGCCAGTTTTCACATCACCCATCGCAAAGCCCATAAAAGTGCACTTGCCGCCATCGCAGACAACTTGTCGGGTATCTTCAGTCACGCCAAACCCACCCACTAGGTAAAAATTGATATAAATCAATTATCTACTTTTTAATTTTGAAATTACATCAAATCAAAGAAGTTAGATTCAAGCATAAGAGCCAGTGCACTTCGCAACACTTGCATCTAAACGATAGGCACATACACTTGGCAAAAAAGGTGGTATGAAAATACTGCCGAAATACAAGGGACATGCCAATGCGCCAGGCCAAGGACGAGATACCGATAGCGACCCAATCCTTGTGGGAGTTGGAGGCTATATTTCAGCACGCCTCGATCGGCATCGCATTTACCCGTAACCGCGTCATTACCCGATGCAACCGGGCTATGGAAGAGGCTCTGGGCTTTGAGCATGGCGCGCTTAACGGGTGCTCTACGTCGTCCATGTTCCCCACCAGCGAGGAGTACCAGCGCTTCGCCAAAGCTGTGGCCAACTCGTTGCAACAAGGAAAGACCACCGGCTTAACCTGGACCTTTCACGGCAAACACGGTCGGCCGGTCATTTGCAAAATCAGCGCAACGCCGATGGAGGCTGGACCTGGCGAAGAAGGAACAGTCTGGCTTTTTGACGACATTTCGCAGGAACATCGGCAGTCACAAGAACTCCAACGCAGCCACGCCGCCTTGCAGGCGGTGATGAGCAACGCGCCGGTGGCGATTTTGTTTACCAAAGACCGGCGCATCACGAACTGTAATGATAAGTTCTGCGAGATGTTCGGCTATACCTACACCTCCGCCATAGGCGCGGGCGGTCGGGAACTCTATGCGTCGGACGATGATTACGCTGCGCTGGGGCAGCTTGCCGCACCTTTGCTCTCGGTTGGCAAACCGTTTAGCCACGAGTTGACCATGGTGCGCCAGAACGGTGAAAAATTCTGGGCACAAATGGTTGCCTACGTGCTCGATGCGCAGGACTCGGCGCAGGGTACGGTGTGGATCATTTCGGACCGCTCGGCGGAGAAGGCACAGGCGCAGCGGATGCAGCACGCACTGTTTGAGAACGAGGCGATCCTGAACAATGTGACCGTTGGCATTGTGTTTCTCAAGGAGCGCGTGGTGCAACGCTGCAACCCCTTCGCAGAGCGACTGTTCGGTTTCGAGGCGGGCACGATGGTGGGAACCTCGTCGCGCCTTTGGTATCTCAGCAAGTTAGACTTTGATGCGGTCGGCCAAGATTTATACCCACGGCTCAGCACCGCCCATGCCTGCACAACTGAGCGGCTTTTTCGGCGCAGGAACGGCGAATCGTTTTGGGGCCGCATGTCGGGACGCTTGATTCAGGGAGGCAGAGCGCAGGACGACGCATCGATTTGGGCCATAGAGGACACCACCGAGCAGCATCAAACCGAAGAGGCCTTGCGTGAAGCCATCGGGCTCACACAAGCCGTGTTCAACAGCGCCAACGTGTCTATCATCGCCACCGACATCGCCGGCACCATCACGTTGATCAATGCCACAGCCAGCCAATGGCTGGGCTACACGTCAGAAGAAGTAGTCGGCATCCATACCCCGTCCATCATTCATGAAAAGGATGAGGTCATTTCCCGGGCCAATGACTTAAGCGCCGAATTGGAACAAGCGGTGGTGCCGGGGTTTGACGTATTTGTGGTCAAGGCGCGCATGCACGGCACTGACGAGCACGAGTGGACGTACATCCGCAAAGACGGAAGCCGCTTTCCGGTGCAGTTGGCGATCTCATCCCTGCGCAACGAAAGCGGCGAAATCACCGGCTATCTGGGCATCGGCATGGACATTACCGACCGACGCCGCGCCGATGAAGCCATTCACCTTGCCAACGAAGTGCTGGAGCAGCGCGTGGCCGAACGCACTACGCAAATTGCGGAGGCCAATAAACAGCTCCAACTGGAAATTGCGCTGCGCACTACGGCCGAGCAGGAAATGCGGCGTATGGCGCACTTTGATGCGCTCACCGGCCTGCCCAACCGATTGCTACTGTCTGACCGCCTGCAGCAAGGGCTGATCAATACGGAACGACGTTCGTGCATGCTGGCGGTAGCATATCTGGACCTGGACGGCTTCAAAGCCATCAATGATGTGCATGGCCACGCGATCGGCGATCGCCTGCTGGTGCAGTTGGCGGAGCGCCTCAATCTGTGTCTGCGCGAGGTCGACACCTTCGCGCGTTTAGGCGGCGACGAGTTTGTGGCGGTATTGACCGATCTTGAGAACGTAGAGGCATCCGTACCCGTACTGGAGCGCCTGCTGCAACATGCCGCACAAGCCATTCATGTGGACAGCCACAAGCTGCATGTGTCGGCCAGTATCGGTGTGACTTATTTTCCGCAAAGGTCTGCAGTCGATGCGGAGCAGTTGTTGCGCCAGGCCGATCAGGCCATGTACCACGCCAAGCTGCTGGGCAAAAATCGCTATGCAGTGTTTGACTCCGACAACGACATATCGGTACGCGGTCACCATGCCAGCCTGGAGCGCATGCGTCAGGCACTTGCCAGCAATGAATTTGTGCTCTTTTACCAGCCCAAAGTGAATATGCGCACACGGGCCTTTGTCGGGGTAGAGGCGCTCATCCGGTGGCAGCACCCCCAGGACGGTTTGCTTGCGCCAGGGCAGTTTTTGCCGCTGATTGAAAACAATCCTTTATCGGTTCGACTGGGCGAATGGGTCATTGAACAGGCACTGCAACAGCTCAAGCAATGGCAACAGGCCGGGACCATGGTGCCCATTAGTGTGAATGTAGGTGCGTTGCAATTGCAACAGTGCGACTTTACGGGCCAACTGCAGCAGGCATTAGCCCGCTATCCGGACTACCAGCCCTATAGCCTGGAGCTGGAAATTCTGGAAACCAGCGCGCTCGAAGAAATCGAACAGGTTTCGCGTTTGATTACGCAATGCGCCACGCTGGGCGTTGGTTTTGCCTTGGACGACTTTGGAACCGGCTACTCATCGCTCACTTACCTGAACCGCCTGCCCGTTCCCACCATCAAAATTGACCAGAGTTTTGTGCGTGAAATGCTGCGCGACCGCAACAATCGCTCCATTCTGGATGGAATTTTGTGGATCATGCGACAACTCAACCGCTGCGTCATTGCCGAAGGTGTTGAAACCTTGGAACATGGCCGTATGCTTATGGACTTGGGTTGCGATTTTGCACAGGGCTACGGCATCGCCCGCCCGATGCCCGCTGACAAACTTGCGGCATGGTTAGTACAGTGGCAAAACGATGCGGCATGGCAAGAGGTTGCGTCGGTACCGCGAACGGCAATTTGAACTGAGGAAGGATTTAATTCGATGGATATCAAGCGGGCCAGGGTGGTCGTCATTGAAGACGACAAAATAATGAACAGTTTCATTATGGGCAATTTGCGGCGCTTGGGCATTCTGGACCTTTTTTCGTTTGATAACGGAGCGAGTGCCCTGCTGGAAATCGGCCGCTTAAAACCAGATCTGGTTCTGACGGACGTACACATGCAACCTATGGGCGGAATTGAATTTGTGCGCAACCTGCGCGCTATGGCAGACGAAAGGCTATCCGCCATTCCGGTGATTTTTCTCAGCGCAGACTCCAGCATGTCAACCATCGGAGAGGTCATGCCTCTGGGGGTTGCCGGTTATTTAGTGAAGCCGCCTAGCCTCAAGGCGCTGGATGCCAAGATTGAGCTTGCTTTAAAAGGTTTCAAGACTGAGATATTTGATTAAGGAATGGCGGGGCACCCTCCCCTAGAATCGGAGTTTTGACATAAGAACTCCAAAAAATGACATATTGCGTCGCCATAAAACTCAACGCCGGTCTGGTATTCCTCTCTGACTCGCGCACCAATGCAGGGCTGGACCAGATCAGCACCTTCCGGAAAATGATCGTTTACGAAAAGGCGGACGACCGGTTTATGGTCTTGCTATCCGCTGGGAACCTGAGCATTTCGCAAAGCGTGCGGGAAATTTTGCAGGTTGAGCGGCTTAAAGAACACGAAGGTGACGAGGGCGTCACCATATGGAACGCCAAAAGCATGTTTGATGCAGCCCGCGTGCTGGGCTCAGCCATTCGCCGCGTGCACGAGCGTGACGCAGAGTCGCTCAAGCAAGCCGGAGTGGACTTCAATGTGTCGCTGATTTTCGGCGGGCAGATCAAGGGTGAAGGCATGCGCCTGTTTCAGGTGTACTCCGCCGGCAACTTTATTGAGGCCACGCCCGAGACTCCGTACTTTCAGGTGGGTGAATCCAAATACGGCAAACCGGTGCTTGACCGCGTTATCACCCCTACTACCCCGCTTGACGAAGCGGCCAAGTGTGCGCTGGTGTCGATGGACTCCACGCTCAAATCCAATTTGTCGGTAGGGCTGCCGCTGGACCTGGTGGTATACGAAGCCAATGCCTTTGAGACCGACAAGGTGGTGTGTATCGACGAGAACAACCCCTATTTCAAAATGTTGCACGGCAACTGGGGGCAGAAATTGCGTGAAGTTTTTGACAGCATTGAAGACCCGATGTGGACCGGTGGTGCAACTGAGGTGCCTTTGCTGGTTCCTTCAGGGCGGAGTTTGCCGCTGCGCAAAATCTCCAACCCGGACGAAAAGCTCATATAAAGCGAGCGACTACCGCTTGAACTTTGCCGTAGCCAGCGCCGCATGATTGTTTTTTCCCATGCCAACAGCTTTCCGGCCAGCACCTACCGGGTGCTCTTCAAAAGTTTGCGTTCACGCGGCTTTGCAGTGAAGGCCATCGAGAAGTTCGGCCATGACTCCAGGTACGCAGTGACCGACAACTGGCCACAGCTGGTGCAACAACTGGCCGACTTTGTACAGCCGCATGTGGAGAAAGCAGGCGAAAAGGCCTGGCTGGTCGGCCACTCGCTGGGTGGTTTTTTAAGCCTGATGCTGGCGGCTCAGCGCCCTGAACTGGCAAAAGGCGTGCTCATGATTGACGCACCCTTTTTGAGCGGCTGGAAAAGCACGGCGCTGGGTGTCATCAAAGGTACATCGCTCGCCGGTTCGTTCGGTCCCGGGCGGGTAAGCCGCCAGCGCCGCTTCAGTTGGGACAGCATTGAGGCGGCATATGTGCACTTCCGGCACAAAAAGGCGTTTGCGAAATGGGATGACCAAGTGTTGCTGGACTATGTGACACACGGCACTCTGGAGCGTGGCGGCAAGCGGGTACTGGCCTTTGACCGGGATGTAGAAACCCGCATTTACAACACTATTCCCGACAACCTGGACAGTCTGGTCAAACGGCACCCACTGAAATGCCCGGTGAGCTTTATCGGCGGATGCGATTCGTGGGAATTGAAAAAAATCGGACTCGCACGTACCGAAAGCCTCACAAAAGGGCGCATCATGATGCTCGACGGGAGTCACCTGTTTCCAATGGAGCGTCCGCTCGCCGCCGCCGCCGCCATTGAAGCAAGTTTGCGTAACATGGGCAGTGGCGGGCATGATTAGGTAACGCGTCCAAACAGGGAGACTGATGTCCAACGATGACAAAGCACAGATCGAGAAGCTGCAAATGCAGTTGTCTGCTTTGCGCATCAAACATCTGGCTTTGCAGCAGCGCTATGAAATGCAAGCCAAGCTGTCGCAGACTTGGTTGCAGCAGCGCACCAAAGAGCTGGAGCGCGAAGCGCATGAACACCGCAAGGCACAAACGCTTCAAAACGTGTTTTACCGCATATCCGAACGGGCTACAGCGGGCCTGCCCTTCTATGATTTTTTGCAATCCGTACACGGCCTACTCTCCGAGTTGATGTACGCCCGCAATTTCTACGTGGCGCTGTACAACGATAAAAAGCACACGCTGGACTTCCCGTACTACGTTGATGAAAAAGATGGTGACACGCAGCAGGGTCTTGATGTGCCGTATTCCGATGGCATGACGGAGTATGTTTTAAAGACAAGCCAGCCGGAATTGATAGATGCCAAGCGTTTTGCTGAGTTGCAAAAACAGGGTGAGATGAAAGACGCAACGGGAGACCTGAGCTTTACCACTTGGCTGGGTGTACCCATGCAAATCCACGGCAAAACTGCCGGTGTGCTGGTGGTTCAGAGCTATGAGGGCGGCGTGAGTTACACGCAGGCCGACACCGAAATTCTCTCCTTTGTTGGCAACCACTTCAGT
>CANBYM010000100.1 GCA_947373605.1 Comamonadaceae bacterium
ACCCTCTTGGAAATACAACACCGCCAAGCGCAGACGATTGGCCGCCCGCTTGCGCGTCTGAGGTTCATCGGATTCGGTATAAGCCTCGGGTGCGCTTGCCGAAGTTACAGGAGTTGTAGTGCAGCCGCTCATTCCAGCCAGCGCGCCCGCAAACGCAATGCCGCACAACAGCAGCGCAAAATTCCGTCGAGCGTTGGCAAACCTAATCATTTGCACTTTCCAAAAATGATGATATCTGTCCAACTCCAACCGGCACCAAAGGTATAACGCGTTGCTTAGCCATTCGCTTCATTACCTCAGTTCGATCCTTGACGTCACCAGCCAATTGACCGCATGCAGCGTCAATATCATCTCCACGGGTTTTGCGAACAGTAGTTATTAAACCTGACTCCGAAACAATTTTTGAGAATTCTGCAATAGATTTCTGGGTTGATCGAACCAACCCGGATGCTGGAAACGGATTGAATGGAATCAAATTCAATTTGCACCACTGGGCTCCCCGCCCACTGCCGGTCAGAAGGCTCACAAGTTCGTGGGCATGTGCTGCCGTGTCGTTTACACCGTCCAGCATGCAGTATTCGAAAGTAATGAAATCACGCGGCGCAAACTCCAGGTAGCGCTGACATGCGGCAATGAGTTCACCAATGGGGTATTTTTTGTTCAGCGGCACCAGATTGTCGCGCAGCAAATCATTGGACGCATGCAAAGAAACCGCCAAAGCCACTGGACAGTCGGCGCCCAAACGGTCCATCATCGGCACAACGCCGGAAGTTGAAACGGTCACTCTGCGGCGTGACAAGCCATAACCGTGATCATCCAACATGACGCGCAAAGCCTGCACCAAATGGGCATAGTTTTGAAGTGGCTCCCCCATACCCATCATCACCACATTGGAAATGACACGTTCGGTGGATTTGAGGTGCTTACGCAGAAAATGTTCTGCAAACCAGAGCTGGGCAATGATTTCGCCAGCAGTTAAATTGCGGCTGAATCCCTGATGCCCAGTGGAACAGAATCGGCAACCCACCGCGCAGCCTGCCTGCGACGAAACGCACAGGGTTCCCCGGTCAGCCTCGGGGATAAAAACGGTTTCAATGACATCACCGCCACCCACTTCAAAAAGCCATTTAATCGTCCCATCGGCAGATTCATATTGAGATTTGACGATCAGAGGAACTATTTCAGAAGTGGTCTTGAGTTTTTCCCGCAATGACTTAGCGAGGTCACTCATCTCATCAAATTGGGAAGCGCCCTTTTGATGAATCCAGCGGAACAACTGGGTGGCGCGATAGCGCTTTTCACCCAGCCGCTCGCAATAAGCGGCCAATCCCTCGAGGTCGTAATCAAGAAGGTTGACCGTCATTGCATGGCTTAGCGTGAATAAACGTTCATGCCGGGGAAGAAAAATGCTATTTCGTTAGCAGCCGTCTCCGCAGCGTCGGAACCATGTACAGCGTTAGCATCGATGCTATCGGCGAAGTCAGCGCGGATGGTCCCTGGAGCTGCCTTCTTGGGATCGGTTGCACCCATCAGATCGCGATTTTTCAGGATCGCATTTTCGCCTTCCAGTGCCTGGATCATCACAGGACCGGAGATCATGAAGTCCACCAAATCCTTGAAAAACGGACGCGCTTTGTGCACTGCGTAAAAAGCTTCTGCTTCACCGCGGGAAAGATGGGCCATTTTGGCGGCAACGACCTTCAATCCAGCAGCTTCAAAACGGGCGTAAATTTGACCGATCACATTTTTGGCAACGGCATCCGGTTTAATGATGGAGAGAGTACGTTCGATCGTCATAGTAATATTCCTGAACTATTTGTTTAAAGTGTTTTTGCCGGTTCGAGCAAAGCTTTTGATTTTAACATCGCAATGTTACCGATTGCGTCCGCCACGGCGGTTCCCGGAGTTTTGACCACCACCACGTTGACCACCCTCCTGCCGTTGCCGTGTAAAACTATCTGCACCGATGTATCCAAGCGAAGTTTTCATGGGGTCCGGCTGAGATGATCCTGCCGGACCAGGACCTGACCGGTCCTGCCTTGGACCATTAGACCGCCCACCATTGCGACCACCCGAATTCACGCCGGGCGGAATCGGGCCACGCATTGCATTGCCGTTGCCGCGCGGGCCACCACTGCGTCCACCGTTACGTCGATTTCCACGGGCCAGACGATTGGCTCCGGAATTACCGGGTGCACCAGAATCTTCGGTGCCCGCTCCTCTGGGAGGCCGAGCGCCGCCGGCCGCCTGCGCCAATGCACGGATATCGGTTTCACCAAGCTCCAAAAAGGCGCCACGTTTAAGGCCCCTCGGGAGCACCATGGCACCGTACCGGATGCGAATCAGCCGGCTAACCGCATGACCAACCGATTCGAGCATGCGCCGCACCTCCCGGTTGCGTCCTTCAGAAATGGTGACCCGGTACCAGCAGTTTGAGCCTTCTCCTCCACCATCTTCGATGGAACCAAACTGGGCAATACCGTCATCAAGGCGAACTCCGTCCAGCAAAGCCTGCTTTTCATCTTTATTTAAAGCCCCCAATACGCGAACGGCATATTCACGTTCCAACCCGAAACGCGGGTGCATCAAATTGTTAGCCAGTTCACCGGAACTGGTAAAAAGCAGTAGCCCTTCCGTATTCAAATCCAGACGACCTACGGACTGCCATTTGCCATTCTGCAATTTGGGAAGTTTGCGAAATACCGTGGGACGATTTTGCGGGTCATCATGGGTAACCACCTCGCCCACAGGCTTGTGATACGCAATAACACGCGCCGGCGGCGGGTCGACCCGAAAACGAATGGGTTTGCCGTTAACCTTGATGCTGTCACCAAACTGAATACGCTGGCCGATATGGGCCGGTTCGTTGTTCACCGAAATCCGGCCTTCGAGAATCAATTGCTCCATCTCTAAGCGTGAGCCCATGCCGGCTTGCGCAAGCACTTTGTGCAACTTGGGAGTTTCGGCCATCGGGGCCAATACCCGCTTGGGGACTGGCAACTCAGCTTCACCCTCAGCGTCAAACTCGCCAGATATGATGTCGGCAAAACGACTTTCCAGCATAGCCAGCGGCACAGCAGGTTGAACGGCAGACGGTCGCAACGATTCCAGGGTGGCGTCCTGGGGTGCATCTGATTCGTCGGGCGCCGGAGTCGGCTGGGTGTCATTCATAGTGAAATTCCGTCCGTTGGTGGTGCGTCTTGCGCACCTTCATCTACATCTAAAACCATAGGAATCTGACCTTCAACGGCCACAGACTCCTGCACTGATTCAACCAGTGCACCAAAAACATCGCCGGAGTCTGCCGGGCTTTCCAGCAGGGGCAATTGATCAAGCGACTGCAAACCCAAATCATCCAAAAACTGTTTGGTCGTCGCAAACAAAGCCGGCCGGCCGGCAGCCTCACGGTGACCAATGACTTCAACCCAACCCCGGTCCTCAAGCTGTTTAATCAGCAATGAACTAATCGTTACGCCCCGGATATCCTCCATGTCACCACGGGTGACCGGCTGACGGTAAGCAATGATGGCCAAAGTTTCCAACGTAGCCCTGGTGTAGCGCGGGGGCTTTTCCGGATGCAGACGATCCAGGAACTCACGCATTTCCGGGCGGCTTTGAAAGCGCCAGCCGGTGGCAACGTTCACCAGCTGTACGCCTTTGCCAGACCAATCCAATTTCAATTCTTCCAGCAATCCTTTGATGGTGTCCGGCCCTAGCGAATCGCCAAACAAAGCCTTCATCTCACGCAGAGGCATGGGCTGTTGAGAACAAATTAAAGCAGTCTCCAGGACTCGCTTTGCGTCCGCCAAATTCATATTCAGGCTTTTTCCGGATACGTCACCCAAGGGGTGCAACTGATCACAAAGATTGTTTCGGATGGCAGCGGGTGGTCACACCCCACAGCGCCTACAGCGGGTCAACGGACCGCAGCGTTATTGTTTTCCGTGTCTTGTGCTGCATTGTATCGTAGGCCCCAGGCTTCCAGCACCGCACACATATCGGCCGGCATGGCCGCAGAAAAAACCAACGGCAGACCACTAATCGGGTGCTTGAAAGCCAGGCGCGTTGCGTGTAGCGCCTGACGCGGCATCTGTAAATGTGAAGCGCCGCCGTACACCGCGTCACCCAAAAGCGGGTGCCCGATGGAGGCCATATGCACACGTATCTGATGGGTACGCCCCGTATGCAGCACACAACGCACGAAACAGCCATCGCGGGAATTCCCCAACCAATGCACATCAGTCTGAGCCGGCTTTCCGGGGTGTTCTAACAAGTTAACCACGCCCATGCGCAGTCGGTTGCGTGGGTCTCGCCCGATGGGGGCGTTTACGGTCACAACGGGCTTTCCGATCCATGGTTTGTCGGCGATGGCGAGGTACTGTCGGCTAATTTCACGCGCCGCCATCGCCTGAACCAAGCGGTCCATAGCCTCCCGGTGGCGCGCCACAACCATCAAGCCACTCGTATCCTTGTCCAGTCGGTGCACAATCCCCGCCCGTGGAACCAGAGAAAAAACGGGATCTCGCGCCAACAATCCATTGAGCAAAGTGCCACTCCAGTTTCCGGGAGCAGGATGCACTACCAATCCAGCGGCTTTGTTGATGACCAGGACGTCTGCGTCTTCGTACACAACATCCAGCGCCATGGCCTCAGGCCTAAACGCCTGACTTTGCGGCGTGGGTCGCAGTTCAATTTCAACTGCGTCCCCTATCTTTACTTTGCTGGACGCTTTATTCGCACGTATGCCATTGACTAAGACCAGCCCGGCCGCGAGCAACTGCTGCACATAACTGCGCGAGAACTCTGGAACGTATTCCACCAGTGCCTTGTCCAAGCGTTGCCCGTGCATAGATGGCTCGATAACAGCTTTACGTATCTCGAATGCGTTGGTGAGTTCGTCCGCTTCTTCAAGGACGGATTCCACAGGAGCGGTCGATATAATGATTTCGGTCTGTTTCAAGAAGGTTTCCACCATGGTTCGTGTCAAATTATCGGTCGTTTGTGCAATCGGCATGTCAGCCGCAGTGCTGTTCCTAACTGGATGCTCAACCGCGACTATTGACAAAACGGCCGGTATGAGCACCGCGGAAATTTACGCTGAGGCCAAAGACCAGATGGACAGCAACCAGTGGGACAAAGCAATTCCTTACCTTGAAAAACTGGAGTCCCGTGCGGCAGGTACCCCAATGGCGCAGCAGGCGCAATTAGACAAGGCCTATGCCCAATACAAAACCGCTGAGCCTGCGCAGGCCCTCGCGACGCTGGACAGGTTTTTAAAACTGCACCCTGCGAGCCCTGCCGTTGATTACGCCCTTTATCTCAAAGGCATTATCAATTTCAACGATGACTTGGGCATGTTCTCTGCGATAAGTCGCCAGGACCTGACTGAGCGTGACCAGAAGGCAGCCAAAGAGTCGTTTGAGTCTTTCCGTGAACTTATAAGCCGTTTCCCGGATTCCAAATATGCAGTGGATTCCACCCAGCGCATGAACTATATTGTGAGTGCCTTGGCGCAATACGAAGTGCACGTAGCCCGTTACTACTACAAGCGCGGAGCCTATCTGGCAGCCGTCAATCGGGCCCAAATTGCCTTGACGGATTACCGCGATGTTCCCGCACTGGAAGAGGCACTTTTCATCATCTACAAATCTTATGACGCTTTGGGAATGACCAAGCTACGCGATGACGCCAGGCGTGTGCTGGCGACCAACTACCCTCAGTCCGATTTTCTGCTCAAGGGCGGGCGTCCAGCAGATGACCCGTGGTGGAAGGTCTGGTGAGGGCATCTAGCTTATCCAGCAACGCTTGATGCGACGCGAGGCGCTTCATCGGCGGCAGCGCCTTAACCAGTTGCTTGCCATAGCCCATTGTCGACATACGAACGTCGCAAATGATCAGAACACCCTGATCCGTTTCCCGCCGAATCAATCGCCCCGCACCCTGTTTAAGCGCCACGGCCGCATGCGGCAGGTGCAAGTACTTGAACGCACTTAGTCCTTTAGCATCCAAATTTTGGGCTCTGGCAACTTGTACAGGGTCATCCGGGGGTGCAAAGGGCAATTTATCTATCACCAGCAGCTGCAACGCGTCCCCGGGAATATCAACCCCCTCCCAGAATGACATCGAAGCCACCAATATGTTTCCAATACATCCAACGGAGGTACTTTCGAGCGCGGTGAACATGTCTATCAATGCCCGCTTGGAGTGTTGGCCCTGAACAAGTACCTTCAATTCATCGCGTCCTTGCAGGGCGAGCCGCAGAAAGTCGGCGATGGCGCGCATCGCGCGCAGGGTTGTCGTTAGCACCATGACACCCCCACCCAGTCGCAATGCCGATTCGACAACCAGTTGTGCGACTGCGGCGCTGTGCCCGGAATCATCGGGCCGTGGAAATGCGGCAGGAATATACAAGCTTGCTTGTGAGGCGTAATCAAACGGGCTCTCCACACGCAAGACCTCGGCCCCTTGTAAGCCACATGACTCTACGAACCAAGTTAAAGCCGCATCGGCCCCCAAGGTTGCTGACGTAAAAATCCACGATTTACGCGAGGATTGATCTGCCTGTGGCTTGATCACACGTGCCTGCATGCTCGCGGCAATATCAAGCGGAGATTGCACCAGCCGGACCTGACGTCCCACATCAATCCAGCGAACACCTTCCGCCGGAACCGGTTGAATGAATATTTCAAGGGATTCCAGAACTTGCTGGCCACGGGCATGCATAGCAATGAACTCCGCGGAAACGGCTTCGCAAATCGCAGTTGCTTCAAGCGCGTGCAGCATGGCGAGTTTTATCGCCACCAAGTATTCCGCACCCCGACCACCTTCTATCCATCCATCACTCCAACTAAGCTTGCCCGTACCGACGCTGCTGTTAAACAGTCGACAAAGCACACTCACCGACCCGTTCAGATCAGCCGCAATGCCGGCCCAATCGGCAAAACCACGGGCTTGCATTGATGCGAGCTTTTGCAAATCGGTCGCGAAACTCTCCACTTGCCCCGTGCTCCACTGCTTGCCTAAAAACTGCACACCAATTTCATTGAGTTGATGTGCCTCATCAAATATGACGCAACGAGCGCTGGGCAACAACTCCGAAACGCCGGACTCCCGCACATTAAGGTCGGCGAAAAACAGGTGGTGGTTAACCACCACAAGATCCGCCGCCATCGCTTCCCGTCTGGCCTTGTTTACAAAGCAGCTCGCAGCATGGGCGCAACGTGCGCCCAGACAGTTATCCCTGCTGGACGTAATGACCGGAATAATCGAAGAACTTTCATCCAGACCGTCAACCTCGGAAAGGTCACCACTACGGGTTTGCATGGCCCACAGCTCTACGCGGGCAAGCTGCTGCACGTCACGCTCGGTTTCAATATCGCCGTCCAAGCGTGCTGATTCCATCCGATAAGTGCAAAGGTAGCTCGACCGGCCCTTGAGCAGCGCAGTTCTCACAGGCACACCCAGCGTCGACTTTAAAAAGGGAATATCGCGCAGATAGAGTTGGTCTTGCAGAGTTTTGGTGGCAGTGCTGATCAGGACCCTGTCACCGCTGAGCATGGCAGGAATAAGGTAAGCAAATGTTTTTCCGACACCTGTTCCCGCTTCCACAACAAGCATGCCACCCTTATCCATAGTTTGGGCAACGGCACCAGCCATTTCGGTCTGCCCGCTACGTGGCTTGTATGCAGTGACCGAACGAGCTAATGCTCCACCGGCCTCAAATACAGCCCGCGTCTTTTGCTCAAAATCCATAGGTCAGGCAGGTTCTCTGGGGAGAACTTCACGCTCAAGCCGCGCAATTTCATCACGCAGCAAAAGTCGCTTTTTCTTCAGGCGCCGCATCATCAACTCATCAACCGGCGTCGCCGCCGAGGCCTGGTCAATCAGTGCGTCAAGATCGCCATGCTCAATGCGCAATTCGATCAAGTGGCGTTCCGGGGAGCGTAAATTCGAGTTCAAAACAGGTACCAATCGTTACCGCAAGTGGATTGATAATACGTTCACAACTAGCGTTCAACAAAAATAATGCTCTGAGGCCCTAAAAAATGGCAACTGGATACCGACTCACTGCATCAACTGGCATTCACAAGGGCGACCGTGACTATCAGCAGGATCAGGTCGCCTTGATCAAGCACTCTCGTATGAATGGCTGCATTCTAGGAATAGTAGCGGACGGTATGGGGGGTCGCAGCGGTGGCCGTAAAGCCTCTGATCAGGTCATGATGACGGCCAAGCAGTTGTTTGAGCGTTATGACCCCGGCAGTGACGACGCGGCCGCTACGCTGAATCAAATTGTGCAAGAGGCACACATTGTCATCAAGCTGACGGCCATTTCAGCGGAAGAAGAGCCTCACAGTACGATGGCCGCTTTCATCATCAATCCGGGAGGCGATTGCTATTGGGCCCACACGGGCGACTCGCGTGTGTACCACTTTCACGGAAATTCCTTCGTCAAACGGACTAAGGACCATTCTTACGTGCAAGCCTTGGTTGACCGTGGAGAATTAACCGATGCGCAAGCCGCAGTGCATCCGCAATCCAATATTCTGATGGGGTGTCTGGGCACCGACAACGATCCACCGGTGGACATGCATTTCATCCCGAAACTGACCGCGGGTGACGTATTGATGGCGTGCAGCGATGGCGTTTGGCACTACTTCAACAACACCGAGATCGGTTCTGTTCTCTCCACGCTGTCAGCGCGCGAGGCTTGCGAATTTCTAATTGAGAAAGCACGTTCCAGAGCACGTGGCGGTGGTGACAACCTTTCTCTGGTCATCGTCAAATTAGAGCCTCTGGATTAAATCAGGGCGGAACCGGCAAGGTCGACGCCGGTTTAGCCGCTTTTTCATTTTGCCGCTTTTGTGCGTCAATACGATGGTCCTGGGCCTCTGCCTGTCTTCGCTCGTAGTCAGCCCTGCTAACAGCCTGCTGCGCAGTTGCTGGACCGGATGGCGCGTTGGGCACTACTTGCGAGGTACCCACGTGATTGGCCGGGACATTGCGTTTGGCCTCACGCTTTTGCGCTTGCTCACTTTGCTTTTGCGCTTGTGCTTCCACACTGGCAGCATGGTTGGCTGCGACGTCTTTCTCAAGTTGATCCCGCTCCATTGCCTTCTTTTTGGAAAGCTCCAGTTGCTCTGCTCCGCGCCGGGCACGTTCCATTTCGTTCAAACGCGATTCCTGACGGCGCAAATCTGACATTACCGCACGGCGCTTGGTTTGTGATGCACTTAAACAGTCATTCACAGCAAATCGCGTTCTGCATTGCGCGTCCGCAGTGTCAAAACGGGTCATTTCACTTTTTCGCGTAGCTTCAATCTCTTGGCGCTTTGCATTGAAATCGTCTGGTAATAGCAAGGGATCCGCCGGTGAAGAACGTGGCGCTATGTCCACCGATTGCGCGGCAACAAGCGCAGTGAAACACGCTGCAAGTAGCAATAGCGATGCTCGCTTCATGTCAATCCGGTGTCCACAATGCGCCGGTCCTGCGCCAGGTATTCTTTGGACTGCATTTCGCTCAACCGGGACACGGTGCGCGGAAACTCATGGGCCATAGGCCCCTCGGTGTAGAGCGACTCGGGTTCCACTTCGGCAGACATGACGAGTTTGACTTTTCGGTCATACAACACGTCCACTAGCCATGTAAAACGTCGCGCCTCGGACGCCATACGCACCGGCATGTGCGGTACGTCGCTCAAAAACACGGTATGAAATCGCGAAGCGATTTCCAAGTAATCGTTTTGCGAGCGCGGGCCACCGCAAAGCGTTTTGAAGTTAAACCAAACAATTCCGCCCGCCTTACGCCATGCCTGAATCTGCCTTGCTTCGATATGCAAAACGGGATCTTCGTCAGGCGACTCGGCTAATGCGTTGAATGCCTCTTGCATGGCGGCATCTGCCTGTGGTCCCAGAGGCTGGTGGTAGAGCCGAACCGACTCCATCGTTTTGCCACGGTAATCGGTGCCGTTGTCCACATTGATGATATCGAGCGTCTGATTGAGCAAGGCAATCGCGGGCAACACGCGATCACGGTGCATACCTCCCGGGTACAGGTCATCCGGCTTGAAATTGGAGGTGGTCACAAAACCCACACCGTTCTCAAACAAGGCGGCCAAAAGGCGATGCAGGATCATGGCATCCGTAATGTCAGCTACGTGAAACTCATCAAAGCAAATCAGTTTGTAGCGCACAGACATGCGTTGCGCCAGTACATCCAGCGGATTGACAGTGCCCTGCAAATCGGCCAATTCACGGTGCACCTCGCGCATGAACTCATGAAAGTGCAAACGCGCCTTTCGTTTGAGTGGAACTGCGTTAAAAAAGCAATCCATCAAAAAGCTCTTCCCCCGCCCCACGCCGCCGTACATGTACACGCCACGCGGAATATCGGGGTGGTTAATGAGCTTTTTGAGTGTATTTGAGCGCTTGACTTTGTAATGCGCCCACTCATTCGCGCAGCGTTCGAGCGCGTCCACCGCCAATAACTGTGCGGGGTCCGCGCGATACCCACGGGCTGCCAGTGCAGCTTCGTAGGTTTCCTTAACACTGCTCACTATCGCAATCAGAAATTCAAAGTGCGCTTATCGACTGCGAGCGCCGCTTCTTTCGTGGCTTCACTTAAAGAAGGATGGGCATGGCAAATGCGGGCGATGTCTTCCGCGCTCGCCTTGAATTCCATCGCCACGACAGCCTCAGAAATCAACTCGCTCGCTTGTGGGCCCACAATATGCACACCCAATATTTCGTCGGTTGTGGCATCTGCCAGAAACTTCACGAAACCGGTTGTATCGCCCAATGCACGCGCACGACCATTGGCCAGAAAGGGGAACGAACCCGCCTTGTATGCGCGGCCCGAGGCTTTGAGTTGCTGCTCCGTTTGGCCCACCCACGCAATTTCAGGGCTGGTGTAAATAACCCACGGCACGGTGTTGAAGTTCACATGTCCGTGCTGTCCGGCAATACGCTCAGCCACGGCAACGCCCTCTTCTTCGGCCTTGTGTGCCAGCATAGGGCCACGTACTACGTCGCCAACAGCCCAAACATTGGCCAGGCTGGTCTTGCAGTCGCCGTCCACTTCAATGGCGCCTCGCTCGTCCAGCTTCAGTCCCACTGCCTCGGCATTCAAACCGATGGTGTTGGGTATACGACCGATAGAAATAATCAGCTTGTCGACGTCCAGCGTTTGTGCCTCGCCCTTAGCGTTGGTGTATGCCACCGACACACCTTTCTTGGCGGACTTGATTTCGCCCACTTTTACGCCCAGTTCAATCTTCAGGCCTTGCTTGGTAAAGGCTTTGTGCGCCTCTTTGGCCACTTGCTCGTCGACCGCGCCCAGGAACGTGGGCAATCCTTCAAGAATGGTGACTTCGGAACCCAGGCGACGCCATACAGAGCCCATTTCCAGCCCAATCACGCCGGACCCGATCAGTCCCAGCTTTTTGGGAACGGCGCCGATATTCAGTGCTCCGTCATTCGACAGAATGTTGACTTCATCAAACGGTGTGCCGGGCAACGCACGGGCGTTAGAGCCGGTTGCAATGATGATGTGCTTTGCAGCAATCGTCTCATCGTTGGCACCTGCAACTGCAATTTCGTAGCCTGCACCGCCGTCCAGCGCTTTGACGAACGAGCCACGGCCATGGAAGAAGCTGATCTTGTTCTTTTTGAACAAGTACAAAATTCCATCGTTGTTTTGCTTAACCACGGTGTTCTTGCGCGCAATCATTTTTGCAACATCCATGCTCACGCCTTTGACGTCAATGCCATGTTCCGCGAAGTGATGATTGGCCTGGTCAAAGTGCTCGCTGGACTGCAAAAGCGCCTTGGATGGAATGCAACCGACGTTGGTACAAGTGCCTCCGGGTGCCGGACCACCGGTTGCGTTTTTCCATTCGTCGATGCAGGCCGTATTAAAGCCAAGTTGTGCTGTACGAATTGCAGCAATGTAGCCACCGGGGCCACCACCGATAACGATGACATCAAATTGTTTAGTCATAAAAAATCCTATCCGAAAATGTTGTGAAAAAACCCACCACCCGGCGCGACAGATCGTCAGGCCAAGCCGGTGGGTTCAAAATGCCTTCGCTTAGAGGTCGAACAACAAGCGTGCCGGATCTTCCAGCGCTTCTTTCATGGCGACCAAGCCCAAGACTGCTTCGCGACCGTCAATGATTCGGTGGTCATAGGACATCGCAAAATAGTTCATCGGACGGACAACCACTTGGCCGTTTTCGACCATGGCACGGTCCTTGGTCGCGTGAACGCCAAGAATCGCCGACTGGGGCGGGTTGATGATTGGAGTCGACATCATGGAGCCAAACGTACCACCGTTAGAGATGGAGAAAGTACCGCCAGTCATGTCTTCGATTCCCAGCTTACCGTCCTTGGCTTTGGCACCGAATTCAGCAATCTTCTTCTCGATATCGGCAAAGCTCATTTGATCGGCATTGCGCAAAATCGGCACTACCAGACCACGCGGCGAACCAACCGCAATACCAATGTCGAAGTAGCCGTGGTACACGATGTCATTGCCGTCAACAGAGGCGTTGAGCACCGGGAATTTCTTGAGTGCATGCACCGCCGCTTTGACAAAAAAGCTCATAAAGCCTAGCTTGATACCGTGCTCTTTTTCAAACTTGTCCTGGAAACGCTTACGCATGTCCATGACTGGCGCCATGTTGATCTCGTTAAACGTCGTGAGGATGGCATTGGTCGACTGTGATTGGAGCAAGCGCTCTGCGACGCGGGCACGCAGACGCGTCATAGGCACGCGCTGCTCTGGCCGGTCGCCTAGATTCACACTGGGAGCAGCCACCTGCGGCAGGGCCTTGGTAGGCACGCCGGTAGGAATCGCTGCAGCGGGAGCTGCTGCTCCAGTTGCCACGGCAGACAGTGCATCACCCTTGGTAATGCGGCCATCTTTGCCGGAACCGGCCACATTTCCAGCGGCCAGCCCGTTGTCCGCCAAAATCTTGGCGGCTGCAGGCATTGCCACACCGGCTTTGTTATTGGAAGCCGGCGCTGCTGCTGCTGCT
>CANBYM010000101.1 GCA_947373605.1 Comamonadaceae bacterium
ACCTTGCGGGCACCGGCATCACGCGCCATCTGCACAATCTCTTTGGACGTGGTACCGCGCACAATGGAGTCATCGACCAGCAACACATTGCGGCCTTTGAATTCACTGGCAATCACATTGAGCTTCTGGCGAACGGATTTTTTACGTACTGCCTGTCCCGGCATGATGAAGGTACGCCCCACGTAGCGGTTTTTTACAAAACCTTCGCGGTACGGCAAACCCAGCAGTTGGGCCAATTGCGCAGCACTGGGGCGGCTTGATTCCGGAATGGGAATGACCACGTCAATCTCGTTGGGCGGAACCGTCGAAATCACACGTTTAGCCAGCGATTCACCCAAGTTCAAGCGCGCCTGGTAGACCGAAATGCCATCCATCACCGAATCAGGACGGGCCAGGTAAACGAACTCAAAAATGCACGGATGCAATGCAGGCGTATCGGAACACTGCTCTGCATAGACCTTTCCTTGCAAATCAATGAACACGGCTTCACCGGGCTCAATGTTGCGGTCGAGCTGATGTCCGGTCCCCTCTAGCGTGACCGACTCACTGGCCACCACCACATTGCCCTCGGCGTTGCTGCCAAGGCACAAAGGCCGGATACCGAACGGGTCGCGAAAAGCCAGCACGCCATGACCTGCAATGAGTGCAATCACGGCGTACGAGCCCTTCACGCGCTTGTGCACATTGCGCACTGCCGCAAACAGGTCTTGCGGCTGCAAATCAGCACCTCGCGTGGTGCGCTCTACTTCGTGAGCCAGCACGTTGAGCAACACCTCAGAGTCGCTCTCGGTGTTGATGTGACGGTGGTCGGTGCTGAACAACTCGCTTTTGAGCGCGTGGGCGTTGGTCAAGTTACCGTTGTGCACCAGCACGATGCCAAACGGCGCGTTCACATAAAAGGGCTGCGCCTCTTCTTCGCTGAATGCATTTCCAGCCGTCGGGTAACGCACCTGCCCCAGCCCGCAATTACCGGGGAGCGAACGCATATTGCGGGTGCGAAACACATCGCGCACCATGCCTTTTGCCTTGTGCATAAAGAACTTGCGTTCCTGCTGCGTGACGATACCCGCTGCATCCTGACCCCGGTGCTGCAAGAGCAACAGCGCGTCGTAAATCAGTTGATTGACCGGTGCGTTGCTGACAACGCCTACTATTCCGCACATAGTGATCTGCCCAATTAAGCTAAATATTTTCCGAACTCTGCCGGCAGCACGGGCTTCAAAACGCCCAGCACCACCTGTGCCAAATGCGCCCCCTGTGAGGAACGCCACTGCACCGAATTTTTCGCAGGCGTCATGCCCACCACCACGGTTGCCGCCAACAACAGCACACAACCCCGTAGTACGCCAAACGCCGCGCCCATCAAACGATCAATAGGTCGCAAACCAACAACCGACATCAGCTTGCCCAGTACAAAGGCCAACAAGCCGCCAGCAAATACGGTGGCGATAAACACGAGGGTGAAACCCGCTGCATAGCGAATCTGCTCACCCGCACCTGCCATGGGGAGCCACTGAGCCGCATCCGGCGCAAACCATTGCGCCAGTACAAATGCCACGACCCAACTCGCCAGCGAAATCACCTCGTACACCAACCCGCGCCAAGCCCCCAACAGCATGGAGCCCACCAATACAGCGAAGAATACCCAGTCGACTACCCCAAGTGAGGCCAGCACGCCTCAGAGCTCCAGGATGGCAGCCGGCAGGTCGAGTTTTTTGATTTTCTCGGCTGCCTTTTCTGCATCGGACTTGTGCTCAAACGGGCCCACACGTACCCGGAATTTTTTCCCTTCGGGCGTTTGCACCGCCTGCGCATAGGTTTTCAGGCCAGCTTTCTCAACCTTCATGCGTGTTTCATGGGCCTTTGCCGCGTCGGTAAAGGCACCAAACTGCACCACAAAGCGAACACTGTCGGCGGCAGGGGGTTTCTCAGCAGGTTTACCCTCCAGCAAGGCACGGGCTTTGGCTGCATCTGCAGCACTGGCCGCACTAGCAGCGTTTTTGTCCGCTGGCCTGGGTTCGGGCTTGACTTCAGGCTTTGGACCTAGCTTGACCTCCGATTTGGCCGCTGGCATGCTGGAGGCAATAATTTCTTCGGTCTTTTCCACTTTAGGCGCGGGCTTGCTGTCCGCAGCTTGCGTTGATGCAGGCACCGTTGGCGCAGAGGCACTTGCAACCACACCCGAGGCCGCACGTGCAGCACTATCACGCACAGCAGGCTTTGCCGTTACATCGGTCCCCTGTGCTTTGGTTTTGTCCGGTATTTCAATCGGAATATCCACTGCTATCGGCCGAGGCTGGTTGTCAAACAGCAAGGGAAAGCCGATAACGCCCGCCAACACCAGAATGCTGGCTCCAACCAGACGGTAGCGTGCACGCCTGCGCATGGTCTCCACGCTTTCAGGCGCCGGTGCCGGTGCGGGGTGGTCGTCACTGTCTTTGCGGAATTTAAAAAATGCCATGGGCGCGTGAACGTTTGGAAATAAGGGGCTTCAGGAGTTGAGGTGTTTGGCTTGCATTCGCGGGACACCCTGCTGTAACACGCCACCCACGGTATAGAACGAACCGAAGACAACGATTCTATCAGCGGGGTCTGCCGCAGCGATGGCTGCTTGCAGGGCGGTCATCGGGTCGCTGAAGGACTTTGCACTGGCATCATTACGGGTATTTTGTGCCTCCCAGGCCGATTGCAAGTCCACGCCGCTGGCCGCACGCGATGTAGGCAGATCGGTAAAGTACCAGCGATCCAGCAAAGGCCCTACTTTGGCCAGCATAGGTGCCAAGTCTTTATCGGCCATGGCGCCGAACACCGCGTGGGTTGTGGGGTAAAAGCCCATGGCATCCAAATTGGCCGCCAGTGCCGCAACCGAATGCGGGTTATGCGCCACGTCCAGCACCAGTGTGGGCTGACCCGGAATGATCTGAAAGCGCCCCGGCAGCTCCACAAAGGCAAATCCATTGCGCACCGCCTGCGCGGTAACCGGCAACTTGTCACGCAAAGCGGTGAGTGCGGCCAAAACGCCTGAGGCATTGACCAACTGGTTGGCACCGCGCAGTGCCGGGTAGGCCAGCCCGCTGTACCGCCTGCCGCGCCCGGCCCAGCCCCATTGCTGCTTGTCGCCGGAGACATTGAAGTCCACCCCGAAACGCCACAAATCCGCCCCCACCTCCAGCGCATGGTCCAGCACGCTTTGCGGTGGCACAGGATCGCTCACCACCACCGGGCGGCCGGTGCGCATAATGCCGGCCTTTTCAAAACCGATGGCCTCGCGGGTGTTGCCCAAAAGTTCCATATGGTCCAGATCGATGCTGGTAATCACGGCGCAATCGGCGTCGATGATGTTGACCGCATCCAATCGCCCGCCCAGGCCCACCTCCAGAATGGCCACATCAATCCCCGCGCGGCTCATTACATCAAAAATGGCCAGCGTAGTGAACTCGAAATAGGTAAGGGACACCTCATCATCGCCCGTGCCACGGGCCTTTTCAACCGCCGCAAAACCGCTCAGCAATTTGTCAGCTTCAATGGCTTCGCCGTTTAGCCGCAAACGCTCTTCAAAATGCACCAGATGGGGTGAGCTGTAAACACCGGTGCGGTAACCGGCCTGCCCCAGTATGGAGGCCAGCATGGCGCAGGTAGAGCCTTTGCCATTAGTACCGGCAACGGTAATCACCGGGCAATCAAAACGCAGCTGCATGCGGTCGGCTACGGTGCGCACACGCTCCAGGCCAAGCTCAATACCGCGTTGGCCTAAGGGGTGCAGGCTCTCGCAGTGGGCCAGCCATTGGGTAAGTGTGGTGTATTGCTCTGTCATATCGGGCAGATTGTCGCCCAGCGCTTCAGTGGTCGCACTGTGAGAATTGCCCTGCGACAATAGCGCGTTCATTTGACACAAAAGATATGTGCGCACATAATATGTGTGAAACTGGAGCAAGTTATGAATATCACCCTCTCGGTGGACGAACAAGTGGCGCAGCGCGCACGCGAGGCCGCGCAGAAGATGGGCAAGAGCCTTAATCAGGTGGTGCGTGACTATCTGGACCAGTTGGCAGGAAGCGCAGTGCGCAGCACCAACTGGGAGCAGTTTGAAGCGCGCTGCCTGCAGTCCAAGGCGACACTGGGCGACTGGAAATTCAACCGCGAAGAAGCCAATGAACGCTGAATATGGGCACACGAACCTTCATTGACACCAATATTTTGATTTATGCGGAATCCAACGATCGGCCCGAAAAGCAGCGAATCGCGCTCACGCTGCTAAAGCAGTTGTATGCAGAAGCTTGCGGCGTAATCTCAACACAAGTGATGCAGGAGTACTGCAACATTGCAATCAAAAAACTTAAACTACCGTCACAGCATGTGCGCGCGCAGTTGGCATTGTTCGAACAGTTCGAAGTGCTGCAGGTCACACCCGCCATCATTCACGCAGGACTCGATTTACAGCAAACGCGCAGCCTGGCGTTTTACAACGCCATCATCGTTGCCAGTGCACAAACCGCCGGTTGTGCAATGCTGTTGAGCGAAGACCTAAACGCCGGAGAAGCAATAGGCGGCGTTCGTATCGTCAATCCATTCACGAGTAACCCCACATGATCACCCTTTACGGCATCCCCAACTGCGACACCGTCAAAAAGGCGCGCGACTGGCTCACTGGCCAGGGCATCGACTACACCTTTCACGACTTTAAAAAACAGGGTGTGCCTGAAAAACTGCTGCCGCAATGGCTCAAAACCATTGACAAAGAGACCCTCATCAATCGCAAAGGCCCGACCTGGCGCAAGCTGGACGCTGCCGTGCAGGCCAGCGTCGTGGATGACGCCGCTGCGGCGCAGGTGATGCTAGCCAACAGCAGCGTCATCAAGCGCCCGGTCGTGGTATGGGCCGATGGTGTGGTAACCGTGGGTTTCAAGCCAGAGGAATTTGCAGCACGTCTGTCCTGAGTGCCTGCCTTAAAATCGACGGTTTATCCACCGCCTGCCACGAGCTTTTATGACCACTCCTACCGTCACCCAACACATTGATAACGTTACGCTCACCACACAGGCCAATGTGTATTTCGACGGCAAGTGCGTGAGCCACAGCTTTACTCTCGCCGATGGCACCAAAAAATCCGTGGGTGTGGTCCTGGCTTCCACGCTGACCTTCGGTACTGCCGCAGCGGAAACCATGGAATGCGTGGGCGGTGCCTGCGAATACAAGCTCGCCGGCACCGACAACTGGGTTTTTCAAAAGCTGGGCGATTCGTTTAGCGTGCCCGCCAACTCCAAGTTTGATATCCGCGTAGCCCAGGCCTACCACTACATCTGCCACTACGCGTAATCCACACGGCCAATCCAAGACATGTCCAACACCATATTGCAAACCACCCCCGTCGGCCAGAAGGTCGGCATCGCGTTTTCCGGCGGCCTTGATACCAGCGCCGCGCTGCACTGGATGAAGCTCAAGGGCGCCCTGCCCTACGCCTACACCGCCAACCTGGGGCAGCCCGACGAGGCAGACTACGACGAAATTCCCCGCAAAGCCATGGAATACGGCGCCGAGAAGGCCCGTCTGGTGGACTGCCGCCCACAACTGGCCGCCGAAGGCATTGCCGCTTTGCAAGCCGGAGCCTTTCACATTACGACCGCAGGCCAGACCTACTTCAACACTACGCCGCTGGGCCGCGCAGTCACCGGCACCATGCTGGTGAGCGCGATGAAAGAGGACGACGTCAACATCTGGGGTGACGGCTCTACGTTCAAGGGCAACGACATTGAGCGTTTTTATCGCTACGGCCTGCTGACCAACCCGGCCCTCAAAATCTACAAACCCTGGCTGGACCAGACTTTTATTGACGAACTGGGCGGCCGCGCTGAAATGAGCGCGTTCATGACCAGCCACGGCTTCGGCTACAAAATGTCGGCCGAGAAGGCCTACTCCACCGACAGCAATATGCTGGGCGCCACGCACGAAGCCAAAGACCTGGAGTTTTTGAACAGCGGAATCAAGATCGTCAATCCCATCATGGGTGTGCCGTTCTGGCGCGACGACTGCGTCGTCAAGGCTGAGGAAGTGAGCGTGCGCTTTGAAGAAGGCCGCCCGGTTGCCTTGAACGGCGTGGAATACCCCGACCTGGTAGCCCTGATTCTGGAAGCCAACCGCATTGGCGGTCGCCATGGTCTGGGCATGAGCGACCAGATTGAGAACCGCATCATTGAAGCCAAGAGCCGCGGCATTTACGAAGCCCCAGGCCTTGCGCTACTGTTCATCGCTTACGAGCGCCTGGTCACCGGCATCCACAACGAAGACACTATCGAGCAATACCGCGACAACGGCCGCAAGCTGGGTCGCCTGCTCTACCAGGGACGCTGGTTTGACAGCCAGGCCATCATGCTGCGCGAAACCGCACAGCGCTGGGTCGCCAAGGCCGTGACCGGCACCGTGGCTGTCGAGCTGCGCCGTGGCAACGACTACAGCCTGCTCAACACCGAGTCCCCAAACCTGACCTACGCGCCCGAGCGCCTCTCCATGGAAAAAGTGGAAGACGCACCGTTCAGCCCTCTGGACCGCATCGGCCAACTCACCATGCGCAACCTGGACATCACCGACACCCGCGCTAAGCTGGGCATTTATGCCAATGCGGGCTTGCTGGAGTTGGGTAAGGGGGACGACTTTCTGAAGTTGGGTAAATAAGGTTTTATGCGTCCAACGAAAACGGGCTAACCCGCGATAGCCTTTTTTAATGCGCGTGCTGCCGCACCCCCAGCAAGCCGTGCGTCGCCTGCCCCTGTGTCAGGTAGTCCTGCGCAATGGGCTGCAAAGCCGACGCCGTAATACCCAGTTGCGCCAGGCCCAGCATACCGGGTGTTGCGATGTTGGGCACTTTCATGGAAGCCAAGTTGTCGCGGCTCATAAGGGGTTCACCGGGCAAATGTTCCATCAATGCGGCCTGCGCATTGCCTGCCCAGTCCGGCAATGCAATGACGGGCCTGCCACGGCCCTCATTGACACCGGCAAACTTGGCAGAAAGCTCCACCAGTTTCGCCAGCGTAAAAACCTCGGGGCCGCAGGACTCAAACACGCGCAGTGGCTCTGAAGTAATTGCAGCTTTGCCCAAACTGTTGACCACCGCAGACGCAACATCTTCCACCCATACCGGCTGAAAGCGCGCGGATGCAGCGGCCAACGGCATGACCGGAAAAATCTTTTGCAATCCGGCAAACAGGTTTAAAAACTTATCGCCCTGACCGAACACCACGCTGGGGCGCAGCACAGTGACGTCCACACCCGCCTGCACTGCCAGTTCAAGCGCCTTTTCGCCGCGCCCTTTGCTGCGCAGGTACATCGAAGGTGCAGCGTCCGGGTTTTTGCCGTTTACCCCTAGCGCGCTGATGTGCACCAACTGCTTTACGCCGCGAATCAGGCAGGCATTCACAATTTTTTGCACCAGCGCCACATGCACCCGCTCAAACCGGGCCTGATTGCCATGCAATACGGCCACCAGATTGACCACCACGTCGTGTCCGGCAACAGCGTTGGACAGTGCCAGCTCGTCGTGCACATCCAGCTCCAGCACGGTAAGCGACGGTAAATGCATGACATAGCGGGCGTTGTTTCGCCTGCGGGTGGCGACAGTCACGTTAAGACCCAATCGCACCAGCTTTTCACACACATGGGCTCCGATGAAGCCACTACCACCCAAGACAAGAATGTTTTTCATATCCCGAATCTAGCCTGTTACTGCAATCAGCGGGAAATTAAAGGCTTATCTTGCTAGTCGCCGCCGCAGCCTCCGCCGTCGCCACCACCACATCCACCATCGGAACCGCCGTCCGAGCCACCATCGTGCCCCCCGTCACTCCCGTCATGTCCAGCATCGGCACCGCCAAAACTGCCGCTATCACCGCTGGAGGAACCGTCCGAGAATCCGGTGCCGCAAAAGCTGTCCGTGCCATTGCCATTGCGGGCGCTATGGCGATTTATATCCCGGCAGTCGGGCACATAACAAAAGCCGCCTTCAATTTCCAACTTGGCATCCAACGCAAACAACAAAGGCAGGCGCGTCGGGTTGCGCGGATTGATGGACTCATCCTTGCACGCCCAGAACCACGCCCGGCGCAAACCATCGTTTCGCTGCGGATTGGCTCCCAGGGCTTCTGCCGGCACATGGTGCAAAAAGCGGCCCAAAGTGAAGTCGCACCACTCTTTGTAGGCACGGGTATGCAAAATAAACTCGTGCCACAAGGCATCCACCACCTTGCTAGGCATGGCTACGAATTGGCCCGGCGACCGGTTGCAAGCCATAAAGAACTGACGCAATCCACGCTCCACCAGCTCAATGTCTTTCTGTGCCAGATGCGGGTAACTATCACGCAGTTTGCGGCGCAAAAACAGCGGCATCGCCCGCTCACGAATGGCCCGCTCGCGCTGCCAGCGTGCCCAAAGCGAAAGGGCAGCAACCGCTCCTGCGGAAAGTACCAACAGGGGAACCCAGCTCCAACCCAAACGCCACCAGTGCACCGACGTGCCCCACAGCATCACCACCCAAAATGCAATTAACGGCCATTTCGCGTGGCGAGCGTTGCGCAAAAGCGTTTGATTTAGAGCGTGCAAATCGGCTCCCGTTAGACGACCACCGGCTCATGCTCCAGCAGGATGCCGAAGCGCTCGTACACACTGGTTTGTATGGCGCGGGCCAGGGTCATGACCTCACCGCCGGTGGCGCCGTTGCCATCGCTCCCGGCGCCCCGATTGACCAGTACCAGCGCCTGTTTTTCATACACACCTGCTTGCCCCACGGACTTGCCTTTCCAGCCGCAGGAGTCGATCAACCAGCCCGCTGCCAGTTTGACCGAACCGTCGTCCATGCGGTAGTGCACCACACGGGGGTCCCGCGCAATGATGTCGGCACACTGCTCAGAGGTGACAGTGGGATTTTTAAAAAAACTGCCCGCATTGCCGATGCGCGCAGGATCCGGCAGCTTGGCATGGCGGATCTCGCAGACCCAGTCGAATAGCTGCCGCGCGGTGGGCCGCGTGCACTGGTGCTCAGCCATTTTTTTCTCAATATCGGCGTATCCCAGCACCGGCTTCCACGCTTTGGGCAGCGCAAAACGCACCCGCAAAATCAGCGCACGGTCTTTTAGCCCCAAGGCATGGCGCACTGCGGTTTCCGCTTTACCGGGCGCACCGGCACTGGCATGCTTAAAGACCGAATCGCGGTAGCCAAAGGCGCATTGTGCTGCGTTGAGCGTAAATTCACGCCCGGTGGACAGGTCTACCGCGTCCAGCGACTCGAACCGGTCCTGCAACTCCACACCGTAGGCCCCGATGTTCTGCACTGGCGAGGCGCCCACGGTACCCGGAATCATGGCCATGTTTTCCAGGCCCGGGTAACCCTGCTCCAGCGTCCAGCGCACGAATTCATGCCAGTTTTCACCGGCGCCGCACTCCACCACATAGGCTTTGGCGGTTTCACCGACCAAACGGCGACCTGAAATTTCCACTTTGAGGACCACTGGCTTGACGTCGCCGGTCAGCACGATATTACTGCCCCCGCCCAGTACAAATTTGGGTTCTGGACCCAGATCGGGGTCCGCCAGCACCGCCAGCAAGTCTTGATACGAAGCAATCCGCACCAAAGTGTGCGCTTTGGCGACAATATGGAAGGTGTTAAACGCTTGTAGCGCAACGTTTTTCTCGACTAACATGAACGGATTGTCTCACCGCCTTTTCAGAGTGCACCCATGCCATCATTTGATACTGTCTGCGAAGCAGAACTGACCGAAGTTAAAAACGGCGTCGATAACACGGCCAAAGAAATTGCCACCCGTTTCGATTTCAAGGGCACCAGTGCCAGCGTTGAAATCAAAGACAAAGAGATAACGCTGATCGGTGACGCTGACTTTCAGCTCAGCCAGATCAAAGACGTGCTCAACAATAAGTTGACCAAGCGCAACGTGGACGTGCGTTTTCTGGATATCGGTGATGTGCAAAAAGTCGGTGGCGACAAGGTCAAGCAGGTCATCAAGGTGCGCAACGGCATTGAGTCGGATGTCGCAAAGAAAATCCAGCGCATCATCAAAGACAGCAAAATCAAGGTGCAAGCCGCCATACAAGGCGATGCGGTGCGTGTAACAGGCGCCAAACGCGACGATTTGCAGGCTGCCATGGCCCTGATCCGCAAAGAAATTCCGGACCTGCCACTGAGTTTTAACAATTTCCGCGACTGATGCCGCTAACTTCCCTTTTGCGCCATGTGTTCCTTGCTGCCCTGCTGTGGGCAAGCCAGGGCACCCTCGCGCAATCGGTGGGACTGGCAGGAATGTTGGGTGGCAAAGCGCTGCTTATCGTGGACGGCGCGTCACCCAAAAGCGTGGCGGCAGGTGAGAGCTACAAAGGCGTCAAAGTTATCTCCACCGAGGGTGACAACGCAAAAGTCGAAGCCGGCGGGCACCAGTACACCTTGCGCGTAGGCGATGCCCCGGCCAGCGTCGGCAATGGCAGTGGGGATGCGGGTGGTAACAAGGTGGTGCTGAGCGCCGGCAGTGGCGGGCACTTTTTCACCACCGGACAGGTCAACGGCCACGCTGTTCAGTTTGTGGTGGACACCGGCGCCACCACCATTGCCCTGAGCGCGGCAGACGCACAGCGCATCGGCCTGAGCTACCAAAGCGGTTCACCGATTCAGATGAGTACCGCGAACGGCATTGTCCCGGGATGGCGATTAAAGTTGGCGTCGGTGCGATTGGGAGATGTCGTGGTGTACGACGTAGACTCCGTGGTAACCGCAGGCAGCATGCCGTTTGTGCTGCTGGGCAACAGTTTTTTATCGCGTTTTCAAATGACGCGCACTAACGATCAAATGACACTTGAAAAGCGCTTCTAAGCCGCGCACCGCAGACACAATGACCCCCAACAGCGAAGAAGACTACGAAGATCTGCTGGCCGAATGGTCCGACCTGGAGTCGGGCTTGGGCATCATTCTCGCAAACCCGGATAGCACACAGCAGTTCGCCCACCGTGTGCTGCAATACGACCGTTGGATGCAAGCGCTAATGCGGCGCGACCCGGATGTGGGCCTTTACCTGCTGTTTCAGCTGGCAGGTAACTCACCTGTGGGGTATAGCGCATCGCACGCACTAGTGTGTTCCGTACTGTGCCATTTGATTGCGTCGGAATTGCTGCTGCCGCCCAAGGAGCGCGACAGCCTGGTACATGCCGCGCTGACGATGAACATTGCCATGACAACGGTGCAGGACGTTTTGGCGTCCCAAACCGAAAAACTGACGCATCTGCAGCAAGACCTGATCCGCCTGCACCCCGTCAAGGGCGCGATGATGCTGGGAAAATTGGGTGTGCTGGACGAACACTGGCTGGAAGTCGTCTCGCAACACCACGCCACCAGTTCCGACGCCATTGACTTCCGGCAGGCCCCGGTCGGCGTTCGCCTCTCGCGCATCTTGAGGATGGTTGACCGCTACGCCGCCATGATCAGTCCGCGCATGTCCCGAGCAGGGCGCAGCGCCACGGAATCCGCACGCGCTGTGATGGCAGGCGCTACTGCCAATACGGACCCCATAGGCCATGCCATGCTGCGCGTTGTGGGCTTGTGTCCGCCCGGCACTTATGTGCGGATGGACAGCGGGGAACTTGCCGTTGTGGTGCGCCGCAGTAACCAGATCAATCTGCCTTTTGTGGTCATTGTGGGTGCGACAAGCGGTGAAATGCTGGCAGGGCCTCTCTTGCACAATACCGCCCAAGGAGCGCCACATATTCGCTCAGCTTTGCCGGCATCCGGAATACGTGCGCCGCTAAACCACTTTATGGTGGTGAAGGTGGGCGTACAGGGCCGAGCCTAAATTTTCTTCTTTCCCAACCGGGATTCTGTGCCCTTTATCAGCCGCACGATGTTTTCGCGGTGGCGGTAGACCAGAAACGCCGACATCACGGAGATAGACAAGGCAATACTGGTATCCAGATACCAAGCCACACCGTCGCCAAACACGTAATACACCGGCGCAAACACAGCGGCGGCCAAAGATGCCAGTGATGAGTAGCGAAAAAAATACGCGATGATCAACCAGGTTGCCCCCGCTGCCAACCCCAGCACCGGGCTGATGCCCACCAGCACACCCAACGCAGTGGCTACACCTTTGCCGCCGATGAAGCGGAAAAACACAGGGTACAAATGCCCTAGAAACGCCGCCAACGCCACAAGCGCAACGGTGCCCTCTTCCAGCCCGTAAGGCTGACCAAAGCACTTCACCAGCGCCACCGGCACCCAACCCTTAAGAGCATCGAGCAACAGTGTCACGATAGCAGCGGCTTTGGAGCCGGACCGCAACACATTGGTAGCGCCCGGGTTCTTGCTGCCATAAGTACGCGGATCGTTCAAGCCCATGGCGCGGCTGACGATGACGGCAAACGAAAGTGAGCCCACGAGATACGCGCCTACCGTAGCGCCCAAAGACCATAAAAAAGTTGAAAAGTCCAAACCAAACCCTCCTGTGTTGCGCGTCACTTACTCTACCAATGCACACTGTACCTTTATTGCCCCGAGCAAGGCCACGCAAACCTGCGGATCAATGCCCACCAGATAACCGCGCCGCCCTCCGTTAATCAGAATTTGGGGTAAATCTAGCACCGTCTCTTCGACATAAACCGGCATCGCCCTGCGGGTGGCAAACGGCGAGGTGCCCCCCACCAGATAGCCGCTATGCCGGTTGGCCACTTCGGGTGCGCAGGGCTCTACCGATTTGGCGCCGATCTGGCGCGCCAAGTTCTTGGTGGACACCTTGCGGTTGCCGTGCATCAACACCACCAAGGGTTTGGCGTCCTGGTCTTGCATGATCAAGGTCTTGACCACACTGAACGGATTAAAGCCCAGCACTGCGGCGCTGTGCTGCGCGCCGCCATGCTCCAGATATTCGTAGGGGTGTTCGGTAAACGCGATTTTGTGAGCACGCAACATGTGCGTCGCCGGGGTTTCGCTGATGTGGTCCTTTTTTGCCATGCGCGTATTT
>CANBYM010000102.1 GCA_947373605.1 Comamonadaceae bacterium
CAGTACCAGCTTCGTTTGAAGGGCTCGCAGCAAGCGAGCTTCAAACGCTGGTCGGGCGCTTTACGGTGGTTGTGGAATAAAGCAATAGGTGAGCAGCAAGCCCACAGGGCGCGCGGTGAGAAGTACGCCAATTACGCACAGATGTGCAAGTGGCTAACTGTCTTAAGGGGTGAGCCCGCTACAGCCTGGCTCGCTGAAGGTCCATTACATCCGCAACAGCAATTGCTCAAGCGTTTGGATGCAGCCTACCAGCGGTTCTTCAAGAAGGCCGGTGGCCATCCGAAGTTCAAGCGCTACGGTGATGCCCCTGGAATGCGTTTCCCCGATGCAAAGCAAGTTGCTTACGATCCGACCAATGAACGCATCAAGCTCCCTAAGGTAGGCTGGGTGCGCTTGCGGCTCTCCAGGCCCATTGAAGTAACCATCCGCAACGTTTCCGTGCGCCGTGAAGGCGCGCGCTGGTACGCAAGCATTCAAACCCTCCAAGGGGATGTTGCACCTTCAGGCGATCTCAAACCGACTATCGGCCTGGACCTTGGAATCAACGTCTTTGCGGCCGGCTCCAACGGCTTGAAGATCGAACCGCTGAATGCTTACAAGCTGCACCAGTGCCGGCTGCGCCGCCACCAGCGGTCGGTGAGCCGCAAGGTGAAGGGTTCGTCCAACCGGAAGAAAGCCATGCAGAAGCTGGGAAATCTTCACCGCAAGATCGCACGGATGCGCTCAGACTGGCTGAACAAGCTCACAACCGTGTTGGTGAGCGATCATCCCGTCATCGCTTTGGAAGATCTCAAAGTCTCCAACATGAGCCGTTCAGCCAAAGGAACGGCTGAAGAGCCGGGTAAGCGGGTTCGCCAAAAGGCCAGACTCAACCGAGGCATTCTTGACCAGGCTTGGGGTGAGTTTGCAAGGCAGCTGCAGTACAAGGCGCAAGCCCTCGGCGGTGCGGTCGTTTACGTCAACCCAGCCTATTCGTCTCAGGGATGCAATGTCTGCGGTCACGTTGATAAGGCGAACCGTAAGACCCAAGAATCTTTCCTCTGCATGGCCTGTGGCCACGCAGAATATGCAGATATCCATGCGGCAAAGAATATATTGCAAAGAGGATTGGCCGTATGGAACGACACCCATACGGGTGGGCTAAACCGCCAACAACATTTGGCCGCGGGGCACGCGGCATCAGTCTGTGGAGAGAATGTCAGACGCCAGAGGGTTTCAAAGCCTGATGGCGCAGTCTCGTGTCAGCACCCCTACGGGTGGGCTGGCGCCAAACAGAAACCCACCGAAGAGGTAGCGCATGCTTAAACGCAGCACCACCTCAGTAGGAATCCCCTTCCTTTCCGCGCAAGCGGTGGCCATCGGCCAAGGTGGGGGAGGATGTCAATCGGTAGCGATATACCAGCAACGTACTGTACATTTTAACAGTACCACACGTTATGCACAAGTACTCCACCGCTTTGCGCTGGCCCACTACCTCCCTGCCCCAAAGGGCAGAATTTCTTTGGATTCCTGATGAACGCACCCACGCCCATTGCCCATCTGCAGCCTCAGGCCGCCCCACGTGATGTACCACAGGCACTGCTCGACGCGCTCAAGGCCCGCTTCGGGACCCAGTTCTCGACGGCACTGGTGGTGCGTGAACAACACGGTCGAGACGAGTCGGCATTTAGCATTGCACCGCCCGCTGCGGTGGTGTTTGCCGAATCCACTGCCGATGTGTCGGATGCCGTTAAATTGGCGGCTCAATACAAAGTCCCTGTAATTCCCTTTGGTGTGGGCTCCTCATTAGAGGGGCACTTACTGGCGGTGCAAGGTGGCATCAGCATCGATGTAAGCCGCATGAACCAGGTGCTGTCAATCAACGCCGAAGACCTGACCGTCACGGTACAGCCCGGCGTCACGCGCAAAGCCTTGAACGAAGCAGTTAAATCGACCGGCCTCTTCTTCCCCATTGACCCCGGTGCGGACGCCACCATAGGCGGTATGAGCGCCACCCGGGCCAGCGGCACCAACGCCGTGCGCTACGGCACCATGCGTGAAAACGTGCTTGCGCTTGAAGTGGTGACCGCCAGCGGTGAAGTCATCCGCACCGGCACCCGCGCCAAGAAGTCCTCCGCAGGCTATGACCTGACGCGCTTAATGGTGGGCAGCGAAGGCACGCTGGGCGTGATGACCGAAGTCACCGTCAAGTTGTACCCGCTGCCTGAAGCAGTGATGGCGGCCACCTGCTCTTTTTCCTCGTTGGCAGCGGCGGTCAACACGACCATCGCGTTGATACAACTCGGCGTGCCGATTGCCCGCTGCGAGTTGCTGGACGCCAATACCATTCGTGCAGTCAACGTGCATTCCAAACTCAGTTTGCGCGAGAGTGCCATGTTGCTTATGGAATTTCACGGATCGCCCGAGGGTGTGAAGGAGCAAGTAGCCACGGTGCAAGACATCGCCAGTGATCTGGGTGGTGATGCCTTTGAATGGGCACAAACGCCGGAAGAACGCACCCGCCTGTGGACTGCGCGACACAACGCTTACTTTGCAGGTATTCAGTCGCGCCCAGGTTGCCGCGCAATCACGACTGATACCTGCGTACCGATTTCGCGCCTGGCGGATGCATTGCTGGACTCGGTAACTGAGGCTAATGAAGCAGGCATCCCATACTTCATGGTGGGCCATGTGGGCGACGGCAATTTCCACATGGGCTACTTGATTGACCCCGACAGTGCAGACGAGCGCGTATTGGCCGAAAAGCTCAATACACAGCTGGTAGAGCGTGCGTTAAAGCTGGGCGGCACCTGCACCGGCGAGCACGGCGTGGGCTTGCACAAAATGGAGTTCTTGCGCACCGAGGCCGGCGACGGTGCAGTGGACATGATGCGCACCATCAAACGTGCACTGGACCCAGACAATATTTTGAATCCGGGAAAAATCTTTTCAATTTAAGCTGAATGGCCGCTTGAGGCAAGGTGCAACTACAGCGTCGCTACTTCGGCAATGGCGTTGGCCATGTACTCAATCTTTTGCTGCATGTCGGCATCGGTGTCGGCGTGGCGACGGGCAATGGATTCAAACTCGGTGTGCACTTCCATGAAGGCATCCACCACATCCGGCGCAAAGTGTTCGCCACGCTCTGACACGATCACCTTCACTGCGGCGTCGTGGCTGATGCCGTCTTTGTAGACCTTGTTACTAATCAGCGCGTCGTACACGTCCGCTAAAGCCACAATGCGCGCAGACAAGGGAATGGCTTCCCCTGCAAGCCCTTGCGGATAGCCTTTGCCATTCCACTTCTCCTGATGAGACAGCGTTAATTCTTTGGCAACCGCCAAGTATGGCGAAGTACGACCCAGCGTCTTTTCAGCGCGAACAATCGCCTCATAGCCTTGCGTTGTGTGGGTGCGCATAATGGCCACCTCTTCCGGCGACAAGCGACCGGGTTTAAGCAAGATTTTGTCCGGTACGCCCACCGTACCCATGTCGTACATCGGGACCGTTGAGACCAGTGTCTCAATGTATCCAGTGCTCAATACGTCACCATACTGCGCACGGCCTAGCAGTGTCTCAGCAAGCAGCCGCACATAATTTTGTACACGGATCAAATGGCTCTCTGTATCGGACTCGCGCAATTCCGCAAGCGAGGCAAGCGCCAGTAAGACAACGCGATGGGCATGCAGCGCCTCAGCGGTGTCGTATTGGGACGAAGAAGAATTCGAAGACATGCACATACTCCTGGGGTTGACCCCATTTATCTCATCCGCGCCTATGAAACGGCGCCTCATACAACCATACCATTTTGCCGCCCGGCGCGCGATAGCTGGCCTTGGCAATGAGCTCCGTGGCTTCAAACTCCAAACTAACCATCCACGCACCCGCAGGCAATTCTGAGCCCTTAGCCACTGCACGACCCATGCTTTCGGGTCGTTGGAACAGGTACACCATGGCGTAACCAGACCAGTCTGCAGTCCAGATATTTCCCTGGCGTACGCGAGCCCAGGGACAGCGCAAGGAGCACAGCAATCGCAATGGCCACGCATATTCCAATCCGTACAACTGCGCGTGCGGATAGGCGCTGTGCAGCGCCTGCAAACCTGCCCCGGTCCCACAACCCGCATCCAGAATTCGCGCATCGGCCGGCAAAGGTGCGTACTTGGGCAAATCGTCCAGTGCCCGTGCGGGAGTGGGAAATAGGGGCGCATCGCGCCAAGCCTTAACGGGGTAAATCAGCAACAAAACGGCCAACGGCACCAACCAAGTCCACGCTGGCAGAGAAGGCAATCCCATCACCGACGTGCTCAGCATGAGTGACAGTGGAAAGCCCGCACCAATCCAGATGCGGCGCCACCACGTACCGCCTAGCAAGCTCAATACGACGCCAAGGCTGGTTGCAATGCCTGCGGCAAGCGTAGCCGGCAGTTCGCACGACACCAATACGCGAAACACTACCCATGCCATGCCCCAGGCCAGCACGGCGGGCAACGGCCAGGTGCGCAAGGCTTTCAGCGCGCAGCTCCAGGTGCAAGTCGGTCAATCAGACCATTGAGCTCCTCCAACGAGCCGAATTGAATGACCACCTCGCCCATGTCTTCCATGCGGCCATTGCGCTTGACGCGCTTTTTGATGTGGACATCTACCTGTGCCATCAGCAGATCTGACAGTTCTTCTTCCACGCGCTTAAGATCGCGGGACTTCTCTTTTTTGGGCTTGGGGCTGGTTAATGCGAATTCGGCACTCAGCTTTTTCACCAGACTTTCGGATTCGCGAACCGAGAGCTTTTTGGTCGCGATTTGGTTCGCAGCCGTAATCTGGGTTGCACGATCCAATGCCAAAAGTGCACGCGCATGACCCATGTCGATATCACCTGCCATCAGCATGGTCTGCACCGGGTCAGCCAAATTCAACAGGCGAAGCAAGTTGCTCGCTGCGCTGCGGGAGCGGCCCACTGCCTGCGCCGCCGTTTCGTGAGTGAGTCCAAACTCTTTGATTAAGCGTTGCAGGCCTTGCGCCTCTTCCAAGGGGTTGAGGTCTTCACGTTGAATGTTTTCAATCAACGCCATTGCGGCGGCGGCCTCGTTGGGCACATCGCGCACCAGTACGGGCACACTTTCGAGTCCGGCAATTTTTGCGGCCCGAAAGCGCCGCTCGCCTGCAATAATTTCATACACTGGCTGGTTCAGGCGCATTTGCGCGCCAGCAATCGCCGGAGACTCTGCAGCTTGCTGCGTACGTTTGGCCTTGGAATCTGCATCACTTAGACGGCGAACCAGAATCGGCTGCATGATGCCCTGCGCTTTGATGCTTTCCGCCAGTTCATACAAAGCACCCTCGTCCATATGGGTACGGGGTTGGTAAACACCGGCCACCATGTCCACCAGCGGCAAAGTACTGGGTTGTGTAGCACTGGCTGCGGCTTCAGCTTCCGGAGTGCGGTCCTGCACTTTGGGGCCCAGCAAGGCCTCCAAACCCATTCCCAATCCCTTGGGTTTTTTCGTAACCATATCGTTTTCCTTCTGACTAATTTTGAACGGCAAGTGCTGTAACTAACGCACGGCCCTGCGGCCAATCGCCTAAACCTGACTCGGCATTGATGTGCCCACGTGCACCGTAGTCCACAAATTCAGCACCCCAAGCCGTCGCAAATTCCCGGGCGCGCTCAAAGGCGCAATACGGATCGTTCCGGCTGCCCAGCAACACGCTCTTAAACGGCAACTTCTGCATCACAACAGGTGACCAACTTTTCAAAGCCGCACGTAATTCTTCCCGCTCCGGGTCTCCTGGCGCTACCAGCAAAGCACCTTGCACAAGGTGGGTGTTGCGCGATATTGCAGCCCACGCCGCAGTGAGCATGCAACCCAAGCTGTGTGCCACCAAAATGCTATGACCGGTTTGCGCCAGCAACACTTCTTCAAGCCGCGCGATCCAATCGCCTCGCAAAGGGCGCATCCAGTCATGCTGCAATACGCGCAAATCCCCATGCAACGCTTCCCAGCGACTCTGCCAATGTTCGGGGCTGGAATTCTGCCAACCAGGCAGCAAAAGAATATTGCCAGTGCTTGTCATGGTGGGCGCAATCACATGGCCTTGATGCGATCGACCATTTCCTGCGCAAAAGTCACAAACGCCTGTGCGCCTTTGGAGGACGGATCGAACACCACACCGGGCACACCGTAACTGGGTGCCTCAGCCAAGCGCACATTGCGCGGAATCACGGTGTCGAAAACCTTGTCTGCAAAGTGCGCCTTAAGTTGATCGCTCACCTGCATCTGCAAGGTGATGCGCGGGTCAAACATGACGCGCAACAGGCCAATGATTTGCAGGTCATCGTTGAGATTGGCCTTGACCTGTTTAATGGTGTTGACCAGATCGGTGAGTCCTTCAAGGGCAAAGTATTCACACTGCATAGGCACGATCACACCATGGGCACAACACAAGCCGTTGAGGGTGAGCATGGACAGCGATGGCGGGCAATCGATCAACACAAAGTCATATTCGGTATCCACCGCTGCAATCGCTTGCTTGAGGCGACGCTCACGGCGCTCCACCTCGACCAGCTCCACTTCGGCGCCAGCCAATTCCCGGTTGGCACCCAGAATGTCATAGCCGCAACCCGCGGCCTGCAATTTGTCACTGCGGGCGCGCGCTTCACTGATGCTTGCGGACTCCAGTAGCACGTCATACACCGTGAGTTCGAGCTTGCGCTTGTCCACGCCGGATCCCATCGTGGCATTGCCCTGCGGGTCGAGGTCGATCATCAATACCCGCTGCCCAACCTTTGCCAAGCCTGCTGCCAGATTGACTGTGGTGGTGGTCTTGCCGACGCCGCCTTTTTGATTGGCAACACAAAATATCTTGGCCATTTTTCTATTTCCTCAAACGCGTTATTTGGCAAGAGCAAGCTTGATACCAAAACCAATCAAAAAAATTCCGGCCACTTTTTCCAAAACCCGCGTGATCATCGGGTTGGCGCGCACACGCTCGGCCAAAAAATGCGTAAGCAATGTCGCCGCAAGGCCATACATAAAGGTGAGTGCCGCAATCGTGCTGGCCATAAAACCGTAGGTAATCAAGCCTTGCTGGTGGACCGGGTCCACAAAAAGCGGAAAGAAAGCCATATAAAACAAAATCGCCTTGGGGTTGAGCAATGTGATCATCAATGCCTGACGCAAGTAATGCCCTGCCGTTATGTTGAGCACCGGCGCATCACCCGGTTTGGCTAAAAGCATCCTGGCTCCCAACCAAGTCAGATAAATCGCACCCAACCACTGCACCGCATGAAAGGCATTCGGGTAAGCGGCCAGCAGTGCCGCAACGCCGGCGACAGCCGACCACATCAACACCTGATCACCCAGAATTACGCCCATGGTCGCCGCGATCCCACCCACAATGCCGCCCTTGCTGGTAGAGGTAACCAGCGCAAGATTGCCCGGGCCTGGAATGCATAAAAACACAATTACGGTGACGACAAAAGTGCCGTAGTCGGTAACGCCGAGCATGTAACGCAACTTTCTCAGTGTGTGGGGAAGGCTGGAGTTTACGTTAGGTTAATGCCCGGACCCCATCCATACGATGCATCGCTCTGCAGCCAGCCCTGGAACAAGCAGTTGTTCCACGTGAAACACACGTACCGACTCTGGCAATGCCTGGATTTCTTCAGCGGGGTCCTTGCCTTTCATAGCCATCCAGATTCCCTGCTCCGCCAAGGCATTGACCGACCAGCTCGTGAAATCCGGCAATGAGGCGAAGGCGCGCGAACTGATGACCTCGTACTTGTCCTTCAGCGCCTCAACACGGGAATGAATGCCTCGCAGGTTTGGCAACTTCAGCGAAGCCGAAACTTGCTGAATAAAAGCTGCCTTTTTGCCAACCGTATCAACGCAATGCACAGTCATGTTCGGAGAACAAATGGCGATCACCACGCCCGGCAGACCGGCTCCCGAGCCCACATCAAGCAAGCGGATGGGCATAGCGGAATCCGATAAGCGGACTTGCAACTGTGCACGCAACGGGCCGACAACTGCCAGACTATCCAACAGATGGTGCGTCAACATCTCCGCCGGGTCGCGCACCGCTGTAAGGTTGTAAACCTTCGTCCATTTTTGGATCAAGTCCATATAGGCTAGCAAGGAATCAACCTGCACATCACTCAAATCGAGACTCAGATCAGCCAAGCCTTGGCGGACGCCTGCCATCATTGGATGCATTAAACCGCCTCCGCCGTAACCGCCCTATCGGCAAAGCCCCTGAAGTTGCCCTTCTTCAAGTGAATCAATAGCAATGAAATGGTCGCCGGTGTGATGCCCGATAGGCGCGAAGCCTGACCCAAAGTCTCGGGTCGGTATTTGTTCAAGCGCTGGCGCGCCTCAATACTCAGCGCACTGACCTGCATGTAATCCAGCTCTGCAGGAAGGCGCAAGTTTTCATAATGTGCCGCGCGCTCGACTTCGTCCTTTTGGCGATCAATGTAGCCCGAATATTTGGCGGCAATTTCCACCTGTTCTACCACCGTAGCCACAAATATTTGCCGGGCCAAATCATCAGAATTTTGCAAAGCCGGCTCAGACAAATCAGGATTGCCATACTTGCCATCACTCAAACCCATCAGTGCGCGATAGCTCACATCAGGCCTGCGCAGCAAGTCCGCCAAGTTGTATTCGTGATCAATGGCCTTGCCCAATACGCGCTCTGCCTCGGACTGCGCAAGATTGCGCGGGCTGACCCAGATGCTACGCAGCCGCTCTGTTTCACGTGAAACAGCATCGCGCTTACGGCAGAAAACGTCCCATCGCAGGTTATTCACCAAGCCCAACTTGCGACCGACCTCGGTCAGGCGGGCGTCGGCATTGTCTTCACGCAGTTGCAGGCGGAACTCAGCACGGCTGGTAAACATTCGGTACGGCTCGGTCACGCCCTTGGTGATCAGATCATCAACCAGCACGCCAAGATAGGCCTCATCTCTGCCGGGCAACCATGCTTCATCTGCAAACTCAATTGCACCCGCAGCGCTAGCCGACGCATTGCCGCCCCCCATGGCGCGCACTTGCAAAGCGGCATTAATACCGGCAAACATACCCTGTGCCGCCGCCTCCTCGTACCCCGTGGTTCCGTTAATTTGTCCGGCAAAAAAGAGTCCGCAGATCTGCCGCGTTTCAAAATTGCTTCTCAGTGACCTCGGATCGAAGTAGTCATACTCAATGGCATAACCGGGGCGCAAGATGTGGGCGTTCTCCAGCCCCTTCATGCTGCGCACCAAGGCGTACTGGATGTCAAAGGGCAGACTCGTACTGATGCCGTTGGGGTAGTACTCATTGGTAGTCAGGCCTTCAGGTTCCAGAAAAATCTGGTGGCTATCTTTGTCGGCAAAGCGGTTCACCTTGTCTTCTACACTCGGGCAATAACGCGGCCCCACACCTTCAATCTTGCCCATGAACATGGGGCTGCGATCAAAGCCGCTGCGGATGATTTCGTGGGTGCGCTCATTGGTGTGGGTAATCCAGCAGGGCATTTGCTTTGGATGCATTTGTGCGGTGCCCATGAAGCTGAACACAGGCATTTCCGCGCTCATACCACCAGCCACTCCATCGCCCGGCTGCTCGAGGCACTGAGTGAAGTCGATCGTTCTCCCGTCCAGTCGTGGTGGAGTGCCGGTTTTCAGCCGTCCCTGAGGCAACTGCAACTCTTTAAGCCTAGCGCTTAACGACACAGCCGGAGGATCACCTGCCCGGCCACCCGAATAGTTGCTCATGCCAACATGGATCTTGCCGTCCAAAAAAGTGCCGGCGGTCAGAACCACCGTGCTCGCACGAAATTGAATACCCACCTGTGTAACAGCGCCCACGACGCGCTCACCCTCCACCAGCAAATCGTCCACAGCCTGCTGGAACAGCCATAAATTAGGCTGACTTTCAATCACCCGGCGTACCGCTGCGCGGTACAACACGCGGTCGGCTTGTGCACGTGTGGCGCGCACGGCCGGCCCTTTACTGGAATTGAGAATTCGGAATTGAATGCCCGCCTCGTCCGTGGCCAAGGCCATAGCACCCCCCATAGCATCCACCTCTTTCACCAGATGCCCTTTGCCGATACCTCCGATAGACGGGTTGCAGCTCATCTGCCCCAGTGTCTCTATGTTGTGGGTAAGCAGCAATGTCTTGCAGCCCATACGGGCACTGGCAAGCGCGGCTTCGCTGCCGGCATGGCCGCCACCCACTACGATGACGTCGAAATGTTCTGGATAAAGCATGGTGAGTCCAATGGGCGCGAAGGATGGCAAAAAGCAAGCAATGCTGGCGCGCGCCCGGCGCAAGAATTCATGGGACGGCTTGATTTTAGCGGCTGCCTCATTTTTTAGCACCACCATCCGCTACGCGTGGACATCGATGCGCTTCAAAACGCAGCCCAGCCCAGAGAAACCCCGAGTCGCACTAGGGACTGTGCTCTAGCATTCCAAACTAAGCATATGCAATAGTGCAACTTTGGCGGTCGGCCCCTCTACAACAACGAGCAACAACAAGACCATGAATTCCGATCAGTTTGATTACCTCATCGTCGGCGGCGGCTCTGCCGGCTGTGTATTGGCAGCCCGCTTATCCGAGGACCCGACAGTCAATGTAGCGCTACTTGAAGCAGGACCTGTTGATAAAAACATCTTGATCCATGTTCCTATGGGCCTGGGCGCAATGGCACAACTTGGAACAGCCAACTGGAAATTCAACACCACGCCTCAGCCTGGACTCAATGGACGCATAGGTTACCAACCACGGGGCAAAGTACTCGGGGGCTCCAGTTCTGTCAACGCCATGATCTATGCCCGTGGACAAGCACAGGACTACGACGCCTGGGCGGCTGAGGGAAATCCAGGTTGGGCCTACAAAGACCTTTTGCCCTACTTCAAGCGCTCAGAAGACAATGCCCGCGGCGCCAATGATTTTCACGGTGTCGACGGCCCCTTGCATGTGCAAGACCTGACCAGCCCCAATGGACTTGTGCCGCGCTTTGTAGAAGCGGGTCGGCAGGCCGGCTATCCGGTCAATAACGATTTCAATGGTGCTAGCCAGGAAGGTATTGGCGCCTACCAGGTAACCCATAAAAATGGGGAGCGCTGGAGCGCTGCAAAGGCTTACCTCACGCCCAACCTGTCACGACCCAACTTACGGGTCTTCACCGGCGCCCACATCTGCAAAGTACTGCTGGAGAAAAAACACGCCATCGGCGTGGAGTTCATTCACGAAGGCCAGACCAAGCAACTGCGCGCCAGGCTCGAAGTTCTTGTGTGCGCAGGTGCATTGCAATCACCCCAAATATTGCTGCTCTCTGGCATCGGTCCCAAAGCGCATTTGCTGGAACACCGTATCGTCCCCCTGCATGATTTGCCAGGAGTCGGCCAGAACCTGCACGACCATGTGGACGTGGTGCAAATGGTGAACGCTCCTGCGGCATCAGAGTCAATTGCCATTAATGCGAACGGCGTAGCACGGCTACTGCGCGGCATTTTTGAATGGCGTGCAAAGCGCACTGGCGTGCTGACCTCCAACGCCGCCGAAGCTGGTGCCTTCATTAAAAGCAGTCCACAGGAGAAAACGCCGGATTTACAGCTTCACTTTGTGGTCGCCAAGCTGGTCAACCATGGCCGCACCACCGTGCTGGGTCACGGCTATTCGTGTCATGTATGCCTGCTGAGGCCCAAGAGCCGTGGCAGCCTCCAACTTGCCAGCAATAATCCCTTGGACGCACCACTCATAGACCCGAATTTCCTTTGTGAGCGCGATGACATGGACCGATTGATTACCGGATTCAAGATCATGCGCAACCTGCTGCAGCAACCAGCCCTCACCAAGCTGGGAGGAACCGAGTCGCCCAAATCGGCTTTTGCCACCAGCGATCTAGACATTGAGCAGTTCATCCGCAACAACGCTGACACGATCTACCATCCGGTAGGCACCTGCCGGATGGGTAACGGTCCTATGGATGTGGTGGACACAGAGTTACGGGTACACGGCATTGCCGGTTTGCGCGTTGTGGATGCGTCCATCATGCCGCAGGTCGTCAGTGGCAATACCAATGCGCCAGTGATCATGATTGCGGAAAAAGCGGCCGACATGATCAAGGCCGCAGCGCGCTAATGCCCTCTAGCGAAACCACATGCGACGCAAGGTGTTGTCTTTGACGAAGTAATGATGAAACAAGGCTGCGACCGCATGCCCGCCAATGAGAAAGTAGCCAAGGTTGCCGCCAAGCTCGTGATAGCCCATGATCTGACGGCCCAGTTCCTTGTCTTCACCCAACAAAGGCGGCAAATGCAAACCAAAAAATGGAATTGCCCTGCCCTTGGCACTTAGGACCGCCCAGCCAATCAAAGGCATGATGAGCATCAACAGGTATAAAAATCCATGCAAAGCCTTGCCCAGTTTTTCCTGCCATGCCGGTGGCGCAGGAATGATCGGTGGTGTTGTGCCCAATACGCGCAAAACAATGCGCAGCCACACCAGAACAAAAACAAGCAACCCCAGCGAGAAGTGCGTATCCCGCATAAAGGTTCGCCCGGCGCTGCCCTTTTCAAACAGATCCGCTAAGTTGATAGCGGCGTAAATGCCGACAAAACACACTACGGTCAGCCAATGCATGGCGATACTGCCAGTGCTGTAGCGCTGGACTTCATTTCGAAAATTCATCAAACACTTTCAAATAGAAAATTGCACAAATATAAAGCGAGGCATTTTCAATACCGTGACAGACTTGTAAATCTTTCGCAAAAGGTAGTCTGTGCAACACTACACCATGCTGCGTTGGCGTGAGACCAATG
>CANBYM010000103.1 GCA_947373605.1 Comamonadaceae bacterium
TTGCGCCAAACCGACTCCTGCTGCGGATTGGCGGGTCGCGCTGTGTGGCAGAAAAAATTGACGTTGTAGGGGCGCTGCGTGTTCTGCACGATTGCAGTCAATTCCCGACGCAGCGTATCGGCGCTTAGCATGGCGCAGGGCAGGGAACCCATTGCTCCCGCATTACTCACTGCAATGGCCAGCGCACTGTCCTGAACGCCTGCCATAGGTGCCTGTATGAGCGGAAACTCGGTACCGAAAAATGAGGGCTTGTGCATACGCTTTGTCATGGAATGGTGCAGTGGATACACTGATTGGTTACCCAAAATCTACCACCGATTATTTACCCTTGGATCACTTGATCATGGCCACGCCTAAACCCTTGAATCCTGTGCCCTTGGACGACGTCGCCGAAGTGCGCACTGGCTCGTTTGTGCGTTATCCGGACTCGCCGTTCGAGTTGTACCAGCCATATCCGCCAGCCGGTGACCAACCTGAGGCGATCAATCTGTTGGTTGAAGGTGTGGAAAACGGCGAGGTGTTTCAGACGTTGTTGGGTGTTACCGGTTCCGGCAAAACTTTCACCATGGCCAATGTCATTGCCCGGCTGGGCCGCCCGGCCATCGTGTTTTGCCACAACAAGACGCTGGCGGCGCAGCTCTACAGTGAGTTCCGGGAGTTCTTTCCGAACAACGCGGTGGAGTACTTCGTCAGCTACTACGACTACTACCAGCCCGAGGCCTACGTGCCGCAGCGCGATTTGTTCATTGAGAAGGACTCGGCAATTAACGAGCACATTGAGCAGATGCGCCTGTCTTGCACCAAATCCATTCTGGAGCGGCGCGATGTAGTCATCGTGGCCACGGTGTCCGCCATCTACGGAATCGGCCAGCCCGAGGCTTACCACAAGATGATCATGACGCTGCGTACGGGTGACAAGCTGAGCCAGCGCGATGCCATTGCACAGTTGGTTCGCATGCAGTACCAGCGCAATGATATGGATTTCTCGCGCGGCACGTTTCGCGGGCGCGGCGACACGATTGACATCTTTCCGGCAGAACATTCCGAGATGGCATTACGGTTGGAGTTGTTTGACGATGAGATCGAATCCCTGCAGTTGTTCGATCCCCTGACCGGCCGCATTCGTCAGAAAATCCCGCGCTTTACCGTCTATCCGGGGAGCCACTACGTCACCCCTCGCGATCAGGTGCTGATGGCGGTGGAAACCATCAAGCTGGAGCTGGCGGAACGGCTCAAGGAGTTTGTCAGCCAAGGCAAGCTGGTGGAAGCGCAGCGACTGGAGCAGCGTACGCGCTTTGATTTGGAAATGCTTAGTGAAGTGGGCCACTGCAAGGGCATCGAAAACTACAGCCGCCATCTGGCAGGAAGCGCCCCGGGCGACCCGCCGGCCACGCTGACCGACTATCTGCCCAAAGACGCAGTCATGTTCGTCGACGAAAGCCACGTCACCATCGGCCAGTTTGGCGCGATGTACCTGGGTGACCGCTCCCGCAAGACCACGCTGGTGGAGTACGGCTTTCGTCTGCCCAGCGCGCTGGACAACCGGCCGCTCAAGTTCGCAGAGTTCGAGACCAAGATGCGCCAGGCCATTTTTGTGTCAGCCACTCCTGCTCAATGGGAAAAAGACCATGCCGGACAAGTGGTGGAGCAGGTGGTGCGTCCCACCGGTCTAGTGGACCCCGAGGTGGAAGTCAGGCCCGCCTCCACGCAGGTGGACGATGTGCTTCAGGAAATCCGTATTTGCGTTGATAAAAACGAGCGGGTGCTGATCACCACGCTCACCAAGCGCATGGCCGAGCAATTGACCGATTACCTGAGCGACAACGGTGTGAAAGTGCGCTACTTGCACAGCGATGTGGACACCGTTGAGCGGGTGGAAATATTGCGGGATTTGCGTTTGGGCACTTTTGACGTGCTGGTCGGTATCAACTTGCTGCGAGAGGGCTTGGACATCCCCGAGGTGTCTCTGGTGGCGATTCTGGATGCTGACAAAGAGGGCTTTTTGCGCTCCGAGCGCTCGCTCATCCAAACCATTGGCCGGGCTGCGCGTAATCTGGAAGGCCGTGCCATTTTGTATGCAGACAGGGTCACTGACTCCATGTCGCGTGCCATTGGCGAAACGGAGCGGCGGCGTAAAAAGCAGATTGCCCACAATTTGGAACGGGGTATTACGCCGCGCGCCATCGTCAAAAAGGTGCGTGACCTGATCGACGGTGTGTACAGCGAGAAGGCCGGTAAAGAAGCCGAACGCCTGGAGCGCGACGCGCAGCAACGCGCGCAAATAGAGGACATGAGTGAGAAGGATATTTCCCGCGAAATCAAGCGCTTAGAGAAGCTGATGATGGAACATGCGCGCAATTTGGAGTTCGAAAAGGCGGCCCGTGTTCGCGATCAGCTGGCTATCTTGAAGGAGCAGGCCTTTGGCGCATCGGGGTCAGACAACATCGTTTTTCTGGCTTCCCCTGCGAAATAGTCGGGTATGCGACTGCTCAGTCTACGTACCTGAGCAGAATGGTTGGTTTATTGCTATACTTGAGTTTCTTAGTCAACCAACACGACTGAAGGAGTTTGCGATGCGTCTCACTACAAAAGGCCGTTTTGCGGTCACCGCCATGATTGATCTGGGCCTGCGCCAAAGCAGTGGCCCTGTGACGCTGGCGGCCATCAGCCAGCGCCAGCAGATTTCTCTGTCCTACCTGGAGCAGCTGTTCGGGAAGCTGCGCCGCCATGAATTGGTGGAATCTACCCGCGGTCCCGGTGGCGGTTACACATTAGCCCGCAAGGCGGCGGACATTACCGTGGCAGACATTATTGTGTCGGTGGATGAGCCTATTGACGCCACCCAGTGCGGCGGCAAAGAGAACTGCCTGGGTGAGGGTGAGCGCTGCATGACGCATGACCTGTGGGCGTCGTTGAATGTCCGGATGGTGGAGTTTCTGGATTCCGTAACGCTGCAAAAGCTGGTTGACGACCAGTTGGCCAAAGGCTTGTTGGTGGAAGACAAGCCCAGCGTCAAACGCGCAATTTCTGCGATGCCGGTGGTCAAACCCATACGCATCAATGCACCCAACTCGGTATTCGCTTTGGGCAACGCTTTTAGCAAAAGTTAATTCGATCATGGAAACCACTCCCCACTTTCCCATTTACATGGACTACAGCGCCACCAATCCCTGCGATGAGCGGGTGGTGGATGCCATGGTCCCCTGGTTGCGCAACCACTTCGGCAACCCCGCGTCGCGCAGCCACGCATGGGGCTGGGAAGCGGAAGCGGCCGTGGAAAAGGCGCGTGAACAAGTGGCAGCGCTGATCGGTGCCGATCCGCGCGAAATCGTCTGGACCTCGGGCGCGACGGAGTCCAACAACCTGGCGTTGAAAGGTGCAGCGCAGTTTTATAAGACCAAGGGTAAGCACATCATCACCGTCAAGACCGAGCACAAAGCCGTGCTGGATACTTGCCGCGAGTTGGAGCGTCAAGGGTTTGATGTCACCTACCTGGACGTGCAGGAAGATGGATTGGTCAATCTGGACGCCTTTAAGGCAGCGATCCGCCCGGACACAATTCTGGCCAGCGTGATGTTTGTGAATAACGAAATCGGTGTCATTCAGGATATCGCCGCTATCGGTGCGATCTGCCGCGAGAAGGGCATTGTTTTCCATGTGGATGCAGCGCAAGCGACGGGCCGCGTGGATATTGATCTGGCAACTCTACCGGTGGATTTGATGAGCCTGACCTCGCACAAGACCTATGGCCCCAAGGGTATCGGTGCACTTTTTGTGCGTCGCAAGCCACGCATCCGCCTGGAAGCACAGATGCACGGTGGTGGACACGAGCGTGGCATGCGCAGCGGTACTCTGCCCACGCACCAGATCGTCGGCATGGGCGAGGCCTACCGCATTGCCAAGGAAGAAATGGGTGCCGAGAACATCCGCATTCGCGCATTACACGACCGCATGCTGGCCGGCCTGAAAGACGTCGAACAGGTGTTTATCAATGGCCATACCGAGATGCGGGTGCCGCACAACCTGAACATGAGCTTCAACTATGTTGAAGGTGAGTCGCTCATCATGGGTATCAAAGGACTAGCTGTAAGCAGCGGATCGGCTTGTACTTCGGCCAGCCTGGAACCGAGCTACGTGCTGCGTGCGCTGGGACGCAGCGATGAACTGGCGCACAGCAGTCTGCGCATGACGATAGGGCGCTGGACCACAGAGGCCGAGATCGACTACGCGGTGGACACCATCAAGAAAAACGTTTCCAAACTGCGAGACCTCAGTCCGCTGTGGGACATGTACAAAGACGGCATCGACATCAGCACCATCCAATGGGCTGCTCACTAACAGATCAGAGGTAAATCAAATGGCCTATTCAGATAAAGTTGTTGACCACTATGAGAACCCCCGCAATGTGGGTTCGTTTGACAAAGGTGATGAGTCTGTGGGTACCGGCATGGTCGGCGCGCCGGCGTGTGGCGACGTGATGAAGTTGCAGATCAAGGTCAACCCGCAAACCGGTGTGATTGAAGACGCACGCTTTAAGACTTATGGTTGCGGCTCTGCCATTGCCTCAAGCTCTCTGGTAACCGAGTGGGTCAAAGGAAAGACGCTGGACGAAGCTGCGGCTTTGAAGAACAGCCAGATTGCCGAAGAGTTGGCCCTGCCACCGGTGAAAATTCATTGCTCCATTCTGGCGGAAGACGCCATTAAAGCGGCGGTTGACGACTACAAGAAAAAGCATTTGAACTGACATGGCCATCACATTGACAGAGGCCGCTGCACGCCACGTTACGCGCTACCTGACCAAACGCGGTAAGGGCGTGGGAGTGCGCCTGGGCGTCAAGACAACGGGTTGCTCCGGTTTGGCATACCAGCTGGAATACGTGGATGAGTTGGCACCTGAGGACATCGTCTTTGAGGGCCATGGCGTCAAAGTGCTGGTGGACCCGAAAAGCTTGGCCTATATAGATGGTACGCAGCTGGACTTTGTGCGCGAGGGCCTGAATGAAGGTTTTCGCTTCAACAATCCCAATGAGCGTGACAAGTGCGGCTGCGGTGAGTCGTTTCGCGTGTGAATCTGCAGGCTGATGACTTTGAACTGTTCGGCCTAAAGCGACAGTTCGCTCAAGACCGCGCTGAGATTGACGCACGTTGGATAGCCTTGCAGCGTGAGGCGCATCCCGATAAATTTGCAGCCCAGGGCGCAGCGGCGCAACGTCTTGCGATGCAATGGTCGGTGCGCATCAATGAGGGATTCGAGCGATTAAAAGATCCGCTCAAGCGTGCTGCGTATTTGTGTGAACTGGCCGGTGCACCGATCAATGCGAACAGCAATACCACCATGCCCGCGCAATTTCTGATGCAACAGATGGAATGGCGTGAGGCCTTGGACGACGCAAGCACGGTGTCGGCGCTTGAAAGTCTGTCGCAGGAAATGCAAGCTACCAAAAAGCTGCTGCTGCAACAATGTGCTGCGCTGATCGATGAATCGCAGGATTTTTCAGGGGCCGTAGCTCCTGTGCGGGCTTTGATGTTTATTGAGAAATTTGCAATCGATCTGAATCATCGCATCGATCAGCTTGAATAAGTACACGCAGGGAATACACGTTTTCACATGGCGCTCTTACAGATATCCGAACCTGGTCAGTCTCCCAATCCACATGAGCGCCGTATTGCCGTGGGCATTGATTTGGGAACCACCCATTCGCTGGTCGCGGCGGTGCGCAACGGCACTGCAGAATGTTTGCCGGACGCGCAGGGGCGTGTGATATTGCCCAGTGTGGTGCGCTATCTGGATGCGCAAAGGCGGCAAATCGGATTTGAAGCTTTGGAGAATCAGGTCAACGACCCTGGCAATACGATTGCTTCCGTTAAACGCCTGATGGGTCGTGGCATTGCCGATGTCGCCCATGTGGACAAGTTGCCCTATGCACTGGTGGACATTCCCGGCATGGTGAAGGTGCGAACCATTGCCGGAGAAAAAAGCCCGGTGGAAGTGAGTGCGGAGATTCTGGCGACGCTGCGATTTCGCGCGGAAGACACCTTTAACGAGGACATTTTCGGTGCAGTTATCACAGTACCTGCCTACTTTGACGATGCACAGCGCCAGGCCACTAAAGATGCGGCCCAGCTAGCAGGACTGAACGTACTACGCCTGATTAACGAGCCCACAGCCGCCGCTATTGCTTATGGTCTGGATAACGCCTCCGAAGGTGTTTATGCGGTGTACGACCTGGGCGGTGGAACATTCGATATTTCCATACTGCGGTTGTCTGCCGGCGTGTTTGAAGTACTGGCCACCGGCGGAGACTCCGCTTTGGGTGGGGACGATTACGACCGTGCGCTGGCCGAATGGCTGTTGGAGCAATCCGAGCTGCGTGTGGAATCGCACGAGGACCAAGCACGCTTAATGGCCCATGCACGCGAATGCAAAGAGGCATTGTCCGGCCAGGAAACGGTGACTGCTGAAATCGATCTGTCTGCGGGTGCGATTGATATTGCATTGAGTCGCGAACAGTTTGAAGCCGCCACAGAAAGCTTGACCAAGCGCACCTTACAGGCTGTCAAGAAAGTCTTGCGCGATGCCGCATTCGGAAAAGTTGACATCAAAGGCGTGGTCCTGGTGGGAGGTTCTACCCGAATGCCGCAAATCCGCCAAGCGGTGGGCGAATTTTTCGCCCAGGAACCGTTGGTCAATCTCAATCCGGACGAAGTGGTTGCCCTGGGTGCGGCCATACAAGCGAACCAGCTTGCGGGCAACAACCCGTCCGGCGATTTGCTATTGCTCGACGTGATTCCGCTGTCACTGGGTGTTGAAACCATGGGCGGTTTGGTAGAGCGCATCGTTCCACGCAACCAGACGATTCCCACCGCCATGGCCCAGGACTTTACGACCTTTAAGGACGGGCAAACTGCGCTGGCTTTGCATGTGGTGCAAGGTGAGCGCGATCTGGTGGCGGATTGCCGCAGCCTTGCGCGCTTCGAGTTGCGCGGCATTCCGCCCATGGTTGCAGGCGCGGCACGCATTCGCGTGACCTTTACCGTGGATGCCGATGGACTTTTGAACGTCAGCGCGCGCGAACAGGTCAGTGGCGTGGAGTCGCGCATTGACGTCAAACCGTCCTATGGACTGAGCGACGACCAGATTGCGCAAATGCTCAAAGATAGTTTCAGCACCGCAGAGTCCGACATGCGTGCACGCGCGATTGCCGAGGCCAAGCTCGATGCCGAACGTCTATTGCTGGCAACGCACACCGCATTGGCGGCCGATGCTGATTTATTGGATGCTGTTGAGCGCGGGCGCATCGATGCGGCCATGCATGACCTGGTCGCATCCCTTGAAAGCCAGGACCCTGCGGTGTTGGAAGACTTGTCCAAAGCACTTGCGCACGCCACCGAGTCCTTTGCTGCAGACCGTATGAACCGTGGCATTGCGCAAGCGCTGGCCGGTAAAAATATTGCAAGTATTTAAATCGATTGAATCTCCATGCCCATCATCAAAATACTGCCGCACCCTGAATATTGCCCGCAAGGCAAAGAAGTGTCGGCACCGGCCGGAACCTCCATTTGCGAAGCGCTATTGGAAAACGGCGTCAACATCGAGCACGCGTGCGACATGAGCTGCGCCTGCACGACCTGTCACGTCGTGGTGCGCGAGGGCTTTGCATCACTCAACGAGCTGGATGAAACAGAAGAAGATTTGCTGGACCGCGCTTGGGGCTTGGAGCCTAACTCCCGCTTGAGCTGCCAGGCCATCTTGGCGCAAAAAGACCTGGTGGTGGAGATACCCAAGTACTCCCTCAACCATGCCAAAGAGAACCACTGATGCGCCAAGTATTTCTGGATACGGAGACCACCGGTCTTTATGCCGATCAGGGCGACCGCGTGATTGAAATCGGTTGCGTCGAGCTGATCAACCGCAAGCTCACGGGCAACAACCTGCACCTGTATTTGAACCCGGGGCGTGACAGCCACGAAGAGGCGCTCAAGGTCCACGGCATTACGACCGAGTTCCTGAAAGACAAGCCCAAATTCGCGGCAGTGGTGGATAATTTTCTGACCTATATCCAGGATGCCGAAGTCATCATTCATAACGCCGCATTTGATGTGAGCTTTTTAGATGCTGAGTTACATCTGGCGGGCCGGCCGGCCTTCAAAGAGCATGTGTCCGGTGTGGTGGATACGTTGGTCATGGCAAAAGAAATGTTCCCCGGCAAGCGCAACAGCCTGGACGCCTTGTGCGACCGGCTGGGTGTTGACAATTCCGGAAGAACTTTGCACGGCGCTCTTCTGGACGCAGAGTTATTGGCAGATGTATTTATCAACCTCACACGCGGGCAGGACGCTTTGCTCATGGATGCAGGTGGGCATGAAGAAAAGGGGCTGGTGTTGCAGCGTATCGATCTTCTCCAATTTGATTTGCCGGTCATGGGTGCCAACGCCACAGAATTGGCGGCGCATGATGAAGTGGTCGCGCAGATCGACAAAGCCAGCGGCGGAAAAGCGCAGTGGAAGTTGCGGGCCTGACACGGTATATAATAGTTGGCTTTCCTGAATCAAATTCAGGGCGATTAGCTCAGGGGTAGAGCACTGCATTCACACTGCAGGGGTCGCAAGTTCGAAACTTGCATCGCCCACCAAAAAAAGTCTTTAGAATCAACGACTTACGTTATTTTGAAGCATTAAAAAAGTAGTACGAAACGCTCGTACTACTTTTTTTTCGTCTGCACCCCCCAACATCACCCCTGTCCCCATCGCTTTTTGACGCATAGGCACGTAAAGTGTGGCTTTGGGAGGCAATGATGGTTGTTGGCAAGAAGGCTGCAGCTAAGAAGAAAGCGAAGAAAACCCCTGCAACGCAAAAGAAGGCATTGCACAGAACGGGCGCGACTGAAAAGCACAACATACCTGGCTATCCAACCAAGCTGTACATCTACAAGCTGGAAGCAAGCAAGTACTGGTGGGTACGCTACTTTTTGAATGGCAACGCCGTACGTAAGACGACGAAAGCAGAGGGTAAGCGTGAAGCCATTGCCTTCGCAAAAGAGTTTTACGACGTAATCACTTACAACCAACGGCACGGCATCAATGCCACTGCATCAGCCACTAGCTTTGAAGCTTGCAAGCTTGAGTTGATGAAGACGGAAAAGGCGAAGCTGGACAGGGGCGAGATCAGCGTCATTACGTACGACAACACCAACTACCGTTTTGACAAGCACATCGTGCCGTACTTCCGTACTAAGGAAGTGCGCGACATTGATTACTACACGCTGCAGAGCTTCCAAAACGAGATGAGCAAGCTGGACCTGAGCAGCAACACCATCAGCATGTACATGGGACTGGTGCGCAAGGTGTTAGGCCATGCTGCACGGCGCAAGCTGATCATCGCAGTGCCAGAGTTCCCAGCATTAAAAGTGAAGGAATCGCCACGCGGCTGGTTCAACACACGCGAGTACAGACGGTTGTGGAATGCTGCGTCCCGCTTCATTGGCGAGCGCATGGAAGTGCGCAAGTACGTGGACGCAAAGGGCTTCACACAGACGCAGTACATAAACACCAAGTCCAAAGCAAAGCGGCTTGGCGAGGTAATGCGCTATGTGGACATGACGGAGGACATGAGGCGGTTGATCGTGTTCATGTGCAATAGTTACATTCGTCCAACGGACGTCAAGTTCATGCAGCACAAGCATGTGGACGTGATCAAAGGGCCTTACACCTATTTACGGCTGCGCCTACCGCCTACAAAAGGGCACAGCGATCCCATCACCACCATGCCCAAAGCTGTGGAGTGTTACGAACTTTTGAAGCAGCATCACATAACGACTGAACAAATTGGCAAGCAACATGACGATGAGTACGTGTTTCTTCCGCAATACAAAACGAATAGGGGCTATGCACTGAAGCAATTGCAGCGGCAGTTCGAAATACTGATGGTTGACACGAAGCTAGGGAAGGGCGCTGCTGGCGAAGAGCGCACCTTGTATTCATTGCGCCATACAGCGATCATGTACAGACTTTTGTTTGGCGATGGCATTAACACGTTGCTGCTTGCAAGGAATGCGCGGACAAGTGTGGAGATGATTGATAGGTTCTATGCCAAGCCGTTAAGCGGCGAAATGAATATTGAGGCACTGCAAGCGCGGCGGCGTCCTCGTAAGTTCTTTGATGGTGAGATGGTCAATGGAAAATTAATACAGAAAGAGACGGAGGATCAATAATGATTAACAAATACAGAGAGCAATGGAATAATACAGTGGAAGATGGTTATGGAAAATTAATGCCAATAACTGTTTATAGGGTTACTTGGAAAGATAAAGCGAACAAATATTATGAATTTTGGAGTGAGACTGAACAAGTCGCAGCATTTAAAAAGCGTGACATTGATCATGACGATGAATTGGAATATGTAAACTTTGAGAGTTGGTTTGCATATAGGAGTGATGAGCATGACAAAAGATTTGGTTATACAAAGCGAGAGAAAAAATGGTGGGAAGCAAAATGAGGTCTACGTCTATAGATTTGACGAATACGACACAATTTAAAATTAAAGATTTGCTGTTATTGCATAATGCGCTTTTACAAGAATTGCGAAATCGCAATATATTGCGTACGACAAACAATCCAACTGGCGACTATGCAGAATGGCTTGCGAAAGAAAGATTAAATTTAAAATTAGCGACTCCGTCAGCAAAAGGATACGACGCAATTGATGCGAATGAAAAGAAGTATCAAATTAAAGGACGTCACTTAACTGCGGTCAATCAATCAATGCAATTAGGAACACTTAGAAATTTAGACCAATTTCAATTTGACTATTTGATTGCTATAATATTTGAAGAGGACTGGAGTGTAAAATTCGCTGCAAAGATTTCACATTCTAAAGTAATGCAGATCGCTACACCCAAAAGTAATATCAACGGTCATATCATGCACTTTCACCCTAATATATTAAATTACGACGGTGTAGATGATATTACAGAGCAACTAATATAGTAAGTGATTTAGTTTATGTGGCTAATCAACTATAGAAATGCACCTAAACAAGTAGTCTATGCAGTTAAATTAGTATGGTTGGGCCTTTTGTTGGACTTGCCGCTTAGCTATTTTCACTCAATTAGAATTAATGGAGTATTTTCTTTTTCAGTAGACTATATATACATTACGTTATTGGCTATTGCGGTATTTGTAAGCATAAACATACTTGATGGAAAGAATTGGGCGAGATTCGCGCAACTTACACTTGCGCTGATAAGTTGGGCTTTGAATATCTACGACTTCAATGAATTTTTGCAGCAAGGAATGCCAGAGCAGATGATTAATGTTACAGATATGTTATGCGATATACCTATTCTGTACTTCTTGTTTACGAGGCCAGGTAAAGATTGGTTTAAAAAGAACCTGTAGGAGCAGTAATGGATATGACAACCATCGTTACACTGGTAACTATAATATTTTCATCATTATTAATGTGGTCTATACTATACCCTGCTTACCTATATTATTTCAAGCACATTAAAGAGGGGGCGCATTTTTATTGCGGCATACCGTATACGATTGGCATATGCCATTGCAATTTTTCTGGTATGTGCATTCGAAATTACGAATAATAAATATACGGGTAGCAAGACTGCACCATTTGTGGTTGTATTTTTTCTTGCACGAAAGTGGATTGCGAGAAAGTAAGACTTTCCAAATGCTTCCAAGTATGGATGCGTTGATCTGTTGTGTCACAATTCCCTCGCCACGCTTGTCAATGAGTTAAACTTGCTGTATCGAAATCCAGCGCATGGTGACATATGGCGACACTAGATGAAACACGTTATGCAAATGTAACGATTGTGGATATTGAACTTGCATCAGCATACTACCCAATATTGCTTCAAGTCGCAAAGCGTAATGAAATAATCACTTATGGCGATCTGGTTGCAAACGCGAAATTATTAAATTCTTCAAATGCTACAGTGCAGAATGCAATTGCAGTGTCTGCAGGTAGAAGGTTAGACGTAGTTAGAATTTTTACTGACGAACGTGATTTACCAGATTTAACCTCGTTAGTCGTTAATAAAACTGAGGGAGAGTGTGGGTCTGGATTTTTGAGGTCATTTGACCCTATTGCAGTTCGCTCAAAAGTGTATGGATTTGATTGGAGTTCAGTGTCAAGCGACTTCAATCTATTTTTAGAGAGTTCCAGAAAAATTACTGCGCCTAAAAAGAAAATTACAGAAGATGCTGCGCGGAAGTTGGCATGGGATCACTTTTCTGGCAATAAAGAAAGCTTTGTATACCAATCCGTAAAAAGTAACTATGAGGAAATAATTAAGTCAATTATGGACGGTACGCAAATTGATGAGGCATTTGCTGCATACAAGGTTTAGTGGTCAACTCTTCACTCTTTATTGCTTCAAAATGTAAAGCAATCGCTGCAGCTACTTTTTATCCTCGTCGCTAGCTACCCCTTGCCCTAATGTTTTCAAGCGTGTGTGCGTTGATCTGCTACCTCAGCGAAGTGTTTAGACTCTTTGGGAAAAGGCAGTACAAAACAAAAAGCCCACTGCGTTTTAAATAATGGAAATTCTTGAAGTTTAAGTCCATATAGTTATTAAGAACGCGAAAAAGCAGCCTCTTTAAAGGCTGCTTTTCTTTTGTCTCAGCATTTTATATCTATATAGTCATATGGTGACTACTGTTTTAATTTTCTTAATTCATCTCTTCTGGACTTTGCTTGCGTTAATTTGGCGGCGTTCACGTTATGAATAACATGCCCCAATAGT